>NZ_JBRACL010000006.1:6368-392876 GCF_054906395.1 Anisomitus miae (SeqCode)
GAAGAAGAAGGTATAAGATTACAAGTAGGAGCGAATAGGGAGCAAATGATAGGATTGAGTGTGGGGAACATGAGGAGCAGGGAGTTAGGGCTAGGAGGAATAGATGTGATAGGAGTAGGGAATGCGGAGGAAGCGATAGAGAGGATAGATGAAGCGATATCGAGGGTATCTAGTCAGAGGGCGGATTTAGGAGCGGCACAGAACAGATTGGAGCATACGATAGCATCAACGGATAATACAGCGGAGAATTTACAGGCAGCAGAATCAAGGATAAGAGACGTAGACATGGCAAAAGAGATGATGGAGTTAACTAAGTTAATGGAGTTGGAAGGTTAAATTGGAAGGTTAAAAATGAGCAAACTAAAAATTACTGATAGCTGAGATAAATAGAATAGCATCAGTAATTTATATGTGCTGATAAATCAGGATATCTTCACACTATTTGAATATTGTAGGTTTTAGAAATATTTCCTATTTCAATCGTGATAGTTCCAGCACGTGATTCTTGGAATGGACAAAATGTTCCATCAATATCAAAGATTCCGACATCACTTGTTAGTTTTAAGCTTGGAATCAAGTATACGTTTACTGGATTTAGATTTACATCGTATGCTAAAAAATTTAATTTTCTATTTTCTGTCTTGCATATTTGAAGAGAGTCTTCATAGTGAACATCTTGAATATCCGATACATACGGCAATAAATTTTTTATCATAACTGAGTTTGCTATATTTCTATTTTCCTTTGGAAGATTTACATTTTCAAGTGGATACATACCAGGCTTCCTAATCATCATCGAGGTCGATCCTCCACCATCTAGGTTTATGGCCTTATATACATCCTTTGATTTTAGAAAATCTCCGACTTCATTCAAGGACATGCCCTTTGAAAAATCTTTTTTATCCACTGTAAAAATTATTAGTGTATTTCTCTTGGTCAATCCTAAAGCTGTTCTATGACTTTTCGAAGATACAGAGGAGCTATTCCAAACTTTAGAGAAATAGTTTTCGTTAGGAACCTCCCCATTATATAGTATAAATTCATGTCCTGTAAGCAGATGTTTGATTTCTGGAGTAGTGTAATTTGAGGATTTTATGATATTAAATTTTATTTCGACTTCCATACCATTTAGTGCTCTCGAGAATAGATGTTTCTTTTTGTCATATGCAACAATAGCTAACTCGTTTTCCAGAAGTTTGTATGTAGCTGGTGCATCATTTATGATATTTGAAATTTTTCCTTTTATAGTGGTTGAGTTTTTAAACGATGTTTCTGAATTATCGGGAATTATAGTAATTACAAGAGCATCTTCCCTATCTTTCGGAAGATATATAACGGAGTTTTCGTTATTTTTATAATTGAAAATGTTTACTGTATTTTCTATATAGTCATTTCTGTTTAATGAATCTATGGGTATATGAATTTTACTTGAATCTTTATCTATAAGAGTCAAGCTATTTTTAAAAATATATTGGTCTATATCTACACGATTGTCATCAATAATTGCAAAACATGGTCTTAAGATTTCTTCATCTTTTGTTACTGGTGTCGAGAAGATTTCTTCATTTACAACATTGCTACATGAGGGTATACCAGTTTCCAAATTGAAAAAATCTCCATTTATAGCGGCTATTATGTTTTGACCATTCCTTTGTTCGGTAAATACTTGGTTGCTCAATGTATCTTTTCCATTGGTTATATTTTTTGATTTATGGCATAGGAGAGAATATGTCGAATTTAGTAAATTTAAATCCATTTCTATGTAATTTACATTTTGATGATTCGAGTTTTTTCCCATGAAATTATGAATGATTTCATTTACATAAATAACACCTGGAGCTATTTGAATATTTGATATAGTTTTTCTGGTTTCTTGAAATGATTTTGCATTGCAAACATTTTGAATATTTACAAAGGTTAAAATAATCAAAATAATTTTCTTGATTAAATTAATTTTTATCACCTCGAATAGTTTTTACTTTATTATTGGTAATTTAAAATTAAAAAATACTTAATAGATCATAGAAGATTTTAATAAAATCTCTATAAAATGACCTAATTTTAAATTAGAGATATTTTGTATTATGGATGTTGTAAAGTTTGTATTGTATTTTAAATTCATTTTTATTAGAATGGTTATTAAGTTTGTTTGGGTTAATCGAAAAGAATTATTTTGAGAGGAAGAGATTTTATGAGCGGAAGATCGGCTATTCGGGTTAAAAATTTTCAGGCAGAATATGATTTTAGAATTTGTAATTTGAGTGTAAGTATTTATTGTGTTGGCAACGGGAAGATGGTTTTAGACATGTTCAATAGACAGAGCAGGGAAGTTATTTTTCATAATGTTGAAATTAAGGATGGAACGCAGTTGATTCAGTGTGATTTGGAAGATGGAGTTTACAATTTTAAAATTTACGAAGTCTTTTCTAGTGATGATTATTCTGAAAGGTACTTATTGTATGAAACGAATTTCACTTATAGCAATCCCTATGACCCAAAAGATGGTGAAATCATAATAAAAAATATAAAATATGACGGGATGGAGTATGCCCTTAGGTATTATTATAAAATCATAAATATTGTTAAAGATGAAAAGGATGAGAGGATATCCTATGGAGATATGGTGGGATATGATAAGTTTGATATATTGAAAAGTATAAATGAGCCTTACCGAGTTAGAATAACATCTTTAGATGACGAAGTTAGAGAGGTTTTCTTAGAATTTAAAGATGAGGAAGAAGATGACTTTTTGTATTTTCTTTTCCATAGAGATAAGAGAATGCTTTTGAAGGATGAAGAGAAGATAGAACAAATCGATTATGATAAGTATTTTGAATTAATGGATGATAAGAGCAGTTATTTAACAACTAATTGTAAGTAATTAGAAAAGACCATCTCAATGAAATGAGATGGTCTTTTGGTTAAGTATGTTAATCTTATTATTTGAAAATAAGGTATGAGGATAGTGTTTTGTAATTGACAAATTATTATTCATTTAATTTAAATATCTAGGAAATAAAATGTTATTTTCAATTTGAGTATGGGCCATGATGTGGTCTTGAAGTTTATGAAGTTCGTTGTATACTAAAATTATGGTTTTGCAAGAATCTTTAGGTGGAGTATAATTATCGGTTAGCATTGATAATTCTTTTAATGTTGGACCTACTATAAAATGTTCATCTATGGCTTCTTTCATTGAATTAATCATCAATTTATATTCTTCGCTTTCTTTTGAAACCTCTCCATTATTAAATTTTATCATTGTTTTGAATATAAGCTCTTCTTCTAAAATCAGATGTCCATCAAAGATATCTTTTATTTTGCAAAAAAGTTTATGGATTCCCCAGAATAAATCTCTATGTTTTGTTATATGTGCTCTCATTATTTTTAAAAGTGGCTCATTTATTTTAGGAAATTCTCTTCTTAGTCCTTCGTGGAAATGAGATATTATAAAATCAATAATTTCTTCTGAGGATTTATTTATAAACTCAGTCGACTTAATAACTTCACTGTCACTTGAGGGTTTGAGATTGCAAGATTTTTTAATTATAGTTATTAATTCGTTCGCAATGGATTGAGAGTTGAGGTTTAATTCTACCAAGGCATCTTTTAAAAGTTTCTGTCCCTCGCAGCAGAAGTCAATGTTATATTTTTCGAAGAAATCCTTTGTGTTTGGATGTTTGTTTAAAATATCGCCTATCCTTTGTTCTAAAATTTTAAAGTCGTCAGCACTATTGTTTATATTTAGTGTTTTCATATATCTGTCCTCCTAAGACCAGGATTAAAAAAATAGTTACTAAACTTATAAAAATTGTTTAGTACTACGTAGATTATATCATTCTAAAAATAAAATTAATAATGGCTTTTGAATCTTAAAAATAAAAAGCCAATATATCGAATAAGACATATTGGCTTCAATAGGGAAAATGGAGTGTTATATTATGATAAAGTTATTGTAATCTAAAATGTACCTTTCAGTACACTGAGTATATCGTATGATAAAATAAAAAAATTAATATTTAGAAATAAAAAATTATAACTTTGGACACAATTAGAAATTATGAAATGAAAGTCTGAGGTTATTTTTATGTCATGGTTTAGGAAAATATTTGTATCTATGTATTTGCTGTTTAACATTTTGAATATTGCTAGTGCCATGGAATCCAAATTCGATGAGGAGTTAGGGAAAAACAATGAAAAGATGAGGGAGTTATACAAATCTGAGGGAAAAGTAAATGAAGAAATAGAATTTTTAGAAAACCAACTTGTGAGCATAGCCGATGAAATAAGTTCTAAACAAAAAACCATAGAAAAGTATAACGCTTCCATAGATGGATATGAAAATAGCGTACATATTTTAAATAAAAATGTAGATGAACTAAATAAAGAGATATATGACGTAGAAAATAATATTTCTAAAAATATAGAGAGCATGAATCAGCTACAGAATGAGATTGATAAATTTAAAGATGTAATAAGTAAACGTATTAGGAATTTGTATATGCACATGGATGTATACAAACCTATTCTAAGGATCTTGTATACTTCTGAAAATGTTATTGACTTATCCGAACGTATAGACAACATGATTAAATTTATAGACATTGACAGATCAATGATGGAAAAGTTTTTAAAAAACATATATGATTTGGAACTTGTGAATAGTAATACTGAAATCTTGAAGCAATCCTTGGAATCTAAGATGGCTTTAATAAACGAGAGGATCAAGGAGAATGATGAAAATTTGATACAATTGAAAGAACAGAAGGAATTAAAACAAAAGGAGTTAGACGAAATAAGCGAGTTAAATAATGAAATTAAGAATCGATATGCAGGTTTATCAGATGAGAGGAAGCTTATTCAGCAAGAATTAATAAAAATTCATCAAGATAATTACAAAATTCAAGAAGAACTTAAAAAATATTTAGATAGCCTAAATCAAGATAATAGAAATACAAATTCAAAAGTTAATTATGGAAAATATTTAAAGCCTGCCCAAGGTATAATTACGTCAAAGTATGGAGAGAGAGTTCATCCTATTGCGGTACAGAGGAGTTTTCATACAGGAATAGATATAGCAGGTAATAAAGGGGATCTAATTATGGCATCTTTGAGTGGGAAAGTGGTTAGTGCAGGGTGGTACAATAGTGTTTACGGAAATGTTGTTATAATAAATCATGGTAATAACATACAAACGTTTTATGCACACTTAGATCAAGTAAATGTTGAGGTTGGTCAGGACGTAATGGGTGGTGGAATAATTGGGAAAATGGGGAACACAGGACTAAGCACTGGAACTCATCTTCATTTTGAAATACGTGTAAATGGTGAACATGTAGATCCATTAAAAAGAATTAAGAATTAATTATTATTTATATGTAAAAATCTTTATGTATATAAATTTATGTATATAAAATATACGCTTATGAAATAAATAAACAATGTGAATTATGATTCACTTAAATCCTATTTTGAATTTATATTGAGAAAATTTTATACCAAAGTTGTTTTAAATTACGAATTAATGAGCATCATTAAAGAGAGGGTTTAATTGGTGTATTTAAAGTAATTGATAACATATAATGTACAACAGTATGAAGGGAGTGATATTTTGGTATTAGCTAGAGTAGTTTATGAAGGACAAGAAGAAATAATTGATGAATTAAGATTGGCTTTGATGGATATATCTAGGGGGAAACCTTTTCTAAAAGTATTGGAAAAAAAATATCAGAAAACCAATTTTATAGATATAGTTTGCGATCCTTTGAGATGTACGAAGAAGCTTAAGAATTCTATATTTCACGCTATAGCTCTTATAGTATATAGATTTATAATAAATATTTTTGCAGAAAAAGAAATAAACTATTTTTTTGATAATTCGTATTTTTTTATTAAGTATGATGAAATAAATGAGGTTAAAGAAAAAGTTTTAAATATTTTAATGAGTGATAATTTTCGTGATGATAGTAATATGCTGTTTATTGAAAAAAAAGCTGATATACTGAATAAGATTGAGAACTGTATTGAAGAAAAGAGTGAGATAAATATAACGGGATTTATTCGATTCAGAATGAGAGAATTGTTTCAGGATATCGAGGAGATCGTTGATAAAGTAGTTGAAAGACATATGATCGAGAGGGAATATAACGAATTTATAAAATTGTTAAAGTATTTCGTAGAGATACAAGAAAATAAAATTGATGAAGTTAATATTATAATAAATAGAGGTGGAACATATATAATTTTAGATGAAAATCAAAATAATATATACGAAATGTTCTTAGATGATTTTAGTGATTTTAATATGTCAATGGTTAATACAAATAAAGATGATTTATTAATAAGTGGTCTTATAACTAATTCACCCAAAAATATAATCATACATGGGGTGGAGAATAGTTTAAACGTAGAGATTATAGAAACTATAAAACAGGTATTTGAGGAAAGAGTTAGCTTCTGTCATGGATGCTCTAAATGTTTTAAAACATTAAATAAATTAATTAAGTGACTTTACATTTTGTAGTAAATACTGTATAATCATTACTGAATTTAAGAAGAAACTGCCGTTTCTCACCTCAGGGTGTTTCTTATTACTGGGGTATGTTTGTGATTTGAGAGTGTTTTAGATGCTTTTTAGAGGGCGGTATTTTGTTTTTTTGTACCGTCCTCTTTACTTTTTTGTAAATGGCGTGTTTATTTTTGAATTCTTAAAATATTTGGAGGTGGCTAGTATAGCGAAGGATGTTCAAATCAATGGTGATATTAAATTTAAAGAGTTAAGAGTTATAGGTAGTGATGGCTCACAGCTTGGAGTTATGCAAACTAAAGAGGCTTTGAAGATTGCTGAGAATCAGGAGCTTGATTTAGTGATTATTTCACCAACAGCTAATCCCCCTGTATCTAAGGTTATGGATTATGGCAAACATATTTATGAATTATCAAAGAGGCAGAAGGAAGCTAGAAAAAATCAGAAGGTTATAAATATTAAAGAAATTAGAGTTAGTCCATCTATAGAGGCACATGATATTAACATAAAGGCTAATAATGCTAAAAGGTTTCTCAAATGTGGTGATAAGGTAAAAATTACTGTTAGGTTTAGAGGTAGAGAAGCAGATTACAGTTACATAGGGGAGAAAATATTAGATAATTTTGTTGAGATACTCCAAGATTATGGAGCACCTGAGAGAAAGGCAAAGTTAGAAGGTAAGAATATGAGCTTGGTTGTGTCTCCGAAAAAGTAGAAATAATTTTAGATTATTAAATTTTAGGAGGTGTTTAGCATGCCAAAGATGAAAGTAAAAAAGGCAGTGGCTAAAAGGTTTAGAGTGACAGGATCTGGAAGACTAAAAAGGGCAAAGGCTTTCAAACAGCATATTTTAACAAAAAAATCAGCTAAAAGAAAGAGAAATCTTAGGAAATCTGCATATGTTTCGGTTACACAATTGAAGACTATGAAGAAATTAATTCCGTATATTTAATGATTAATTATTTGGAGGTAAGAATGGATGGCTAGAGTTAAGAGAGCGATTAACGCCCGTAAAAATCATAAAAAAGTTTTGAAAATGGCTAAAGGTTATTATGGGGGAAAATCCAAATTATTTAAAACTGCTAATGAAACCGTTATTCGTGCTTTATGGAATTCTTATGTTAGCAGGAGACTTAAGAAGAGAGATTTTAGAAAGTTATGGATAACTAGGATTAATGCAGGGGTTAGAGAACATGGTATGAGTTATTCAAGATTTATGTATGGTCTTAAGTTATCGAATATAGATATAAATAGAAAAATGTTATCTGAGATGGCTATTAATGATAAGATGGCTTTTAGTGAACTTGTTAGTATTGCTAGAAGTAATTTAAAATGATTGTGCGGCTTTTTAAAAATGTCGCATTTTATTTTACAATTTTGAAGTTCGTGAGGATAAAGATTGAGTAGGTTAAATAAATTACATCCTGTTCAAATATTAGTTCTTTTTTTCATAATTGTTATATTAATTGGGTCTGTTTTGCTTAGTCTCCCAATTTCTAATGTTTCAGGTACTTATACTAATTATATAAATTCTTTGTTTACGGCTACGTCTGCTACGTGTGTTACAGGGCTCGTTATTTTTGATACTGGTACATATTGGAGTGATTTTGGAAGAACAGTGATTTTAATACTTATTCAAATAGGTGGTCTTGGTGTGATGTCTTTCACAACTTTTGGAGCACTCAAATTTGGTAAAAAAATTTCTCTATCAACTAGTTTGCTTGTTAGAGAAGCTTTGAATTTTGAAGGATTTCAAGGACTTTCTCTGATAATGAGATATGTTATAAGTTTTACTGTGTTAGTAGAATTTATAGGTACTTTGTTAATGGGTTTTGTATTTATTCCTGAATATGGTTTTTCTAGAGGGTTATACGTCAGTCTATTCGTTTCTATATCTTCCTTTTGTAATGCGGGGTTTGATATATTTGGAAATTTTTCGAGTCTTACGGGATATTTTAGTAATTCTTATATTTTGATAATATGTATGGCTTTAATAATTATAGGTGGTATAGGATTTGGTGTTATAACGGAGTTTATTACATACCACCATACAAGGAAGGTATCATCAACGACAAAAATTGCCTTAATTGTAACGCTAATTGCGATTTTTGCAGGAGCGATTTTGTATTTTATGTTGGAATACGATAACCCAAATACTTTTGGTAATATGAACTTAAAGGATAAAATCATTAATAGTATTTTTGCATCAGTATCACCGAGGACAGCAGGTTTTAATTCTGTAAATTTGGAAAGTATGCGTTCGGGTTCTATATTCTTAACGTGTTTGCTTATGCTAATAGGTGGTTCTCCTGGATCAACTGCGGGAGGTATAAAAACTACTACTGTTGGGGTTATAGTACTTTTTATATATCATTATGTAAAGAATCAAGATAAAACAATATTTTTAAGCAAAAAAATTTCATCAAAGACTATTGATAAAGCATTTGTACTTACGTTCGTATCTATGTTTTTTATAAGTATTTTTATAATTTTGATAGCTGTAACTCATAAAGATGTATCTTTTCAATCTGTTGTATTCGAAGTTTTTTCTGCGTTTAATACGGTGGGTCTCACTATTGGTTTAACTTCAAAGTTAAATTTAATGGGTAAATTATTTATTATATTGGCTATGTATTTTGGAAGAGTGGGTACATTAACTTTATTGTTTGCTTTTACAAATAAAATTGATAAGAGTAAAAAATGTATTAAATATCCAGAGGTCAGTATTACGGTTGGATAAATTTAATATGAGGAGATGCTATTTTGAGGAAGAAACAATTTTTAGTTATAGGAATGGGAAGATTTGGTTTTAGTGTAGCTACATGTCTTTACAAGGCAGGGTATGATGTTTTAGCTATAGATAGAGATATAGAAAAAATTGAAGAAATTTCCAATGATGTAACTCATGCTCTAGCCTTTGATGCCACTGATGAAAAATCTTTATCTAGTATAAATATTGAGGATTATGATACAGCAATAATTGCTATTGGAGGTAGTATACAAGAAAGTTTATTGGTTACACTTATGGTTAAAGAACTTGGTGTAAATGAGATAATTTGTAAGGGGCAGGGGGAGTTACACGGTAAGCTGTTACGTAAGATTGGTGCTAGCAGAGTTATACTTCCTGAGAAGGATATGGGTATAAGATTAGCTAATAATCTTAAATTTCAGAGCTTATTTGATTATATAGAAATATCAAAAGGTTCTTCAATTGCAGAATTTACTGCTCCAAAAGAATGGGTTGATAAAACTATAGGTGAGATTGATATAAGAGCAAAACATGGTGTTACATTGATAGGTATAAAGAGTAGTAGAAATTCTGAAATATATGTTAATATAAATGCAGAAACTGTGATAAATGAAAATGATTTACTTGTTCTTGTTGGAAGAGATGATAAATTATCTAGACTACAAAGTAAGTTTACGTTTCCCAAAAAAGAGGATTAAAGAAATTGAGATATATTGATAGTGATGATAACAAAATGTTTAAAGAAATTTGTAAACTTAAAAATAAAAAATATAGATATGCAAACAGAAGTTATTTAATAGAAGGAGTTAAGTTTGTTCGTGAAGCTTTGAGTAATGATTGCAATATAAAGTATTTGGTCATAGATGAGTCTAAGAAAAATTCATTGTATGAAATATTTGATCTTAGTGTTTGGAATCCAAGAATTATCGTTTTACATAAAACATTGTTTTCTAAAATAAAGCAAACAGAAAATACTCAAGGTATAATTGCAGTAGTTAAGATGGATGATCCATGTTTGAATTTTGATTTTTCTAAGGGAGTGTATTTCTTAATAGATAAAATTCAAGATCCTGGAAATTTGGGAACCATTATTAGAACTGCTGTTGCAGTTGGTGCTTTAGGAGTTATAATTATAAAAGGTACAGTAGATATTTATAATGATAAGGTTTTAAGATCTACTATGGGTTCTGTTTTTAAAACAACTATTTATATGATGGAGAACTATTGTTTTTTAGATCAGTTTGTAAAGAATGATTTTAAAATATTCTTGACGGATCCTAAAAGTAAAAATATTTACTATGATGAAAATCTTACTGGTAAAATAATTATTGCTGTAGGTAATGAGGCAATAGGTGTATCTGATAATGTGAAAGAGTTTATGTATAAGGATATTTCTATTCCAATGTGTAATAATTTTGATTCTTTAAATGTGGCTCAGGCATTGAGTATAGTAGCTTTTGAATATTTGAGACAAACCAATAGATAAACATAATTTTAATAAAAATGAATTCTTCAATTTTTATTAAGTTAAAGAATATTTTGGGTGTTTTACATGCAAAATTTATGTGAGAGGTTGATAGATTTGAAGGATAAATTGTACGATTTATTTAATCGTGTTAGCCAGCAAATTAAGGAGATCAATTTAATAGATGAACTTGATGAGCTTAAGGTTAAATACCTCGGTAAGAAAAGTGAAGTAATGCAAGTCCTTAAAAATATGAAAAACTTTTCTGATGAGGAAAAAATTAGTACTGGTAAAATTGTAAATGACGTGAAACGAAAAATGGAACAATTATTCTCTACAGCCTTTGAAAATATCAAAAATCTTGATGTAGAGAAAAAGATTAAAAATGAAGTGATTGATATTACTTTACCCGGAAAGAAAATTAAAATAGGACATAAGAATCCCATACAAATCGTATTAGATGAAATTCAAAATGTATTTTTGAATATGGGATTCTTCATAGAAGATGGACCTGATATTGATACCGAGTATTATAATTTTGATGCTCTAAATATTTATAAAAATCACCCAGCAAGAAGTGAGCAAGATACTTTTTACATAGATGATAAGCATGTTTTACGTACGCACACTTCTTCTGTGCAGATTAGAACTATGGAAAATCAAAAACCTCCTATAAAGATAATTTCGCCAGGAAGAGTTTACAGATCTGATGATCCTGATATGACTCATTCACCAATTTTTTATCAAATGGAAGGTCTTGTGGTTGATAGGAATATAGATATGTCCCACTTAAAGGGGACACTTGAAAGATTTATAAAAATAATGTTTGGTGAAAATATAAAAACTAAGTTTAGAGCTCACCACTTTCCATTTACAGAACCATCAGCAGAAATGGATGTAAGCTGTTTTGTGTGTAATGGTAAGGGGTGTTCTGTTTGTAAAAATAGTGGCTACATTGAAATATTAGGTTGTGGAATGGTTCATCCATATGTTCTAGAAAGATGTGGAATTGACCCAGAGGAATATAGAGGATTCGCTTTTGGATTTGGTATTGATAGGATGGCTATGCTTAGATATAGGATAGAGGATATTAGACTTCTGTACGAGAGTGATTTAAGGTTTTTGACTCAATTTTAGTTAGTGGAGGTGTTATTGATGAAAGTATCATTTCAGTGGCTTAAAGAGTATTTCGATGAAGATTTGGATTTATATGATTTGTGCAATAAGCTTACGGTCAGTGGTACCAAAGTTGAAAAGGTTGAGTCTAGCAAGATTAAGACAACTAATGTTGTTACAGGATTTATAGATGAGATAAAGCCTCATCCAGATGCAGATAAGTTGGTTGTTTGTAAGGTTGATGTTGGCGAAAAAATTATACAAATAGTTACGGGTGCTAAAAATATGAAAGAAGGTGATATTGTACCAGTAGCCCTACATGGTGCGGTGTTACCTGATGGAACTAAAATTAAAAAAGGAAAATTACGAGGAGTAGAATCTCATGGAATGATGTGTTCTGAAGAAGAACTTGGCATCAGTAGTCATTCAGATGGGCTTATGATTATGAACAAAAATACTCCTGTGGGGCGAGATATATGTGATGTTTTAGATTCGGGATATGACATTATTGAATTTGAGATAACGTCGAATAGGTCTGATTGCTTTAGTGTGGTTGGAATTGCAAGAGAGATAAAAACAATATACGATTTTGAGATGAAAGATATCAGCAAGAAATTTATTGTAGATGATTCGAAGAAATTAGAGGATATGTTAAAAGTTAAATTAAAAAGTGACGATTGTAAGAGATATGCAAGTAGGATAATACATAATGTAAAGATTTGCAATTCACCTAAATTTATACAAGATAAGTTAATAAGCTCTGGTATAAATCCGATTAATAACATAGTGGATTTAACTAATTATGTAATGCTTGAATTTGGTCAGCCGATGCATGCTTTTGACTATGATGCGATTTCAAAGCATGAAATTGTGGTGGGTAATGCTGATAGAAGTGAAAAAATTGCGATGTTTGATGGCACTCAAAGGCATATAGACAAATCGATGCTTTGTGTGAAAGATTGTGATAAAGTTCTAGCGTTGGCTGGTGTTATGGGAGGAGATAGCTCTAAAGTTACTGCTTCTACAAATACTATTGTTGTTGAAAGTGCAAATTTCAATTTTAGCAGTGTGAGAAGTACTTCTAGGTCTTTGAATTTAAGAACAGAGAGTTCTCTGAGATTTGAAAAGGGTATTGATGATAATATTGTTATAGATGCCTTAGATAGATTTTGTAGTTTGGTATATGAGTTTTCCTATGGAGATATTGTTGATGGTACTATTGATATTGTGAATAGTTCTTATAAGCCAGTTTCTATAGACATTACGACTAGTTACATAAATGATTTTTTGAAAACTTCTATTCCTGAGAATGAAATTATAAAAATTTTAACAAACTTGGGTATGGAGGTAATTGAAAATGGTGATAAATTAACCGTTAATATTCCTACATATAGAAGAGATATTTTCATTAAACAGGATTTAGTTGAAGAGGTTGCAAGAATATATGGATATGATAAAATTCCATCATCGGAACTTGTTTGTTCATCTTCAGGCATTGGTAAAAGTAAAAAACATAAATTTCTTGATACTATATTAGATACTATGGTGGGCTTTGGATTTAATCAATCAATGGGATACTCTTTTCATAATCCAAAGATATTCGATAAATTAAATTTAGATATGGGAAATGTCCTGAGGGATGCAATAAGGATAAGGAATCCTTTAGGAGAAGATTATAGTGTAATGAGGACCACAATGATTCCATCTATGTTAGATTCATTGTGTAGGAATTATTCTTATTCTAATGATGATGTTTCGATTTTTGAGATGGGTAAGGTTTATTTTAAGAATAATAGTAATGGTATTGAAGAAAATAATATTTTATCGATTGGGATGTATGGAAAAAGTGTTGATTATTTTTCAATAAAAGGTGTTGTTGAATCTCTGTTTGAGAAATTTGGAGTAGTGTTTTTGTTGGAAAGAGAGGATGAAAAATTTTATCATCCAGGTCAATCTGCTAAAATCATGTTAGGAAGAAATAATTTAGGTAGGTTTGGAACTGTTCATCCTAGTGTTCTCAAAAATTATGGAGTAGATATAGATTTTTTTGTAGGGGAAATTAATATAGATAAGCTCTTTAATTTGTACAAGTGGGATAAAAAGTATAAATCTATTCCTAAATATCCAAGTGTTGTTTTTGATTTAAGTGTAGTTGTAGATGAAGCGGTGCTGACTCAAGATATCGAAGGAGTTATAAAATCTAAATCTGGGAATATTCTTGAGAGATTTAAGGTGTTTGATGTATATAGAGGTCCACAAATACCTGAAGGCAAGAAGAGTATAGCTTATAGTATAATTTTTAGAGATAAAAGCAAAACTTTAAATGATGCTGAGGTTAATGGAGTAATAGACAAAATTCTTAGTAGCCTTAAGGAAGATTTTGGGGCGGAGCTAAGGAAGTAATAAAAACAAAAAATGGAGGAATGTAATAATGAGATTAGTGTTATTTGATGCTAAGAAATATGATAAAGATTATTTTAATTTGTATTCCAAGGACTCTGGGATAGAGATTACATATGTTGAGGAAAAACTCTCTCCTAGTACAGCCCACATGGCAAAGGGATATGATGGGGTGTGTGTTTTTGTTAATGATATTGTAAATCAAGAAGTTATAGATACGCTTTGTGAATTTGGTATTAAGATTATTGTATTAAGGTGTGCGGGATATAATGGTGTAGATATAAAATATGCTAAAAACAAAATAACTGTTGTAAGGGTGCCGGCATATTCACCAAATTCGATTGCTGAAATAGCAACGGGTATGATGTTAAGTTTGACAAGAAAGCTTCCACAAGCTGTAAGCAAGACTAGAAAATATAATTTTTCACTTGAAGGTTTAGTTGGATTTGATTTGGTTGGAAAAACTGCTGGAGTTATAGGTACTGGGAAAATAGCCCAACAGTTTATAAAAATTTTAAATGGAATTGGAATGAATGTTATTGCATATGATTTGTTTCCTAATGATGGAGTATCAAAGGAATTAGGATTTAAATATGTAAATTTGGATACTCTTTATGGGGAAAGTGATGTTGTATCTTTGCATTGTCCTTTAACTCAGGAAAACGTCCATATGATAAATGATGCGACTATTTCTAAAATGAAGGATGGTGTAGTCATTATTAACACAGCTAGAGGAGGATTAATAGATACTGAAGCTTTGATTAAGGCTTTAAAATCTAAGAAAATATACGGTGTTGGATTAGATGTTTATGAAAATGAGAAAAACTATTTTTTCAGTGATTGTTCGGAGAATGGAATTGATGATAATGTTTTAAAAGAGTTACTTTCGTTCGAAAATGTTATAGTTACTTCTCATCAAGCTTTTTTAACAAGAGAAGCATTAACTAGTATAGCTCTTGTTTCGATAGATAACATAAAGAAGTTTTTGAATGGTGAGTTTTTGAATAATGAAGTTTTTTATGATGAGGAACAAGGTAGAATAGTTGATTTTAGACAGTAGACATGTTTTACAGCAATGAAGAATTTTTATTGCTGTAAAAATTTTTATAATAATACATAATATGTGGAAATTTGTTGTACGAGGTTTATGCCAGTGACTATGTATATTGTTAGAAGATTAAGGGTTATATTTTTAGGTATATTTGTTCAAATTGTATTTGGTCCTATGTATTTGACGTTTTCTCAATTTAATACAGGACAAGCAGCACTGAGGTATTTTGAAGATAGATTTGAAATTAACATTCCAGCACTTCCTACAGGATATGAGTATATATCATCAAGTTTAAAAGATGTAGACATAAAATTGGAAGGTACGAAATTGGTGATAAGTAATTTGGTACCGGATCAAGTTTACAATGGTGTAGAAATAATATTTTATGATAATCTAGGTAGGAAATATGAAATTGTACTCAATAATATTATAACATCTCAACCAACAAAACCTGATAATAAATTTGTTTATGACGTTTATACAAATGGTTTAGGTAGGAAACCTGATCACAGTGGGTTTAAGTATTGGTATGAAAGTTTAGAATCATTTAATGTAACTGCAGTGGAGTTTGTTAAAGAAATGGTTAATTCAGATGAATTTGCTTTGACTTATACCAATGATAGTGATCGGATAAATGCTTTGTATAAAACTATTTTGGGAAGGTATCCTGATCAAGATGGATTTGATTATTGGAAGTCTAAATTTTTAAATTTAGTTAATGGTTTAGGCTTTAGTCATAGACAAGCTATTTCGGAATTGGTAGATGAAATGGTGGAAAGTAATGAATTCATAGATATAGTTGGAGATTCTGGATTTTTGTATATGATGTAGTTGATAATGTAATTTGAATATTTCATAAAACGTAAAAGAGGACTGTATAAAATCTTAATTCAATTTTATACGGTCCTCTTTTATGTCTAGTATAATTTTATTTTCAGACCAGAGCTTTCTCCACCGAACAGATCTTGAACTTTGATTAACAGTTCGGTGTAATCTTGGACTGTTATTTTTAAATTATTTGTGATTGGAATATATTCTTCATCATTAATCTTATATAAAATGTGTTTAACCGTATCATGATTAGACGTAGTCAGATATATTCTTATAACGGAATCACTTACAGACACTGATGGATTTTTAGGTTTGTTCATTATATCTGCAATAATATTTATTAATAAATTCGAACATTTCGTTATGTCATTTGTATTGACTTCACATACTATCCTTACAAAATCTAAATTATTGGAAATTATATTTCGAAAATTATCTTTATTTGTAAACTCAGAGGAGTTAATAGAGCTAAGAGAATTATATTTTATTGATTCGTTTATAAATAATGAGAGCTTACTATTATTATCTAAATTTAAAAGATTAACTTTGTTGAGAGTATCTTCAAATTGTAGATCTAACAGTGCTATTATATTTAAATTTAAAATATCATTTATCGAAGAGTCTATAGAATTATTCATATTTGAAGAATTATTTATAAATAATATTGATAAGTTATATTCTTTTTGAAATTTTTCAAATAGTCTTAAAATTTCCATAATCACGGCTATGTTGTATGGATTAAATTCATTTTTTGAATTAAAGTATGTTGTACTTAGTAGCAAAGTTTCCGATTTTTGATTTCTACGTTCAGACCTTTTGGTAAATAGTAAATTATTATTTATAGATTTTTGGGAATGATTGTATATAATTTCTTCATTAAAACCAATATTATCAAAGACATTTACAATTTTTTTGTTTAACTTTTTGATAAAATCTGAATTTGAGTAAGAATTTTTTTTCATTTCTTCTAATTCAGTAACTGAATTTTGAATATTTGAAAAATCGAATGTTATTTCATCAATTGAAAGGTGATTACTATTTGAGTTTATATCTATGTTTACGCTGAAGGTTTTTGAAGTTGTCATACTTGAGTAATACCTGTTTGATACCACATTTTGCGAACAAGAAGTAAAACAAAATAGAATTATTATAAATAAACTTAATTTTAACTTCATTGATACTTCTCCATATGTAGTTATTTTTTATCAACACTATTCTTAAGATTGTTAAATTTATTGTTAATTGAGTTCATAAGAGTATCGGTAGTATTATCATCAAAATTTTTTATAAATATGTTGTTAGAGTCTAGAATTTTTTTAATTTCTATAAGTTCATTATCAATATTTTTTAGATCCATGTCATTATATTTTTTACCAAAGTTATGTAAATATTGTTTTATGCTATCTACATTTGAAGAAATTTTATTAACTGCCGATGATAATTGGGAAAAATTATTTTTATCCATAATTAAATCCTTTCTTAGAATAATTATAATTTATATCATATAAGGCATATTTTTTATTTTGAAATATTTAAAAATTTTTATAGGACATTTTTTAAAATAAAAAACAATAGAATGAAAGATAACACTATCATTTAGGAGGACCGATGTGGTTAATAATAAGATTAAATTGATTAGTTTTATCTTATTTGTAGATTTTGTGGTATATATTTTTTCAAATTTAGTTATTCTTGAGTATGGTACATCACAAGCTTACTCTATATTTGCACTTTGCATAAGAGATGCAATTATTTTTTTATTTTCAATTGTTGTATATTTGTATTTTTGTAATACAGAAATTAGCTCTATGATATTGTTACCAAAAATAAACAATAAAATTATTAAGAATTCAATAATTATAGGATTATCATTTTATTTTATCTCAAGTGGAATTAATTTAATTTTTACAACAATATTTAAATTTACTTTAAAGAATACATTGTATTTAAATAGTATATATGATTTGTATGATTTAGAATTAGGGTTTCTTTTATATATAATAATTCATACAATTCTCGTTGAAATATTTTTTAGATCGATATTAAATGATGGATTTAAATTTCTTTCATACAACATTAAACTTATTGTAACTTCTATCATCTTTACATTATTCTTTTTTGGATTATCACAAATTTTTTATGGATTCGTATTAGGTATTTTGTTGATAGGTTTTTTAAATAGAGTTGGTAATATTACCCCTGTAGTAATTGCAAGCACTGTAGTTAATATTTTAAATTATTTAGTGAAGTTATTTGGTAAGAAAGTTATGGTAAATTTTAGTGTAGAAAAGATATTTTTGAAATCAGATATATTCACAGATTTTTTATTTCCAATAATTATAGTTTTATTTGGCTTAATTGTATATTTTATTTTTGTAGATAAATTTAGTATGAAAAAGAGAAATAAAATAAATGATGTTCAAATTAGACAATCAAATGTAATTGAGCTTGACTTTATAAAAGGATTTAGGAACATATTTAACATATATTTACTCCTATTTATATCATCAGCAATAGTAATGATGGTAATAAGCTACGTATTTTTGGATTAATAATTTTTGTAACAAATATTTATGTATGTATATATACTACAATACATGAATTTTAAAGGAGAATGACTTCGTGTTCAGAAATAGATTAAAAAATTACGGATTATGGGTGTCAGTAGCAGCACTTGTTCCACTTGCATTGTCAGCTTTTGGAGTAAGGTTTATAGATAATCAAAAATATACAGAATTAATTAATTCATTGTTGGCTGTTTTAGTAGGATTAGGAATAGTTAATGATCCTACAACAACAAATAAATGGTTCAATGATGATAAAAATGATCCTGAGCAAATCATTGGAAAAGATGATCATGAATAAGTATTTCATTCAATAAAGTGACAGATTTCTATCTGTCGCTTTTAGTTTTTTGTATAATAATTTCTAAATTGGCAAAAAACAAGTACATAATTTTATAAACGGAGACTATATGCTAAAATATATAAAATGCTTAATATTTACATGTATTTTCATTAATCTAGTCATATTTACTCAAGGTATTCGGTGTCATTGTAAAAATGTGTACGTAGGTGAATCTGCTGATCGAGTAGAAAAACATTGGTGGGGATATAGGAGATATGTAACTAATGAACAAGTTTCAAGAATTTCTAGCCAATTCGATTTTTTAGCTGCAGAGCTAGGGTTTGTTGGAGGTATATCTATACCTATAAGTTTTTTAAATCCTTTTGCAGGAATATTTGTTAGTAGTGTTCTAGAGTTATCATCATCGTATTATTGGCTTTTATCAACCTACGTTTCAAAGATAAATAGAGGTAATGGTGTAATTATTGATTTTAGTAATGGAATTGTATTTAGAATAATTGGTATATGAAGCTATGAAATTTATTCATAGCTTTTTTATAAGTTCAACATTGAGTTCATATCGTACATACTCGGTTTCTTATCTTTCAAAAATAATGCTGCTTTTAATGCACCCTGTGCGAATACATCTCTTGACAAGGCAGTATGTTTTATCTCTATTATTTCATTGTTTCCAGCAAACATTATTTCATGTTCTCCAATTATGTTTCCACCACGTAATGAATGTACACCTATTTCATTTGAATTTCGTTTACCTTCACCTAAACGACCATATTTGAAATTAACTTCTTCACCAAAAGTTTGCTCTATAAATTCTTTAATTGTATTCATCAATATAATGGCTGTTCCACTTGGAGAATCAATTTTTTGATTATGGTGTTTTTCTATAATTTCTATGTCATAATCTTTATATAGAGATTTTAGACCTTTTTGTATAAGAATTTGTAAAACATTTATTCCAATACTCATGTTATAAGACATAAATATAGGAATTTGTTTACTTGAATTTTTAATATTTTTAATTTGCTCTTGAGTGTGACCTGTTGTACAAATTACAATTCCAATTTTATTTTTTATAGCATGACTTAGAAGCTTATTTATAGAATTTGGATGAGAAAAATCTATTATAACATCAATTTTTTCTTTAACATCATCGATATCTTTATATACTGGTATTGAGCAATTTTTGTTTACAGTATTATCGACACCACATGATATTTCAAGGTTGTCATAGTCAAAACTTAAGTTTTTAATTGCGGTACCCATTTTTCCATTTATACCATTTAAAAGTATTTTTACCATTTTTCCTCCGATAGTTTGAAGAATATTTTTATATTAAATTTATTTTTTTCATCTCATTTTTTAGAATATTAAAATTCTTTTCATTCATATCCACAAGAGGTAGTCTTAAATTTCCAACATTTTTATTAATGATATTTAATGCAGTTTTAATAGGAATAGGATTTGTTTCAATAAATAGAGCATTTATAAAATCTAAATACTTTAATTGTAATTCTAAAGCTTCTTCTGTTTTCCCATCTATGTATTTATGGGTCATGTCATGCATAACTTTTGGTATTATGTTTGCAGCAACAGAAATAACTCCTTTAGCACCAATACTCATAAACGCTAAAACTTGATCGTCATTTCCTGAGTATAGATCTATTTGGGGACATAGTTTTCTGTATAAAATTGCTTGGCTTATATTTCCTGAAGCTTCTTTTACTGAAATTACATTTTTTAATTTGGATAGATCTAGAAGTTCTTGTGGAGATATGTTCATTCCAGTTCTTGATGGGACATTGTATGCCATTATAGGTAGGTTAACTTCATCATTCACTATTTTAAAATGCTCATACAATCCTCTTGAAGACGTCTTATTGTAATAAGGTGTTATTATGAGAAGTCCATCAGCTCCAGCTTCCTTTGAAAATCTAGACAATTCAAGTGTTTTCATAGTGTTGTTTGTACCAACTCCAGCAATAACAGGAATTCTTTTGTTTACGACTTCTATAGTTGTTTTTATTGTTTCTCTTTTTTCACTGTCGCACATTGTGGAACCTTCTCCTGTGGTACCACAAACAATTATTGCATCCGTACCACTTTCAATATGCCATTTTAAAAGTTCCTCTAACTTATTAAAGTCTACGCCATTTTCTGTAAATGGAGTCACGATAGCTACACCAGATCCAACAAATAAACTCATTATTATTTATCTCCTTTTATTCTTAATTATAAATTCACCAATTTGAACAGCATTCAGTGCTGCACCTTTCAAGATATTGTCGGCAACAACCCAAATGTTTATAGTATTGTTTTGTGATTCATCTATTCTAATGCGTCCAACATAGACTTCATCTTTACCTGAAATATATCGAGGCATTGGATATGAGTTGTTTTTTATATCATCTAGTACAACAATTCCTTTAAAACTTCGGAGCTCGCTTAAAATTCTATCTAAGGTTATCTCGTTTTCAAATTCTATATTTATACTTTCGCTGTGCGAATTCTCAACAGGTACCCTTACGCATGTCGCAGTAATTTTCAAGGAATCATCATTTAGTATCTTTTTTGTTTCGTTTATCATTTTCATTTCTTCTTTGGTATATCCATTTTCCAAAAAAACATCAATCTGTGGAATTAAATTTTCCTTTATAAGATACTGGAATTTGCTTAATTGGGCTTCGTCGTCAATGTTTAAGTCTTTAATTCCATAATTTCCAGCACCTGAGACTGCTTGGTAAGTGGAATAAATAATTCTTTTAATTTTAAATCTATCATGAAGAGGTTTTAAACATACTACAGCTTGTATTGTTGAACAATTTGGATTTGCAATTATCATACTATCTAATGCATCACAACCATTTACTTCGGGAACCACAAGAGGAATTTCAGAATTCATTCTGAAAGCACTTGAATTATCAATTACAATACAATTTTTATTTGCAAATACGGAAGAAAATTTTAAACTTGTATCTTTGCCTGCAGAGAAAAATGCGAAATCTAAGTTGTCCTTAATATTATCTTCAGTCAATTCCATAACTTCAAATTCTTGATTCTTAAATTTTAATTTTGATCCAGCAGATTTCTTAGAAGCATACAAGTAAATGTTATCTATAGGAAAAGCTCTTTTTTCTAGGACCTCAAGGAATGTTCTTCCGACTTTTCCAGTTGCTCCTACAATAGCCACATTATATTTCATTGAAATAAACCTCCAAGGTGTAAAGTACATTATTTATTATATATAAATAAAATTAATAAGAACAGTCAAATTTAATAAATTATTTTATTTAAGTATTCAGTATATTTACATAGGTCATGGTTAAAATATCAATATATAAATATATACTTTTACACTTAAGAGGTGATTTTTTATTAATAACAGTAATGCTCTGAAACGTATTATAAAGCAGAAATTAAAATCTAATAAAAAA
Organism: Anisomitus miae (SeqCode); assembly: GCF_054906395.1. Taxonomy (NCBI): domain Bacteria; kingdom Bacillati; phylum Bacillota; class Clostridia; order Eubacteriales; family Clostridiaceae; genus Anisomitus (SeqCode); species Anisomitus miae (SeqCode). Next base: position 28,806 of record NZ_JBRACL010000006.1, read on the forward strand.
TTAACAGAACTTGAGCAACTTAGAGAAAATTTAAAATATGAGATTGCGGAAGAGTTAGGACTTAAAGATAAAGTTGATCGATATGGTTGGAGTGGATTAACATCTAGTGAAACTGGTAAAATTGGTGGCATAATGACAAAACGTAAAAAAGAGCTGAATGTACCTAAAAATGTTGATATTTTAAATCAATCAAAATAATATATAAGATTGTGCTTTATTGGATATAGAGTAGTGATTGAGAGCACACTTTAATTAACAAAATAAAAGAGCAACGATTGGTCGATACGTTGCTCTTAAATTTTTTTATAATGCATATTTACAAAATTTCTGACTTGTTTATCTATAATCAAAATAGTATCTAAGTCTGGATTTTCTATCTTATCATGACATTTTAAAGATTCGTAAATTAAGGTTTCTATGTCTAGAAATTTTATTTTTTCATTCAAGAATAATTTTACGGCTTCCTCATTTGCAGAGTTATATACTGTTGTCATACTCCCTCCAGATTTTCCAGAATCAAAAGCTAGCTTTATGCAAGGATATCTTTCAAAGTCTAATTTTGTAAAGTTTAAAGTTTTCACTTTGGATAAGTCCAGAGATGATAAAGCATTACTATGAATTCTTTTGGGGTAAGATAAGGCATATTGAATAGGGTTTCGCATATCAGGTGTACCAAGTTGTGCCATTATGGTAGTATCATTAAATTCAACCATTGAATGAATTATGCTTTCTCTGTGCAGTATAACATCTATTTTTTCATAATCTATATTGAATAAAAAGTGAGCTTCAATAACCTCAAGACCTTTATTTACCATGGTAGCAGAATCAACAGTTATTTTTGCTCCCATTTTCCAATTAGGATGGTTTAAGGTTTCATTAACAGTTACATTTCTTAATTCAAATCGATTTCTATCTCTAAAGCTCCCGCCAGAGGCAGTTAATATTATTTTTTTAATTTCTTTCTTGTTTTCGCCATTAAGACATTGAAATATTGCAGAATGTTCACTATCAATAGGAATTAAGTTAACGTTATTTTTTCGAATTTTTTCGTTTATAATATGTCCTGCTGTAACAAGAGTTTCTTTATTGGCTAATGCAATATTTTTACCATTTTCTATTGCTAGTATTGTAGGGAGTAATCCAATGTTTCCAACTAAACTGTTTATTATAATGTCAGATTTATGGAAGGTAGCCACCTCAAGTAATCCTTTTTCACCGTATGTAAATTTTATATTTTGATATTCAGAAGATAACATTTCACAGTCTTCTTTATTCATTACGCATACTAATTCTGGTGAAAAACATTTTAAAATTTTTCTCAACTCATGTATATTTCTACCAATAGAGATAGAATTAAGATTAAAGAGGTTTTTATTATTTTTTATAACATCAATTGCTTGAAGTCCAATTGAACCTGTGGCTCCTAAGATTGAAATATGTTTCATTTTTATAGTACCTTTCTAAGATTTTATTTTAATAAGGCTTTGTATTTTGTTGATTATACTTTCAGAGTCTAGGTTACTCAGCTTTCTTAAATTCTCTAAGTCACCATGTTGAAAAAACGAATCTTCAATTCCAAAAATCTCTATATCGTTTTTATATTTGTGTTTTATGGCAAATTCACATATACCTGAGCCAAATCCACCTATTTTGCAACTTTCTTCAATTGTTACAATTGGTAGATTAGATTTAAAAATTTCATGAAGTAAAATTTCATCCATAGGTTTTATAAATCTGGCATTAATAATTTTGATATCTATGTTTTTGTAGGATAATTCTTTTGAAATTTCAAAAGCAATATCTACCATTGGACCAAAAGTTAGAATTATGAGATCAGTTCCTTCCTTTTCTATAGTCCAACTTCCAAATTCTATGTCCACAAAATTTTCAACGTGTGCTAGTTTAGAGTACCCTCTTGGGTATCTAAATGCTATAAGCCCTTTATCAGAGTATTTGTACAAGCAATTGTATAATAAGTTTTGTGCTTCGGTCTGATTTTTTGGCATGATAATTGACACGTTTGGTATAGGTCTTAAAAAACTTATATCGTAAATTCCATGGTGAGTGTCACCATCCCCAGTCGCAAAACCACATTTATCCACTGCTAAGATCATGTTAATATTTTGCCGAGCTATGTCATGAATTATTTGATCATATGCTCTTTGAAGAAATGTAGAATACATGAATAGTATGGGTTTTAAATTTGATAGTGCTAGTGATGCGGAAAAGGTTGTACCATGTTGTTCGGCTATTCCAACATCAAATATCCTATTAGGAAATTTCTTAGCAAAAAATTCTAATTTTGATCCTTTAATCATAGCAGGCGTTATACAGATTATTTTATCATCATTGTTGGCAAGTCTTTCCACAGTTTCTGAAATCACAGATGACCAAGATCTGTGATTTGATTTTTTATTTTTGATTTTGAGCCCCGTGGAGATGTCAAATGGTCCTATACCATGCCATGATCCTCTGTTATCGTCTTCTGCAATTTTCAATCCATTACCTTTTTTAGTTATGACATGTAGTACATGAGGTTTGTTTATAGATTTTAAATTTTCGAGACTGTTTATTAAGTCTTTCATGTTATGTCCGTCAATTGGTCCAGAATACCCTATGTTTATATTTTTGAATAAAGTTTTTATGTTTCTGTGATAAGGTAAATTCATATTTTTAAGATTTGAAATTTCGTGTAGAGAGTTATGTAAATTTAAAAATGGTTTTTGAGTACTGGGATTCATTGCAGATATATTTGGAGAGATTGACATTTGGTTATCATTTAAAATTATGATTAATTTTCGCTGTTCGTATCCAATGTTGTTTAATGCTTCTAATGCCATTCCCCCTGTAAGAGCACCATCTCCGATTACAGCCACTATATTTTCATTTCTGTTTTTTAAATCTCTATTTATTGCCATTCCCATACATGCAGATAAGGACGTTGAACTATGACCAGTTTCCCATACATCGTATATGCTTTCATCTCTTCTAGGGAATCCAGATAATCCTCCAAATTTGCGGAGATTTTTGAAAAATTTTGCTCTTCCGGTCAGTATCTTATGTGTGTAACACTGATGACCAACATCGAATATCAATTTGTCTTCATCAAAATCAAAAACGTAGTGTAGTGCAATTGTAAGTTCAATTACTCCAAGATTAGCGGAGACATGTCCACCAGTTTTACTTAAAGAATATATTAAAAATTCTCGTATTTTTTTCGCTAATGAATATAAGTTTTCTATTGATAGAGTTTTAATAAAATTGGGATTTACTATATCATACAAGTAATTAAAATTTTTCATTTTTATCCATCCTAATAATGTTTTTAAAGATTAAAACACGTTTAATTATAACACATAAAATTATAATTAAAATTTTAAACTGAAGTATTTGACTATAAAGTACCAAAAAATTATCTGAGTATATGAAATATACTGAACATATGTAAAACTAAAATATCATTTGTATTTTTATGAATACTCACAATATTAACTATGGATTAACTGATATAGAAAAAAAGATAAAATTTTTAATAATTTGAACAAGTTAGTTTTTTATTGAAACCATAATAAAAAATATAAAAATAGAGAAAACTTACTAATAGTAAAATTAAGGAGGAAATTAATTTGGGAAATAAATTAGCTAGAATTATAGTTGGTTTTTCTATTGTGATATTTTTTAGTTTAAATAATGTAGTGATTTCATTTTCACTCCCATTTTCAAAAAATGTAAAGGGGTATAAGCTCTTGAGAATAGATTATGTTGATACAATAAAATCAAAAGTTTTATTGTATGAGCATGAGAAGAGTGGAGCACAAGTTATTCACATAAAAAATGATTCTAAGGTTAAGCTTTTTGATATAACGTTCAAAGTTCCTACAGTTAATAACAAGGGGACTAATCATATTTTAGAGCACATATTTTTTTCTGGGTCAGAGAAATACCCAGTGCGAGATGTTTTTCCTGCATTGTTTTATTTAAATAATTTGGAAAATATAAATGCTGCAACGGATACAAATTATGTTACATATTACGTTTCTTCGAGAGATAAAAATCAACTTAAGACAATCATGGATTATTATTTGAGTGCATTATTTCATCCAATTGTATATAGAGATGAAAATGTTTTTAAGCAAGAGGGATGGAGAATTGAGTTAGAGGAAGTAAACTCCCCTATAAAATTAACGGGAGTTGTCTTAAATGAGATGAAGGGATATGTATTTAACGATGAATTCTATAAATCCATTGCTTCCGTGGATAGTTTGTATAAGGGAGCACCAGGAGCTTTTAATGGCGGTGGAGATCCTTATGTTATTCCTGAACTTACAGTCGATGAGCTCATAGAATCTCATCAAAAATATTATACTCCTTCAAATTGTTTGATAATTTTATACGGTGACATGGACACTGAAGAAGTTTTAAAATTTATGGATATAGAACATTTATCCTTTCATGGTAGGAGAGAAAAAATAGAAGAGTATTCTATAAAGGAAAACTTAGATGAGAAAGTCTATACGAGGTTTAAGTATCCTGTTCCTGAGAAAGATTTGAAAAATAATAAACACATTTTCATAAATGCATTTGCTACAGGGAAGGTTAATAACGTTAAGGAAAACTTTGCACTCAAGTTTCTAGTTTCAATGATGGATACCGAATTTTCTGGTATTGAAAAAAGGTTTATTGAGAGAAACTTGGGAACAGATTTTGCTATTGATTTTAGAAATATAGGATCCAAACAATCCTATGTGATGTTTTCTGCAAATTCTGAAGATGAAAAGCAACAGGAATTTGAAAATTTTGTATACGAGGAATTGGAAAGATTTAGAGATAGCATTCTTACAGAAGAATATTTGAAAAATTATTATAAAATCACCAATAACGTAATTGATAAAAAAGTAAGTGACTCTCCTGAGAGCTTTATTATGTGGAATATAATAAATACTTGGTCTTCTGGTGGAGATATAATCGAAAGTGTAAAATTTTATGAAAATTTGGATTATTTACAAAATTATGGGGTAGAAGATTTTATTAACCTTATAGATATGCATTTTATTAATAACAAACACTCTTCTTTCATTTGTCTTGAACCAGAATTTGGAATTATAGAAAGTAAGGAGAGGACTTTAAGAGAGAGTCTCGATAATTATAAGGATTCCATGAGTGAAAATCAAAAAATAGATCTTGTAAATCAAACAAAGGATTTTAATTTATGGATCGAGAAAGATGATTCGCCTAAGATATTGGAAAAATTATCTAATCCATTTAAAAATGAACATGAAAAATTAGGTGATGCCCGAGTTCAAAATAAAGGTGGTGTTTACGAATATGTTTGGGGAAAGATTAGTGATGATAAATTTATAAACGTGTCGTTGAATTTTGATTCTCGAACTATTCCAAGAAGTAAAATCCATTATTTAGCTCTATTTTCAGATTTGCTCAAAGAAGGATTTGGAACTTCAAATAAAACCAATATAGAGCTTATGAGTGAACTAAAACAAACTCTGTCAAATTTAAATATTACCTTGGACGAAAATTTAAACTGTTTTGATGGTAATGTATATAATCCAATGTTTAAAGTGTCTTTTGATACTACGAGTGATAGGATGAAAGAGTCTACGGAAATATTGAATGAATTTATAAATAATATAAATTTTAAGAATGTAGAGCTTGTGAAATCAAATTTGAATAAATTGAAGTCATACTATGAGTCAAATCTTATAAATCCAAACATTGTATATTATGAAATAGATGGTTCAAATTATGATGGAGGAAAATACAGAAATTATGTAAAGGGACTTCCGTACATAAAGTTTTTGATAAATATATTCAACAAATTAAATGAAGATCCAAATTTTATAAACAATATTGTTAAAGATATAAAGCTGGTAAATGATATTGTGTTTAACGTAAATAATTTGAAGATAGGAATTATATCTAATAATGAAAATTATAAAAACGTTAAAAAATATCTTGAGGCTGAGCTTATTCCAAATCTAAATACTGAAATCAATAGAAGATATAAATATAAATTTGATACGGTAAGAGAAAGGATATCTATTAAGGCTCCTTCCACTAATGTAACTCTGTATGCTCTCTTGAATTTTAGGGCTAGTGGTAGGAATTATACTCCTAAATTTTTGGTTGCGGAATCTATACTTGGAGAGTACTTATACAGAAATTTAAGAGTGAGAAATGGAGCTTATCAAGTCAATTCTTTGGCAACGACTCAAGGAACATTAGCAGTAGTAGCAGGATTCTCTCCAGTTTTAACTGAGCAATTGAAGTCCATAAATAACATAGGAAAGTATTTAAGTGATATTGATATCTCGGAGTCTCTTCTTGAAAAATATAAAATAATTACGATATCATCTCTTGCAAATACCTGTGATGAAATAGATAGGGCAAGGACTGAAATACATAATTATTTGACTGGAATGACTAAAAAGGATTTTAAAAATATGGTAGATCAAATAAAGACTACGACAATTCAGGATATAAGAAGTATAGGGAAGACAATTTTGGATATTGGATTTAATAAAATTGGTGTTTTTGGAAATGCAACTGTGATAGAAGATAGTAGTAAAAATTTAAGTAATGTTTTTACTATTCCAGTAAAGAGTTAATTTGTAAGGCAACGGATACTTTTTAGGTATAGTTGCCTTTTATTTTGTTAAAGTAACAAGTAGTTAATGATTTCATATATTTAAGTATGTATTTAAATAAAGAGAGGATATGAATGTCTGAGTACTTAGAAAGATTGAAGAAATTGGTGGAAGAAAATTATGATGTAACTGTACTCAATATTATTAAATTTAAAAATGTATATAAGATTATTGCAGTTGAGGGGAATCTTTGTTTAAAACAGTTTAAATACAGTTTTTGCAGACTTAAACATGTACTTGAAGTATTTGAACATTTTCGTGAAAAGAATTTTGAAAATATATTAAATGTAATTTCTTCCAATACAAATTACAAATACGTAGAACTAGATGGTGTATATTTCTATATGACACATTGGGTGGAGAGCCGAGAACTAAATTATAGTAATATTTATGATATTGCCAAGGCTTCTAATCATATTGCAAAGTTTCATAATTATAGCACTAATTTTAAGAATTCGGATGATACAAAGGGAGATGTTAGATGGTTTAGATGGATTGATATATTTAATAGGAAGATAAGCGATATTTTAAAATTTAGAGATGAAATTTTAAAAAAAGAATATTTATCAATTTTCGATAAGATATATTTGAAAAATGTAGAAAAGAATATAGGTATGGCTAATGAGTCTATTGAAAATTTGTATAAATTTGATTATAAAGAAATCATGAAAAAGCACATACGGGAAAATTATATATGTCATCATGATTTGGCAAATCACAATATTTTGCTTGATGGGGATGATAAAATTTATTTTATAGATTTTGATTACGTTATATTAGATACCTTTCTGCATGATTTTGCAAGCTTTATTATGCGTTCAATGAAAATTGGAAGATGGAATATAGATAAATTTAAAATTATAGTCGACTCTTATAGAGATGTAAAATACATGTCGAAACAAGAGCTATCTTTAGCCATGTCTTTTTTATTATTTCCAAATGATTTTTGGCAGCTTGGATTTCAGTATTACGTGGAAGAAATTAGATGGAATGAAGAAAAATTTTTAAGAAGGCTTACACGATTTGAAAATGATAAATATGATAGAGCCGAATTCATTAGAGATATAATTTCAAAGCAATAACCTTGGGAGTTTTTATGAGTTTTAGAAGTTATGTAATGTCTAGAAACATATATGATGATAAACAAATTTTTAAATCCAAAATACAGAATTTTACAGATGAAATTTTAACCAAACATATTTATACTTTATGTGATTTGCATGGAAGATTGAGAGGATGTACCATACCGATTAACAATATGATAAATAAAATGGTTGATGATTTTAAAATTTCGAGAATATTTTTGGAGAGAGACCTGAGGAGATACAAAGATAACTATCACAATGAGTTTGAATATAGCGTTGGAAAATTTGGGGACAAGATGCTTCGAAGAATTGAAACTGTACTTGATGTCATTGAAAATAATGATTATGAAAATGTAATTTTAAGAAGTATAAAATCCAAAGAAATTTCTGTATACAATGTTTTTCCCCATCAAGTTTATGCAGATCAAAATTCAAAAATTTATGTGAAGAATATAGATGAATTTTGTGAAAACATTATTGAATATGACTATATAAAATTTTTAACTAAGATTAAAAGAACAGGAATAGACATTGATTTTATTAAAATCTGTACTCGTATATGCGAACTAGAAAAATTAGATATTAATAGTTGCAATATTATCATGGCTTGTGTTAGTTTTCCTTATGAATTTATTAGGGTTATATCAAAATACAGAGATTTAGGTGAAAATTTATCTGATTATTCAGGAAAAGTGGATTTTGATATGGTGTTAAAAAAAGATGGTGAAAGTCTTGTGTGATTTTGGAATTATTGAAGATGAAAGATTTGATTTATGCAAGTATAACTTGTCTTATGACTTTATTTACGATACAGTTGGTTTGCATGCATTGGAGTGTTACCCAGTTAGAGGTGGGTTTCAAATAATTGACGAGCATAAATGTAATTATTTTTTAACCAAGGTAAGCAACGAAAATTTTAAAAGATACAGGCACATTCATAGTATTTTAAAATCTCTCAAAAACAAAAATGTTGATATATTAGATATTTATTCACGATACGACGGGGAATATATTTTTGGTGATGAGTACGGAGAGCAATATTTAATTTTTGAACTTGGAAGTGGAGTTTATAAAAAACACCACGAATTTAATTTGTTTGATGTGTCGAACAGTATTAAAAATTTTTATGAGGCATCGGGAAACTGTACACTTGATTATGATTATATAAATTATTTCTCAGATGATATGAATGAGATAGATATCATAAATAATCACATAAAGAATTTAAACAAGGTTGATAAAATAATTTCCTTAAAGTATAGCAAGGATTGTTTTGATTTGAATTATGATGTGAGCCGCGAGATTATATTTGAAAGGCTATACTTTGCTAAGGATTTCTTTTCAAGTGAGGAGTATATTTCTTTTTTTGGAGATCCCAAAAATTTAAAATTCATACACGGTAATCTCTCTAATAGATCATTCATATACCAAAATAACGATTGCCTATTGTCAAATTTTCTGAATTCCTCAATGGGTCTAATCATAAAAGATATTTCAATACTGGTGATTAATATGGAATATAATATTGACATTGTAGATCTGATTAATTTCACGAGATTATTAATTCCAGATTTTGATATCAATATGAGGTTTTACAAGAGAGCTATATTGAGTTATTTAAACATATACAATAGTACTTTCAAATTAATCAATGGGAAGTATTTGTGTAATGTTGGTTCTCAAAATATGGTAATGACTAATGAGAAATTAGATGAATTTAAAAATTACAATACTAAGCTAAATGATTTTGTAAAAAACATATCCTTCACATAATTAATGTGGAGGATTTTTTATTTAAAAATGTTTCTCAATTATATATTTTAACAAACAGTCACAACCGTTTTTAATAAGTTCATACGTTAAATCAAAATTTCCTGTATAATAAGGGTCAGGAACATGATCATAATCGGAATCATTTATGAAATCTGTTATTTTATAAATCTTCTTGTTAGATATAATTTTCAAAACATCCTTCATATTTGAGTCATCCATAACAACTATGTAATCACTGTCAATTAGATCACGTTTTGATAATCCTTGGGAGTAAATATTCGAAAAATCTATTTTATGTTTTTTCAAAATATTCTGAGTTCCTATATGTGGAGGGTTTCCGATATTGTAACTTGAAGTGGCTTTTGATGCAATAGAGATCTTGTCTTCAAGATTATTTTCCCTAACGATGTGTCTCATATATGCTTCGCTCATAGGAGATCTGCAAATATTTCCCAAACATATAAATAATACTTTAACCAATTATGCATTCACCTCGTGTATATCTAGATGTGTCAATTGTAACATAAATAGATCGTTTTGAGAATTTAGGATATTGGATTTATTTTGTTTGCATAAAATCAATAAGCTATTTTAATAATAAATTTTAGAGGAGGTATTCTATGGACACATATTCACATTTAAATATAACTGACGTGTTGGAGATAATAAGGAAAGTAGATCCTGTGAAGATACTCGATGTAAATGTCGGGTTTGGAAGATGGGGAATACTCTGTAGAGAATTACTTGAGAGAGATAACAATGGTAAGATTAAACGACCTGATTTGTGGAATATGAAGATAGATGGAGTAGAAAATATAGATACTAATTATCTACATACTTACCATGATATTTTTTATGATAACATTTATAGACAGAGTGTACAGAATTTTTTAAAAAATCACGTAGCTTTATATGATATAACTATTTTTTCAGATGTATTAGAGAATACACAAAAGCAGGTTGCAGTTAATATGATTAGGGATGCAATGGATATATCGAGATTTATTTTAATTTATGTTAGATTGGGTGATCATAACAAATCAGAATTAGATATCAATAATATAAGCTATTGGGAGGAAGATGATTTTTTAGATTATTCTATTGTTAGCAAAATAATTTTAAGTGATAGGTATGGAAATAGATATGGAATATTTCTCCTAGAATGTGATACAATCAAGAGAATACACAATAAGAAAGTTGTTATATACGGTATAGATGATTACTTTGATTTATGTGTGAAGCCATTTATAAATGAGCATAACATAATATGTTTTATGGAGGATAACGTTTTTAAACAGGGATTATTTTTCATGAATAAAATGATTTATACTGTTAGAGGAGTAAAAAAGATAAAGGAAGATTTTATCATCATAATTTCAAGTGTATTTTATAGAGACATAAAGCGTAGGCTCGAGGCAGCTTATTTGTATAATTTTATATGATTCGTGGAGAAATTAGTTTATGAAAATACTTATTGTTGATGATAATAAACAAATAACATCTATTTTAAAAGAGTATTGTGTTAAAGAGGGATTTGAACCTGTAGTAGCGTTCGATGGTGATGATGCTATCAATAAATTTAATGCGTGTGCACCGGATGTATTATTATTGGATGTTATGATGCCAGGTAAAGATGGGTTTCAAGTATGTCGAGAAATAAGAAAGGTATCTAGTGTACCGATTATAATGATAACAGCGAGAGGAGAAGATTTTGAAAAAATAATGGGTCTTGAGATAGGGGCAGATGATTACATAGTAAAGCCGTTTTCTGTCTCAGAAGTTATGGCTAGAGTTAAGGCGATTCTAAGAAGAATTAAAACTGATGATAGAAAAAAAGAGGTTTTTAGTTTTGATAATCTTACGATAAATTTAGGAGATTATACAGTTCGTATAGGTGGCAGTGTTGTTAATCTTACTAAGAAAGAGTTTGAAATATTATGGACGTTGGCTAATAACAAAAATAAGGTATTTTCTAGGGATAATATCTTAAATCTTCTTTGGGGATACGACTACATAGGTGATAATAGAACTGTTGATAACCATATAAAGAGATTACGATCTAAAATTAATGAGTTCGAACATGATTCTTGGACGATCTCGACAATTTGGGGAGTGGGCTATAAGTTTGAAGTTAAAGCAGGTGTTTAAGGAGAAAATTACTAAGAGGTTGACAATATATATTTTGTTTATATTAATAATATTTTCTGTACTAGTGATAGGTATATTTGCAGGGTTATTTAAAGGTTATGTTATAGGCAGTGATTATATTGTTAATAGTAACAAGGATTTTGTCTTGCGAAATTCTAAGAATATAGCAGAAAGTATATACATAGATGGTGATAACAAAGTGCTTGTAGATAGGCGTGCTTTATCTATAGAGAAGATTGATAATTTGTTTTCGTCTATGTCAGGATTTAGATTTTTAAGTTTAGATGGTATATATATTTGGATTTTAAATAATAAAAGAGAAGTATTAATATTAGATGATGTTTTTGAGATTAAGTTGGATCAAAGGAATAGTATAACTCAATATGAAAAGTCTGTGTTAGACCCTGTTTTCTACGGGGACGAGGTTATTTCAAGTGATTTTTCACATTTTACAAATCAGATAGTGACGACTGTTGGTGTACCAGTTTATAATTTAGAAAATAGAATAAATGGCGTCCTTTTAGTTCAGTATATATCGAGGTTTAGTGATATGATGCTTAGTAGTGGGGTACTTTTAGTTGTTTTGAGTTTTTTGATTGCACTTGCTTTTTCATACATTTTGTCTATAGTTTTTTCGTACAAGTTTACAAAACCTCTTCATAAAATGAGAGATAATGCTATTGAATTATCAAGAGGAAATTATGATGTAAGAAATAATATCTGTCAAGATGATGAGATTGGTTATCTCGCAAATACATTGGATTTTTTGTCGGAAAAACTTAAAGAGGCTGATGAGCAAACAAAGAAATTGGAGAAAATGAGGAGTGACTTTATATCTAATATATCACATGAGCTTAGAACACCAGTTACTGTAATGGTAGGTTCGCTTGAGGCACTAGCAGATGATGTAATTAGGGATGATTCAACTAGGAAAGAGTATTACAAAAGTATGTTGAATGAAGCTAAGTTCTTGAGTCGATTAATAAAGGATTTTTTAGAAATAACATGTTTGCAAAATGTAGATTTTGTTATAGAGAAAAGTAAACTTAATGTCGCTGATGTTATGGATGACGTCGTAAGAAGTCTTAGGCAGATAGCAGTTAAGAAAAATGTATTCATAAATTTGCAGAAGTTTAGTTTTAAAAATGAGATATATGGTGATTATGGAAGGTTAAGGCAGATGTTCATAATTGTGTTGGATAATGCTATTAAGTTTTCTAAAGAAAATTCACAAGTGGATATAATATTGCTCGATGATGAGGTAAGGATAAAAGATTACGGGAGTGGAATTAAAGAAGAAGATCTTCCCTACATATTTGAAAGGTTCTATAAGGAACGTTCTGAAAAAAATAAAGTTGGTACTGGGTTAGGGTTGTCTATAGCAAAGAATATAGCTATAAGACATGATATAGAACTTTCTATAGAAAGTGTGTATGGGGAGTATGCGGAGTTTATTTTTAAATATTAAGTATTTTGTGGTAGTTTAAAAAGAGACACAGATTTTAAATCTGTGTCTCTTTTTCTTATGAAAATGAACTTCCTAAATAATTTACATCACAATTCAAATTTTGGAACAAAGGTTCTATATTATTTCTGAATTCAGTTTCTGTAGAGTTCATAGGTTGATTGAATAATAATTGTTCTGTTTTGTTGTTAAATACCAGTAGATTTGTTGAAGATGATTCGTAGTTTATCGATATATCGGTATTATTATGTTTTATGTACTCCATCAGATCATCAAATGATTCAAACATATCGTTCCTCCATTAAAGTTAATATTATGATTATTTCAACTAGCTTAAAATTTATACAACAATTTATTGTGATTATCAAAAATAGATATCAATAACTTGTATTTTGCATTAGATTTTTAAAAATTAACTTTGTGGGAATGTAAAATCATATGTTTTTCTAAATACAAATTTGTGCTCATTATTTTCATTTTGATTCACTATTGAATAAAGGCTCTAATACATCGGCATGCTCTTTAAAAATATTAAGTAAATATTTGTTCCAATGTCGTGCATCTTTTTCAGAACTACCAAATACATAATCTTCTTGACCATAATCAATAACATCAAATCCAGGAATTGCTTTACTCGCTCCTTCAGTTCTGTAATTCGTTACATCCTTAAGTGATAAGGAGACGATTCCAGAATCTGATAAACTCACCCAACTGCTTATATCGATTCCACTTGGATTTTCAGATGTTCCATTTTGTATCTGTTTTTCTGGCTCAGCTTTCGTGATCTCAATAGCATCATTTACATATTTACCATACATCTGATCAACGTATAGTGAGAAAGAATTACCGAGAGTCTCGGAAGGAACATGTCCACCATCCCACTGCCATTCGAGTTCTGTATAAACTCCAGCATTTAATAAAGCAATTTGGAGATTTAAGGAATTTAACATGGAGATATCCCCTTCTGAGGCACCCATAATTATTTTTGTCCAGGTTGGGTCTTTGCCATCTTCTATGCCTATATACATCATTGGGTTGTATAAATTAACAATGTTATTTCCATATTTATCTCCTGAGTAGATCTCTTTAATGTCTGATTCATATTCATTTATCATTTCTGTATAGGTTGCATAGTTTAAAGAATCATCACTACTTCCTGTGTTAGATTGAGTTGTACCACCATCTGGTGTGCCCACAATATTTTCATTAGGTATAAGTTGACCGTTAGCAGGACCTTCGTTCATTTCTCTAGGACCATTTCCTATACCACCAGCTGGATCACCATTAGGTCTACCCATAATTCCTTTTTTATTTGATCTAGTATATCTACCTTCGATAAATGCTTGAACCTTATCATTATTAGTCATCTTTGATACTTCATCATCACTAAGAGCATTTCCACTAGAATCAAACCAAGTCCAATCATTTGCATAATTGAGATTATCTAAATACCATTGTAGGTTTTGTGTAAATTCTGCGAGGTATAAATCGAGATATGTACCATAATATCCATTAGTTTCAGGATAATTCTCAGGATCGTATTGTATAGTTAACTTAATTTCTGATTCCATTTTTCCATCACCGTTAAGATCAAAACCAACGTCGGATTCTTTCACTGATATATTTTGATCATTTATATATTTCATATAATTCTCAGATAGATACTCAGCAAGTTGTTTTTGAAACGGAGTCTTAAATGAATAATCACTATTTAAATAATATTCAAATGCTAATGCCATATCTGCTTCGTATAGAGGGGTGATAGCAGAATAAGCAATGAATCCCCAAGCACCATCAGAAATATCATAATCTTCACCATTGATAGTTACAGTTGTGGAATAGGATCCGTCATCATTTTTATAAACTCCAACTGCACCTACTTCAATTTGATAGTCATAAAAGTCTGAACTATCTCCAGTTACAGCGAACATAGTAGCATGAGCTCCTCCACCTGATCCGCCAGTGGATATGAAATAATCTATATTACCAGGCAAGTTTCCAAGAAGGATATTATATTTAATGTATCGAGCTGCTGATTTTTGGTCGACAAGACACGAAGGTGCATCACCTGTGTAATACATATTGCCATCTGCGTCTATGGCAGTATCTTTCTTACCTCTATTTCCACAGGATACATTTATGTAACCGTCTGCAGCATATTTTGTTGATGAATCTGAGTTGTTTTGGGAACCGTATCCAGCTGCACCAGTATTGATGATAACAGGAGCGGTTGATGCTGTATACACTTGACCATTCGTATTTGTTATCTTTGTATCATAATCGATTACGAGGGAACCTTTTGCACTCTCGTTTATGTCACTCGATGTTATATCTTCTTTTCCATCACCAGTTGTGTCTATGCCTTTTACATACGCACCAGGAACGCAAACAGAAACTCCTTGTTGATCTGGAAGTTCAAGGTAGGCGACTGCAGATACAGACGAGAGAATCCAAGCATCACTATCCGAATCATATTTCCATTCTTGATTTTTATTATTAGCAAGATTTAGAGTTTGCTCAATGTATGACTTATTGGAATTTACTTCTACTGCATTGCCATTTTTAGAGCATGAATAAAAGCCCGTGACCATTACAGAAGTAAGAATCAAGGCAATTAACCTTTTACAATTTCCCATATATAAACCTCCTTGATATTGACGTTAATTACAACATTGTTATTGTAAGAATTGAAACTTAAAATAAGTTAAAATGTTTTGCGATTTAATATTTTTGAACTTTATCTTTTCGTTTATATTTGATTTAGATATGTGAAAATGCTTATTAATTATAATTGGAAAAAGATTGAGTTTATGATGGTAAATTAACATGAACTATGCTAACATATATCTGAGATTTTATCAAATTTTGGAGAAATTTATGGAAAGATGGATTTTGAGAAATAGGAATACGGTAATACAAGATTTTGATAAATTGGATATTTCCTCTAAGGTTCTAAAAATTCTCGTAAATAGGGGATTTAAAAGTTTCGATGAAGTTTATAAATACATAAATCCAAGTGATGATGTTTTGAGAGATGCCATGGACATGAAGGACATTGATGTGGCTGTAGATATATTGAATAATTTAAAAATTAATAATGGCAAAGTCAGAATTGTTGGAGATTATGATGTCGATGGTGTTATAAGTGTCTACATTTTGTATAAAACTTTTAAAGATATAGGATTAGATGTTGATTTTGTCATACCAGATAGGGTTAAGGATGGATATGGAATTAATACCAAGATAGTCCAAGAAGCTAAAGATGATAATGTACAAGTTATAGTTACTTGTGATAATGGAATAGCTGCGTTTGATCCTATAAAATTTGCAAAAGATATCGGAATTACTGTCATAGTAACTGACCACCATGACGTTCAAATAAAACATTTAGATGATGGAAATTTTCAGGAGCTATTGCCAAATGCTGATGCTATATTAAATCCTAAACAGAGTGATTGTACGTATGGTTTTAAGAAATTGTGTGGTGCGGGTGTTTGTTTTAAATTATGTTCTGTGTTGTATAGAGTCTTTGGGATGGAAGATATGGTTATGGATCTTCTTGAATTTGTTGCTATTGCAACTATTTGTGACGTTGTAGACTTGGAGGATGAAAATAGGTTTATAGTAAAACACGGAATTAATTTGATAAATAAATCAAATAATGTTGGGATTAATGCTATAATAAATGCTAATTCCATAGTAAAGGGTAATATCTCTTCATACGAGATTGGCTACTTGGTTGGTCCATGCCTTAATGCTTTAGGGAGATTGGAAAGTGCAAAAAAGGGATTGGACTTATTGTTGATGGAGGATGTTAATAAGGCGTATGAGCTCGCAGTGGAAGTGAAACAGTTAAATGACAAACGTAAATCTATGACAAGAGATGGACTAATGGAGTGCATTGACATAATATCAGAGAGTTCATATGAGGAATCTAAGATTATAGTTGTATACAATGGGAACATTCATGAAAGCATTGCAGGAATAGTTGCTGGTCGCTTAAAAGAAAGATATTATAGACCAACTATTGTCATAACTGATAGTGATAAGATATGTAAGGGATCTGCTCGTTCGATAGAATCTATAAATATTTTTAATTTACTGTCTGACAATAGGCGTTTATTAAAATCTTTCGGAGGTCATCCAATGGCAGCGGGAATTTCGATAGAAAGAGAAAATATAGAACTTTTAAGAGAGAGTTTAAATGAAGCTCAAATTAACGAAGATAGTTTTGTGAATAATGTTTATATCGATTTGTTTTGTCCCATACAGAATGTGGACTATAAATTTGTAAAAGATCTTTCTTTGTTAGAGCCATTTGGAAAATCAAATTTAAAGCCTTTGCTTGGTGATAAAAGGGTTAGGTTATGCTCTTTAAAGAGAATTGGTAAGGAGCAAAATTATATTTCTTTAAAATTGATTTCAATAAATAATAAGGTTTTTGATTTTGTTTATTTTGGTGATGCCGATGAATTTGATAATAAGCTGAAAAATTTTTATGGTACTAAGTATCTTGATAAATTATATTCAAACAAATGTTTTATGAATTCAGATATATTCATGGACATTATTTATGAAGTTAAGCTAGATAGTTATAATTTTAATGAAGATATTAGATATTTTTTATTAAAATATAGATTTTAAAAGGTGAGATTATTTTTATGGATATTTGTAGTGGAGTACGTGGTGACATAATAGATTCATTTAATGATATCATAGTAATTTCGGATTGTGAAAATATCATAAGATCGTATAATAAGCGAGCTTATGAATTTTTTTCGTATGATGAAAATTTCCTTAAAGATAAGAGTGTTATGGATTTTATGAAATCTTTTGAGATAAATGTTTATGATAGGTTTTCTACAGAGAATAATTTTGATTTTGATCAAATTATAACTGGGAGTATTTCTAGGAAGGATATAAAAACCGTTGTTTTGAAGAAAACTGTAAGAAGAAAAGACCTATTTTTCAAACTTGGAATATACGAAAACAAGACTTGCGATGACAGCAATGCTCAAAACATTTTTATTCTAACAGATATAACAGACATTTATAACACATATAGAGATATGCACAAAAATAATGAGCTTATAAAGCAATATATAATTGAAATGAAAGGAATAATGGATATACGCCAGAGAACAAGCAAAAAGAAAGAGAATTATGCAATACATGTAAGCAACATAGTGAATAATTTGCATGAAGCAATAATTGTTGTTGATAATACATTTAAAGATATTTATTGTAACGATGCTTATAAGAATCTGTTTAATTTTACTCCGATTGAATTTGTATCTTTGAAATTTTTAGATAATTATAAGGTTGAATGCATAGGAGATATTAAAAATGATATAAGGGACTTTTTGAGAAATCTTAGATATAAAAATGATAAAAGGAGTGAGAAATTTTTATTTAAGAATGTTGTTGATGGAACAGAACGGTATTTTCAGATTACTTTAAATTCAATAGAGTCTAATAGTGTATCTAATATAAAATATTATAATGTAATTGCATTTTCTGACATAACGGATTTGAAACAGCAAGAGATTCTGAAAGATGATTTTTTTAATATGGTATCTCATGAGTTAAGAACTCCGATAACTCTTATAAAATCATCACTTCAAGCTATTGAAAATATTTGTAAAGATGAAATTACATTAAAAATGAAGAAATATTTAAATATGATGAATAAAAATAGTTCGAGATTGTTAAAACTTATTAATAATATATTAGATTTATCAAAGGCAGAGTCAGGTTATATGTCACCGATTGTTAGTTATTTTGATATAGTAGTTGTAACTGAGGATATTGTCACATCTATTAATGTCCATGCTAACCAAAAGAAGAATATAAAGGTTATTTTTGAACCAAATGTTGAAGAGGCATATTTATTTTTTGATAGAGATATGTATGAAAAGATTTTATTGAATTTACTATCAAATGCTATAAAATTTACGCTAGATAATAAGTTTATATATGTTGATTTAGTCATAAAGAATCAGGGATTTGTTTTGAAAGTTAGAGACCAGGGGGTTGGTATACCTAATGATAGACTAAATGATGTGTTTAATAAATTTGTACAAGTAAATTCAGTTTTAAGTCGTGGTGCTGAAGGAAGTGGCATAGGTTTGTCTCTTGTCAAGAAATTCGTAGATATTTTAAATGGAAATATCTACCTCGAAAGTAAGATCGGGGTAGGTACAGAATTTGTAGTTGAATTTAGTAATTTAAATATAGATAAGTATCCTCAAAAAGTTAAAGATATTATGATAAATGAGGATGTTAGTGGGCGAGTAGATATTTATTTTTCTGATGTATATCCTTAAGATTCAAAAAGTTACTTATGATTTAAAGAAGGTATTTATATGGGAAAGAAGATAGTTTTAACTGGTGGCGGAACAGCTGGTCACGTGATTCCGAATATTGCAATTATTCCTAGGCTTAAGGATGAGGGGTATGAAATTATTTACATTGGTAGTATCAATGGCATTGAAAGAAAACTAATAGAAAACGAAAATATTAAATACTATGGAATAAGTACTGGTAAGTTTAGGAGATACTTTGATTTGGATAATTTTAAAGATCCATTTAAAATTTTGAAGGGAATCTTTGAAGCAGCTCACATATTAAAATTGGAAAAACCTAATATCGTATTTTCAAAGGGTGGTTTTGTTTCTGTTCCTGTGATATTTAGTTCCTATAGATATAAAATACCAGTAATATCGCATGAATCCGATGTTACTCCAGGACTTGCAAACAAAATATGTATGCCATTTGTTAGGAAGATATGTGTAACTTTTCCTGAAACTAGAAAATTTATGAACAATAATAAAGTTGAATTCACAGGTACTCCCATAAGGAAAGAATTGTTTTCAGGGAGTGAAATAAAAGGAAAACGTCTTTGTAGATTTAAAAATGACAATCCAGTTATTCTGATCATGGGTGGAAGTCAGGGGTCTGCATTTATAAATAATTTTATGAGAGTTAACATGAAAAAACTATTAAAATCTTTTAATATAATTCATATCTGTGGTAAGAGTAACGTTGATAAATCTATGATTAATTTAGAGGGATACGTTCAATTTGAATATGTAACAGAGGAACAGACACATTTATTTAAATTGTGTGATATTGTAATATCAAGAGCAGGATCGAATAGTATACATGAGTTACTGGCTTTGAGAAAACCAAATATTTTGATACCTTTGACAAAAAAATCAAGTAGAGGGGATCAAATTTTAAATGCTGAATCCTTCAAAAAGAGGGGATTTAGTGAGGTTATATATGAAGAAGACTTGATTGATTTTCAAGTTTTATACAGTAAGATAAAAGAGGTTTATGAGAGAAGAAGTGAGTATATTAGTAATATGAATATAAAATATGGGAATCCTATCGAAAATATAGTTGATATAATAACTAAGAATGTGAGATGAATGTAAATCGCTAGTAGAGTTTTTGTTTGTAACAAAATTTGATATTTTTCATATAAAGGTAAATGATGACTTTAAATGTCACATTACCTTATTGTTGAATATTTAAAGGGATAAGATCTTTAAAACCACAGGGCTTTAAAGATGAGGTTTAAGATATGAAAAATAGTTTTGTAAAAGTTATAGGATTATCTGTAATTATCATATTTATAGTTTGGCTCGGTGTATTTATAGGAATTGATTTTTCTATAAAAACCTTGCTCATAGTTATGGCAATAGATTATTTGATTGGAATGGCCTTGGCTATGATGGGTAGTTCTAAACATGGGCATGGGGGATTATCTAGTAAGGTAGGATACGAGGGATTAATAAAAAAGATGATAGTTCTATTATTAATTGGATTAGTAGTTATAGTTGAAAATTACTTGATATCTTTAGGAGTTCAAATTGAGTATATAAAAAATATGGCTGTTGTTGCGTTTGTTATAAATGAAGTTATCTCCATAGTAGAAAATGTTAAATTTGCAGGTATAGAAGTACCAATTGTATTTTTGAAATTTGTAGAAAATCTCAAAAATATTAAATTTAAAAAATAGAGGAAAGTTAATGTTTTTTAACTTTCCTCTGTTTTTTTATAAGGTATATAAGAGCTAATAGGAATATTTGTTAAAAGTAAAATATAAAGAAGGATTTTATACTATATTTAACGTAATAATATATTTATATAACAAAACTTTTGTATAGTCCAGATGTTAAAATATTTATTAATTTTTCTGATAAGATTATGTACCATCTTTCATTTTTTTTAACCATTTTGATAGTTATATCTGTAGATATCTTACATTTCTCGCTTTTGATAAATTCTATAAAATTAGAATAATTTCTTTCAAAAGGTTCTTCAGTTTTGAAAAAATTTATAATAAATTTTGAAGTATCATAGTAATTAAGATTTACTTTTACATTGGATTTGTTGAAGAATGTTTTTGATGACAATATTTCATAATTTATTAAATATATCATATTCTGAAGTGTAGATATTATTTCAGATTGAGAGCTGCTTGAGTGTCTATTAATTGCTTTTAGGAAGATGTCATTAATATTAGGTAGCTCTTCATTTAGTATGTATGTGTTCGCAATATCTAATTCTTTAGATTTATATGATTCCATGAATTTTATAAAACAGTTCGTTATAATATTTTGGTTTCTAGATATAATTTTATTATAAAACAAGGAAAATACGGAAATTGTAGTAATTAAAAATACAAATAAAATTTTCAAATTGGTGTTTTTACGTACAAAATTCATTTTGACCATTCCTTTACAAAGTTTATTGGTATCATTTCGATTATTTTAAATTTGCACAAATTTATAAGATCTTCAAGGTGGTTTCATGAGGAATAAATGTAGAAAGATATATGATATAACAGATAGACAGTTTATTAGTTTGCGTTTAAAACAAATAAGACTGTCGACCAAATTAAATGCTCCAGATTTGGAGTATAAAATTAATAGTTTTAATAATTTAATAGAATTGTTAGAAGATGATCAGTTTTATGAAGAAAATCAAAAAAGGCAGTATATTGAAGATTTAAAAACAAAAAATTATAGATATATAAAGGACGTTAAGGAACTAAATTTAAATTTGAATATAAATTTTCAAAGTGATTTTAAGGATCTTACATACAACTTAAGAAAAATTATGTGCGTGGGTGATTATGAAAAGGCAATAGAAATTGGAAATAAAGTAGGGGAACTTTACCAAAAAAAGGATTTAATATGGTTTTTAATTGCGTTATCTTATGATTTGAATGGAGATAAAGAGGAGAGTGTATTCTATTATAAGAGGTCTATATTACTAAATGAATATGAAACAAAATATTATTACTACCTAGCTAATGTATACATAGATATTGAAGATTTAGAAAATGCTAATAAATATATTTTATATGCATTAAAATTAGATCCTGATAATTGCTATATTCTTGAAACCTATGCATACATTTTATTAAATAGTAACAAGTATGATGATGCGATTAGTATTTTTAAGGAGTTACTAAGTATTGTTGAAGATCATAAAGTTTTAAGAAGACTCATATCGATTATTTATTACCTTAAAGGAGTAAATTATTCTTACAAAGCAAAAGATGGTTATCTTTATAATATTGATAAGAATGATATTTATAATATGATAGCTTGCGTGGAAAGAGCTATGGAGTATGATTCAAGCGACTTATATTTTAAAAATAGTATCGTTGAAGCTAAGAATTCTTTGAAAATGTGTTTCGATCTAAAAAGAATATGGATCCTATTGATAGTGAGCTTGTTTTATGTTTTGAATGTACCGTTTATAAAAATAGGCGTAGTTATATTGCTTTTTTTAATATTCATATCTAGTTTTAAAATGGTATGTACATTAGAAAAATTTAGAATTACCAATGAAGGAACAAGAATAGATAGTTTTTGCGATAGTATAAATAAGATTTTTCGTTGTAAAAAAATTAAGAATTAGGGTTTTAAGAGTTTGGAGG
Source organism: Anisomitus miae (SeqCode) (assembly GCF_054906395.1). Taxonomy (NCBI): domain Bacteria; kingdom Bacillati; phylum Bacillota; class Clostridia; order Eubacteriales; family Clostridiaceae; genus Anisomitus (SeqCode); species Anisomitus miae (SeqCode). Next base: position 51,897 of record NZ_JBRACL010000006.1, read on the forward strand.
TAAATGCTTTGACAACTTTGTATGAACATAAATTATTGGGCTCCAAAATTTACATGATAAGTGCTAATTTCAATATACCATTCCTAAATGGTGATGGTAATATCTGTTTATATGAATTTGGAATAACTCTTTTAGATAAAGATGGTAACGAGAAGTACATACTAGAGTTAAATGGTTTTGAAGTTGAATATGAAAAATTTATAAATATACGAAATTTGAAATACTTGGATAGAGCTAAGGTATTTTTAAAAAATATTAATTCTGCTCATGTTAAAATGAAAAATTTACCTAAATGCATTAATAAGGTTTTTTATGGTAAGTTAATAATTTTTATACCCCAAGTTGGCGATATAGTGTTGTTTGATAATCAATCACTTAAGTACAGAAACTTCTACGATAAAATACAGTTGTTGAAAAATGGAATAAATCCTTTATATAACTCGAATAATACAAAGAAAAGCAATATTATGAATATTTTTAAATTAAAGTTTGGTATGAAAAATCATATTAAACGATAAATAAATTCTGACTTTTGGTAAATATCAATTGATATTTACCAAAAGTTTTTTTATAAAAATGAATATTATTAATTAAATTTAAAAAAATATCAATGTGTTTTAATTTTCGATAGATAGGGAGTAAGTTCCTACTCCATTGTCATATTTCAAATCTATAAAATATGTAGTTTCTTTTTCAGGATTTAGATTTACACTAGCCTTTTTAGCTGAATCTATGAATAAATATTCAGTTCCTTTTTCATCTACTACGGTTATAGAAGTTTTTCCAGTTCTAAGTTTTAACTCACAATTCAACTTAACGGATTCAGAAATTGTGAATTTATAAGACTCACTTCCTGAAAATTTTGAAAAATCTGTATTTATGGGATTGTTCAATGATAACTCTCCGAGCATGGTTCTTGATTTTTGTGAATTGTTAGAACACGATATCAACAAAATACTTAATGTTAGAGCCAATGTACTGAGTACTAAAAATTTAAATTTCATCATCAATAGGTCTCCTTTACATAATCATGCACTGAGAGTATTCCACAAAATTTATAAAAATTTCTATGGAATAGATATATTTAACAATTATTTTAAAAATTTGCAAGAGAGAAAGGAATTAGAAACTCATGAAAAATTTTTTTAAGTATATTAACTTGGTACTCTTACTTGTCTTTGCTTTAAATTTTATCTTTGAAGATGGAGTTTATGTTAATAGTGAAGAACAGACGAGATTTTCAAGCATGGAGTTTGGTACAAATGGTGTTTCCTTTAATTCGGCAAATTTTTATTGGAGATATCCTGAAAATGTAAGTTTTGATATGGGAGATTATTTGAATTTAATATTGATTGATAAAAGTATTGGAAAGCATGGAGAGATTCCTGTATTTTCTGAAGCACACAATATGAATAGTGTGAATTTGAAATCTGTGACAAGCTTTGAGGCTAATTATCTCAAGCCAGAAACTTCTTATTTAGCTCAGCTCGAAATTGTAAAGGGTAATGGAGATAGTTATGTTCATGAAACTGAATTTACTACTGAGAAATTTGAAATTTTGAATATGAGTTTTCAGAATGCAGATAAAGGTGTGACGAATAAAAAGAGTGTTAGATTAGTTTGGGATGTAAGTAATTCCAATGTTAAATTTGTTAACGAAGATAAAATAGAAATCTTCATAAAGAAGTTTAGTGATAATGACTTTCATAAAAGTCCAATTTTTAAATCTAATGAAATGGTTACAAGAGCTGATATTGAATTGCCAGATTTTGAGGAATTATATGATTTTAAAATTGTTTATACGATTGGTGGTAAGGATATTGAGAGTGAAGTATTCGGAATTGATGTTTTTGCTGGGGGTGTTAATTTAAAAATTGAAGATGTTACTACAAGTTCTGTTAAGTTACGATGGGAATTCGAAGATGAAGAAATATTGAATGGCAATAGCAGTATGCAAATTTTTATGAGAGAGGATCGAAAGATTGAGTATGATACTGTTCCCTTTTTAGAGATTAAGGGTAAGGATGAATTGATTAATAAAAAAGAGCATTTAGTTGAAAATCTAAAATTCAATACAAAGTATAAATTTAAGTTTAGATTTACGGTAGAAGTTACTGAAAATTTTGGTGAGAGTTTGCCTATATTTAAGGAACACGAATATGAATGTGAAACTAAGAAAGTTTCCTTAAAGGATCTTAAAATTGAAAGTGTTTCCAATAATAAATGTAACTTAACTTGGAATTATGAAGGTGAGAATATTTCATTTTCTTCTAAAGATATTTTAGGAATTTACATAAAAGAAAGTTCAGATAATCAATATTCACAACCTGTGTTAACCTTTTCAGAAAGTTTGATTGATACTAAGAGTGCAGAAATTACATTGCCAAAGTACAATACAGCTTATGATATAAAGGTTAATTTATCAATTGGTGGAAAAAATTTGTTTGAGTTTATGACCTATACAATCGAACCTCCTAAAATAATTTTCGGAATCCAAGATATAACAAAGGAAAGTTTAAAATTCATACCTAAATTTGACAACATATCGTTTGAGGATGGAGACAAAATTCAAATCTTTATAAAAAAGGATTCGGATAATAGTTATCCAGAAAATCCTAATAAAGAAATTCAACAATCCTCTTCTGAGATTATAGTGAATTTAAAAGAGATTAATTTGGATAAAGAAATTTTTAAAACGGTTCAATTAAGTGAGGTTAGTGATTCTAAAGAAAATGAGAATAATTCTCAAAATCCACAAGAAAAAGGGCAGAAATATGATTTTAAAGTTATCGTTATAAAAAGTGGGGTATTGTATCAAGAAGAAATTTATTCTGTTGAAATGATAGAGAACAAATTACAAATTGTAAAAGTATCTTTTGAGAATCAAACCGAAAAGAAGGTTAAAGCTACCGTTGAATATGCTCCTCATAATTTTGATTTTAAGGATGTTGAATCTTTGAGTTTATATAAATCGTTGTCAGGTGTAGCTGATAGTAATCAAGAAAATTTAGTCAATACGATAAAGGAAAATTTTAAAGATAACAATACTTTTATTGTAGAATTTGATAAGTTTAAAAATTATAATTTGAGGTTTGTTTATAAATTCAAGAAAGATAGTCAATCTGCAGAAGGTAAAGTTACAAGAGATGCAAATGAGATAGAGGTGCAGGATGATCCTAGTAATGCTGTTAATAAAAGCGACGACGAAAACAATGATAACACCACTACAGAATCAGGCACTCCAGAAGTTAAAGCTGATGGTAAGACTAGTGATTTGGTAGATAGTTCAGAGGATTCTCAGGAAACGGCTAGTGACAGTGGATCAGAAGGTTCAGGTGGATCTGGTACGAATGATACAGAACAATCAGATTCAGCTACTTCTGGCGATCAAACAAGTAGTGGAAGTACATCTGGGTCTACAGGAAGTTCCACACCCGTAAATCGAGAGGATGTTGTAAGAGATGAGGTTTATAATCATAAATTTGATGTTATGATTTTTAAGATTCAGGACTTGGTAATGAGCGAAATAAAATTAAAGATACAATTTGAAAAGTATTATTCGGTTAAAGATGGAGATAAAATTGAAATCTTCTTAAAGAAAGATGGAGAAGATAAATTTCCAGATTCTCCTATCACAACTTTTGAGCATGGCAAAGACAGTGTAAATTTAAGTGATTTTGATGCTGTAGACATAACTGGTTTAGACCACGGGACAAAATACACATTCAATGTTAAGTTTACACCGATTGATTATAAGGATAAAACAATTGAAAAACAAATCGATGTGACTACAAATGATATGGAGTTTTCGGATATAAGCATTCGTCATGTTAGCGATATAACAGCAGTTATTGAATGGAAATTAGGTGATAATTTTGAATTTCATCCAAATGATGTTTTGAACATTTTCTATAAGAAAGAAAGTGAAACTGAGTATCCTAAGAGACCTTATGAAACCGTTAACGATATATATCTTCAAGATGGAGTATTTGTATATTTAGACAATATAGATACAAAATACGATATTAAGCTGGTATTCCAAAGTGGAAGCAAATCATTTGAGAAAGAGTTGGAGTTAAATACAGAGGTTGACGTTATGAATGCAGAGATTTCAGAAATATATGAGACATCTGCATATGTTAAGTGGAATTATCCTGAAAATTATTTGATAACTAATGGGGAATCGATTTCGATTTTTATTAAGGAGAGCAATAGTTCGTCTTATGGAGATGAGCCTCAATACTATATGCAATATGACGAAGAGAAGGCAGAGATTTTACAAGATTTTAAAAGTGCTAAATTGTTTGACCTCATACCAAATACTAATTATGACGTTAAGGTACTACTTGATTTTGGTGAAGTTGGAAAGAGGGAAAGGGAATTAAGTTTTAAAACAAAAGGTTTAGAGATGGGAGATATAAGCATTACTGGTATGAAGCCTTTTGAATTTAACATTTCTTGGGATATTAATTTAGATACGGTTGATTTCGATGAAGAGAGCGACTTTTTAAATATTTATATGAAGACTTCTGATCAGTCTTGGAGTGAGGAGAGATTATTATATAAAGTTTCAAAAGAATTAAATAATTTTAATAAGGCACGATTTATAGTTGATGATCCTCAACTAACTTATGACGTAAAGGTAGAGTACGATTTAGCCGGACAAAAAATATCTAAAATCATTTCTATAAAATTGTTTACGGTAACTTACAAAGAGGCAAGTTATGGGAATATCGATGTTTTATTGAGCTATCCTTCACCACTAGAATTTGAGGAAGGAGATCAGGTTGTGCTTCTATTGAGAAAACCAAAGTCATCATCTTATGACCAAAAATTTGTATCTAAGCATTCTGTGATAAATGATTTAAATTCTATTCTTAAAGTATCCCTTGAGGATATTGAACAGACATCTCATATAGCGTGTTGCATAATCAGTAAAAAGGTAAATATATTTCCATCACAAATTATTTATGATACGAGGGCGGAGAATTCTTCCACTTTGGAAATTGTAAGTAACCTTCAAGGAAGTAGCATTGATATAGAATTGCCAACTGATTATGAGCTTGATGTAACTTCGGAAGTTCGAAATAGTATTGGAGGTAATTCGTATTACGAGGAACTGGATGACAATAGTTATGTAATAGTTATAGATGGTATAGTTCCAGGGAAAACGTACCCTGAGACGATGTTACTTACAAATGATGTAGATGGGAATGAAGTGGCACTGTTCCTTAATGAATTTACATTGGAGCCGAGTAATTTGCTTGAAGAATTTTTAAGAAATTCGTATTTCTTTGCATTTGATAGAGAACCAGACGAAGGTGGATACACTTATTGGAAAAATGAACTTGTTAAGCAAGGAGATATAACTGGAAAGTATTTTTTAGTAAATCTTATGTTTGCTGAGAAGGAATTTTCGGATAGAAATTTAGATGACGAAGATTTGATAAAAGTTTTATATCAAATAGTTGTAAACAGGGAGTATGATTCTAAGGGATTGAGTTACTGGGTAGGTGTATATAAACAATATTTGGTGAAGTTTGATAATGATCAATATGAAGCTAAAAAGACTGTGGTTCTAAGAATGGTTTATGAACCAGAGTTTCAGCAATTATGTGAGCGGATGAATGTGAAGTGGTAATAGAAACTTAGGAGGGTAAAAATGTTTAAATGGATTAAAAATTTTACAATGAGGGCACTAATATTAATTTTTATACTTGAAATTGTGCCTATACCTATAAATAAAAATAATTCATTTAAAAGAATAGAAGAGGCGAAAGCCTTTTCTACCCAACTTGATTCCATAGCACCTGGATATTCAATAAACATGGAAGGTGGAAACATAACATTTGATTTGAGCAGTAGACTTTCCGAGACAATGACAGTAGAATCGTTTGATTTCAGGAATGCAGATCCTAAAAAGAATCAAAATAATAAACCGGAAGTTAAAGATCAGTATTTGAAAGATGCAAAATGGATATCAAGTGATGTATTGGAAGATGGAAATACTTATGAAATAGAAGCAGATATATATGATTCAGATACGGGTAAGACAGTAAAACATATAAATTCATTTAAGTATCATGATAAAAATGCTATGTATAGACCTCGTCTAAGAATTACGGATTTAAACACAAGTGGTGGTAGGTATGAAAATCAAGATATAGAGATAGATTACAAATTATCATCGTATTTAATCAGTAAATGCCAAAATATACAAATAGAAATATTGAATGCAGACTATAGTCCGACTATGATTAAAAAGTCAAGCATTTCTTCAGAACAGTTAATAAGAAATAATTATTTATTTAGAATACAGTACGGTAGTGTTATGTTAGAAATGAATAAAGACTATGTAATAAGAACTAGCTTTGATGGAGATATATGGGATACGCTAATGTCAGCTGTTGTAAAGAATTCTAAAAATGTATATAACGTTTTTACACCGTCTTCATTAGGAAAAAATAATAATATTCAATTTAATTCTGGAACTATTTTTAAAGCAGCAGTAGACATTTCAGTTCATGAAACCTTTAAATTTAATATGAATAATCCTACAAGAATAAAAGCATTGATAACATCTTCAGATGATAGTTTGCCTATGGCAATAAATTATGGAGTTCCTAGTGCTAGACTACGAGCGGGTATGCATTCTTCATACATAGGGAGGACGGATCCATCTAATTTAAGAATTATGTTAGTTGATTCCGACGATACCATGGTTTTATCAGATACAACAATTCAATTTACTGTGCATGAAAATGCTACAGCTAAGTTTTGGGTAGGTATTGGTGATATAAATGTTGAAAAAGCATCCGATGGATATAAAGTTATGTCTATTAATACTGTAAATGATGATAAAATACAAATTCCACATTCCTGGGATGAATTTCCACGTGTTCATTATATAACTATGTATAACGGAGATAAGAGCAAACAGATAGGAGGAGAATATAGAGTTGACGTTATAAAAGATAGAGATGAATTTATTAATAGAACGCATGATTTGAAGAATTGTAATTTTAAAATAAAGTATGAAGATATGAAACAGGGGTTTAATACATTTTACTTTAAGGTCGAATCTAGTAACTATCATAAGGATTGGGCTTGTGCGTACATACCATTCGTTGTATATGCCGATGTAGTACAGCTTAATTGCCTGCAAGTTGATGTTGTTAATGTAAGTAATGCGAACAATGGATATAACTTTTCATTTAAGCCAGTGAACTTCTCACTCAAAGATGGAGATAAGATGTCTATAATTGATGATAATGGAACGGAACATATATCTGCTGCTAGCTATGGAGGAATGGTAAGTTTTAAAAATGTGCCATTAATGATTGGTGGAAAGTATGTAATAACTTACGATAAGTCTAGTTCTTTGATACATTTTAATTCTCTAGAGAAATCATTATTATTTAATCCTACGGTAGTTGGAACTAATGTTGATTATCAAGAGGGGATTGAGGTAGTCTTTGATAATAAATATAAAGAATTATTTAATTCAAATAATTCTAATAACAAGGTTAGAATACTTCACATGAATGGAAATGCTACAGGAAACGAGCATTCTAACATTTCGCTTGGATCAAATAAATTTAAGTTATCAAATAATTTGGTTAACGGGAATTCTTATATTTTGGAGTTCTCAAATGGTAGCGAGACTTATAAATCAACATTTGAGTATACTCCCCTTAAATTAGAGGTCGAATCGACTTCAGGTACTGAGGTTACACTTTCTTGGAAGTATCCTAACAACTATTTAATAATGGATGGAGATATTTTAAATATATACTTTAAGAAAGAGGGATTCAATTATGCAGCAGTTCCTACCGCTAAAATAGCACATGGATTTCAAGGAATAAATTTTGATGAAATTAGAACGTATACAGTTAGCGATTTGAGTCCTAACGTCAATTATACTGCCAAACTTGAGCTTGTTACAAGTGAAGGAGTTAAATATGTAAGTGAATCTGATGAATTTGTAACGAGTGATTTTCGTATTTTAAACGAAGGAATTGTTGATATATCTGACGATGGTAATGTGTATAACAAAGGTATAGATATCATATGGGATATAAATCAAGCAAACATGGAATTCTCATTTGATGATAGATTAGATATATTTCTGAAATTAAAATCACATGATGTGTTTCCAAGAACACCTGAATATACAACTTCAGAAAACCTAGGCAGAATTAGAAGGGCAAACATAAAAGTCCCAACTTACAGTGAAGATTACAGTGTAAGGATTGTTTATGTTATAGGTGGGGTTAAGCATTATAGTAAAATAATAGATTTCAGAGTTGAATTTGGACAATTTGAGTTGACCACTTCTGACGTAAAACCGTTTGAGACTACGGTAAATTGGAAATACTCGGATGACTTTACTTTCGATAACGGACAAGAGCTAAGAATATTTTTAAAAAAATCAAATGATCCATCATATCCAAGCACTCCAGCTAAACGATATGCCCATTCTGGAGGTACGGACTTGAGCAAAATATTAAATCATAAATTTACAGGTTTGCAAGAGGATACAATTTATCAAGCTAAGATTGAATATAAAATTGATGAAAAGACTGTGGCTGGATTGAAAGAAGAGGTAAAAAAAGAAGCTGAAATTGAATTTAGAACTCCTAAAATTATAATTGATAAATTTTCTATATCACGGATGAGCGAAAAGAGTATAAACCTTAGTTGGAATATGAGAGATGATTATGTCTATGGGAATGGTGATTCAGTAAGAATTTATATAAAAGAGAGAAGCAATGCTGTTTATTCTAATGGTCATGTTGCAGGTATTGAACAAAAGGATTTGAAGCCTTTGAATAATGTAGTATTTAGTTTGCCTAAATATGGAACGGACTATGACATAAAAGTTTCATATACGTTGAATGGTAAAACAGTTGATTTTTATACGAAATATAAATTGGATATAGGGAGTATTACTTCAAGAATAGATGAAGTAACAGATAATTCTATTTCTATTTCTTGGGAGTATCCGACTGGATACACGATTCAGTCATCTGACAAACTCGAGATAAGCTATAAGGAATATGACAAAACAGAATGGAAGAAACATTTTTACGAAATACATTCGAGTGGATTAGATCTACTCAAATATACCAATACTAAAATAACCGGATTGGAAAAAGATAAAAAGTATAATTTGAAAATTGTGTTTAGTCCATCTGGATTAAATTCAATGGAAAATGCGTATGAGTTCAATTCAACAGGTGGATTTCAAATTTCATCTATAAATTCTTTAAGCGTAAATTCTTCATCAGTTTTAATTCAGTGGGAGACTTATTGTCCCAAAAATTTTAATTTCACTACAAGTGATAAAGTAGAGATCTTTGTGAAGGAAAAGGACTCTGTTGTTAAAGATAGTGTTGTTGATGGAGATTTGAAATATACTGAGACTTCAAATTTGAAAGAGTTTAATCAGTATAAAGTTGAGGGTCTTAAGGTTGGAGTCGAGTACGTATTTAGAGTTAAATATACACTTTTAAATAATACTACAGACAGTAGTGGAACCGAAAATAAAAAGGAAGTTTATAGGGAGGTAATTGGTAGACCGGAGTTTGGCCAATTGGAAGCTTATGTTGTTGATAATGGTATTACGAATGTTAAATTAGAAGTTTTGTACCCTGAGAATTATGAGAAATTGCAAGGAGATATATTGGATGTCTTTATTAAAAAGAAAGAAAGCCAATCTTATGGAGTAAATCCAAATTTCTCTGCAGTACATGGTGATAAGGAAGGTCAGGTTGATCTAAATGAGGTAAGCATACTTGAAATTTACGGTTTAGGACCAAATACTAATTATGATGTTAAAGTTGTTTTTTGGCCTGATGGTGGAAAAGGTTTGAAAAAAGAATATGAAGCTTCTTTTCGCACGGAGTACATTAAAGGGATATCAGAGCTGAATATAATTGAGGTTAGAGATTATGTTGTAAGAATAGGTATTAAAATGGATTCTGAGAATTTGGTTTTGAATAGCGATGATTCTTGTAAAGTTTATATAAAGAAAAAGTTGGATCAAGAGTATCCTAGTACTCCTAATGGCGAGTCGTCAGGAGATGCATTCAATGAAGATAATTCTGTTTTTGCATATTTTGATGAACTAAACCAAGAATATGAAATTAAAGTAATTGTTAATATCAGTGGATCTACCTATGAAAAGGTAATTGATTTTGTGAGCAAGATTGATGATCTAGTAGCCGAAGTTAAAGAAATTAATCCGATGACTGTACAATTAGAGTGGAAGTATCCAGACAATTATACATTTGTAGATGGTGAGAGTATAAAAATATTTATTAAATATAAGAGTGATGAAAGTTTTTATGAAACTGCAGATTTTGAATTGGTTCAATCGCAAAATGTAAATCTTGTAGATACAAATCTAGTCGAGTTGTATCAACTTATACCTGATACGGAATATGAAGTTAAGGTTGTACTGAGTTTGCTTGAAATAAATTTACCTGAAATCGTAAAGGAATTTAGAACTGCTACTTTTGAAATTAAAGATCTTGCTATTAAGAGCAATACAGATGAGGGAGTGGCTATAAGTTGGAAAATTAATACTGAAGAAGTTGATTTTGTAGATGAATTTGATAATTTATCAATATACGTGAAAAATCCAGGAGATGAGAAGTACGATTTTTCATCACCATCAATTGCGTACACTAAAGGATTAAATGATATAAGGTCTGCACTTATTAAAATAAATAAGGAAATGACTGTTGCGGATATAATGGTTTCGTATTTAATAGAAGATTATGAGACTCACTCCGAGATACAATATGGATCTGTAAAAGTGCGTGTTGATGAAGATGAGGAGGGGGTATTTGCTGAATGGGAGTATCCGGATTATATAAAATTTACAAATGGAGATAAGATTTCCGTATACCTGAAAGGAAAGGATGATTCATCATATGACAAAGATCCTATATTTGAATGCATACACGGAGAAGACGGAGAAGATCTAAATGAAGTTAAGAGTATAGGGTTTGATGACTTGAAGAGTGGGGAGTATTTATTGAAGTTTATTTTAATAACCCAAGATGTTTCGTATTCCCCTGTGGAGGTTAGTTTTAAGGTGAAACAGAGCATTAAAAATGATTCTGAGCCTGTAAAGCTTGAAAAGAAATCTGCTTCAAGCGGTAGAGGATTGGTCTTGACGACTGATTACGATGTAAGTATAGATTATAATAAGAAAATAATTACGAATCCATCCGGAATAAAAGTTGAGGAATTTAAAAATTTAAATGATGACGATTCGTTTATTAAACTTAGTAATTTGGTTCCAGGCAAATCCTATGAATCAATTTTAATAGAAGCATCATTAGTTGATGGAAGAAATGTAAAATTGGTTGTCGAAGATGTAAAAATAGAAGCTGAGAGTTTGATTCAGCAATTCTTAACTAATATCTATGATTTTGCATTTGAGAGATTTCCAGATGAAGAAGGATATACTTATTGGTTAGATAATTTGTTAGATAAAGATCAAATAACAGGAAAATATATAGTTTATAACTTGATGTTTGCTGAACGAGAATTTACAGATAGGAATTTACCAGATCGTGAAATGATCAAAGTCTTATATCAGATTGTTGTGAATAGAGAATACGATCAGGAAGGTCTTGAGTATTGGGTTAAGGAATATAACGAAAATTATCTACCACAAGTAAATAATGATAGTTTTGAGGCTCAGAAATTGATAGTTATGAGGATGCTCTACGAACAAGAATTCAGAAATTTATGTGATAAGATGGGCATTTTATGGTAGGAGAAATTTATGTTAGTCACTGGCTCTTATAGGCAGTGGCTAATTTTATTTTTTGATATTACCTAAAACGCAACTTCAATTCAGAAAGTATAAAGTGTATGATATTATAGATAATATAAAATATGGAAGCACATATGACAGAGATATGGAGGAAGTCTATGAATATTATAACTGTTAATGTAAATGGAGTAGAATACAGACTAAAAGGTGAGGAATCTACTGAATATTTAAATGACATTGCACGTGAAGTCGATGATAAAATACGTGAAATGATTAATTCTAATAGGAATTTTACGATGCAGTCTTCTGCAGTTTTGCTATCTATGAATTATTGCGATAGAATTCGTAAACTTAATGATCAGTATACTACATTAATTCAGGATATAAATAATTGTAATTCTAAAATACAAAATCTTATAGATGAGAATAGCGATTTAAAAAATAAGATTTTACATATTGAAAATCAAAATACAGAGTTGAATTTGAAAAATGGTAAATTAGAGGAAGAAATTGAGGCATACGATACATTGCTAAAAGAGGAAAAGGATTCTATATTCAATGATAATAATGAAATGATAGAATTGGAAAAGGAGATTGAAATCTTAAAAGATACAATAAAAAGGCTTAACGAAGAAAATTCAAAACTAAAAAACGAAATTGAAAATTTTATTAAATTTCCTCAAAACCCTTAAAAATTTTGTATGGGATGATATCATAGTACTATCTCTTGTTTACAAAAAAATTCAGATAAGGAGATGCGTTTTATGAAACTAGGTAACAGCAAGACGAAAGAAAACTTGATGAAAGCTTTTGCAGGTGAATGTCAAGCAAGAAGTAGATATGAATTTGGTGCTAAGATTGCAAAGAAGGAAGGATATCCCACCATTGAAAATACTTTTAAACTTATCGCTAGCCAAGAAGTTGCTCATTCCAAAATATTTTATAGATATTTATCTGAATTTTCGGGAAATCAAATATCTATAAGCGGTGCTTCTTATCCTGTAGATATATACAATTCCACCCTTGAGTACTTAAAGGTGTCTCATAAAAATGAGATGGAGGAGCATGACACTATTTATAAGAGTTTTGCAGATACAGCAAAAGAGGAAGGGTTTATCGAAATATATGATTCGTTTAGTATGATTGCCGAAATTGAAAAAACACATGCTGATAAATTTATGAAAATCCATGAGCAATTGAAGACAGGAAGTTTTCTTAAAAGACCACAGAAGGTTAAATGGTTTTGTACTAACTGTGGATATATCCATGAAGGAGAAGAAGCCCCAGAGGTTTGTCCCGTATGTAATCATCCTAAGGGATATTACTTACCATTTAGTGAATTTTTTTAAGAGCGTAATTCAGGGGAGTATGAGGATCGACATTCGTACTCCCTAAGGTTTTAAATTGCTAAATGTTATGAGTATGTGAGTATTTCTGATTTTAGAATTTATAATTTCTCTTATTTGCAATCTTATTTTATCCAATTCGTCTATAGAGAAATTTCCATCTAGGCTAACAGTTAAATATACTTCTGTAAATTTGCCTAATTTTGAAATGAAGATATCGTGAATTTTTAAATATGAAAGATGGTATTTAATAGATGTGGCAAGACTCTTTTCAGATTTATGATGAAGTCGTTTGTAGGATAAGATGTTTATCTGATTTATTAAAAGTTGTATTGGTTGGATAGCAAAAAATCCAGATAATAGAAGTACTAATATTGCATCCGATATGGGTAAGAGAGGAGTAAGAAATGGAATGGTTTTAAATAATACAAATGCTATGGCAGTTCCAGCACTTATTAAACAATCTAAAGTGGCTCCTACAGCTTCAGCTCGTAAAACATCTGAACAGTTTCCGATTTTCCTATTATAGATTTTGTATATTACAAATAGCATGAAACACGAAATAGTCATTATTATTCCATTGACCATTATAAAGTTTAGGTTTATTTCTGGAATCAAAGTTTGATCCTTCAAGAAAGATGCAATAGTATCTACTCCGGAGAATATGGACGCTACTAGTAATACTATTATGAGAATTGATCTAAACAATACATATAAAGTTTCTTTACTATATTGTCCCAATGGATATTGCTTTATTTTTGATTTTGATAAATCTTTCGAAATCTTTATTGCTATTATCGTAGATACAAATTGAATAAATGAGAATAGCCCGTCTATTAATACTGTTTTCGAATTTGAAAATACAAACATTACTATTCCTGCTATAGACATTACCAAATTGAAAATATTTCCTATTCTTAATGCCCTTTGCTCTATTAATAAGTCCACTTTATCACCTTAATTTTTACCTATAGTATAGGAAAATTATACCATATGGAATATATGCTCACAACAATACAAACTTAAAAAGTGTACTTAAGATTTAATTTTTGTGATAGAATATTTTGAGTATTAGGGATTTCAAAATGGAGGTAATTCATTGTTTGTTATTAAGGATAGAAATTTTTACAAAAAAGTTTTGACTATAGCTGTTCCTATTACAATTCAAAGTCTTATAACTTTTGCTATAAATGTGATGGATACAATAATGGTTGGTAGCTTAGGAGAGATTCCATTGTCTGCTTCATCGTTGTCTGGACAAATATTTTTCGTAACTACTGTTTTATGTTTTGGAGTTGGTGGAGGAGGGGCAGTTCTAACTTCACAATTTTGGGGAAAGAATGATGCTGAATCTATATCTAAAACTTTGTCTATTGTAATAAAATTAAATTTCATTATAGGATTGGTGTTTATGAGTTTATCCATATTTACACCAAAACAATTACTCATGTTTTACACGAATGATATCTCTGTAATAGAGTTGGGTACTCATTATCTCAGAACTGTTGCTATCATGTATCCATTATTTTGTATAACGACGTCTATATCTGTAATTTTTAGAACGATTTCACAGATAAAGATATCAGTTTTCGCAAATAGTGTTGCGTTTATATTAAATGTATTTTTTAATTGGATATTTATTTTTGGGAAATTGGGTGCTCCTGCTCTCGGATTAACTGGAGCTGCAATTGGAACAATCATTTCTAGATTTGTTGAGTGTTTGATAGTAGTTTCTTATTTGTTTTTGTTCGATAAAAAAATAAAATTTCGAATAAAAGATTTACTCTCTTTTGATAAAGACATATTCGGTAAATACGTAAAGAGTGGAATTAATGTTTTTATAAGTGATTCAATTTTAGTATTTGGTCTTACTGGATTAACGATGATCTTGGGAAGATTGGGACCAGAAATGATAGCAGCTAATAGTATTTGCAGTATCATAATTCAGCTAGCTACTATTTCAATTGCTGGAATTGCTAATTCAGGTCTTATTATAATAGGAAATACTATAGGAAGTGGAAAGTTAAATTTGGCTAAATTACAATCAAAAACATTTTTGTTAATTGCAGCAATTACGGGAATTGTATCAGCCATAATAATAGTTTTGGTAAAACCTATTGCTATAGATTTTTATAATGTTAGCCAATATACGAAGGATATTGCTTATCAACTTATGGATGGTGCAGCATTTATAATTATTTTTCAAGTTCCATCGACTATTCTTACAAAAGGTATTTTACGAGGTGGTGGAGATACTAAATTTCTATTATTTGCTGATGTAATCTTTTTGTGGATTTTGTCTATTCCACTTGGAATACTTGCAGCATTTGTATTGAAGCTTTCACCAGCGCTTATATATATATGTTTGAAATTTGATGAGATAGTTAAATATGTATTATGTGGATTTAGAATGTTCAGTGATAAATGGGTAAAAGATATAACAGTTTCTTAACATAGATTAAAAAAGAGGGTATACTTATGAAGATTATATGTGGGATATTTAAAAATTTTATTAAGATTGGTCT
The DNA here is from genome assembly GCF_054906395.1 of Anisomitus miae (SeqCode). Classification (NCBI taxonomy): domain Bacteria; kingdom Bacillati; phylum Bacillota; class Clostridia; order Eubacteriales; family Clostridiaceae; genus Anisomitus (SeqCode); species Anisomitus miae (SeqCode). The sequence goes on from NZ_JBRACL010000006.1 coordinate 67,562, forward strand.
TATAATAAGTATTATATTTCTGATAAATAGTTTTTTAATTTATTCCAATGCCATCAGGGAAATATCCTTAAAAGAAAAAATTTCGGAGATAAAATCCAAAGATAGTTATGTTGAAGTAAATAATATTTCTGATCATATGAAGAAATATATTGTAAACGTTGAAGATAAGAGGTTTTATTCTCATAACGGAATCGATGTAATGTCGATTATTGCATCCATGATTAGTAATATAAATGTTGGATATTATAAATACGGAGGGAGTACTATAACTCAACAACTTGCGAAGAATATGTATTTCTCAAGTGATAAGAAGCTTACTCGAAAGATTGCCGAAATGTTTTTATCATTTAAACTAGAGAGAGAATATTCAAAGGATGATATACTTGAGTTGTATTTGAATATAATTTATTTTGGAAATGGTTATTATGGAATATCGAAAGCGAGTCAAGGATATTTTGGAGTTTCACCAAATGATTTAACTGAATATCAATCATCACTTCTTGCTGGAATTCCTCAAGCACCTAGCTTATATAATTTAAATGATAAAAATAACGAGTTTATGAAGCAAAGGTATAAAGACGTTTTAAGGATATTGCTTAGAAACGATGTTATTACTCAGATCCAAGTTGATGAATTTAATAAAATGTATTTAGCACCATAAATTTTTGTGGTGCTGCTTTTTTATAAAGAAGGAAAAGGAATTTGGATATAGAAGAAATAACACAAGTGATAAGGATAATTTTTACGACTTACATAAGGAGAAATGAAAAGATGAGTTTTAATAATTTGTATAAAATAAAATCTGGTGTTATTGTTGATGTTGATAATTATACAAATGAGCACTTAAGTGATCCAATCTTTGTTGAATATTTAATAAAGTTTTCCGAGAAAGGTGGTGCAAGTGCATTTCTATCTAAAAATTTCCAAAATCTCAACATTTTAAAGAAATGTACTTCTCTTCCTATATTTGCTGAAGTTGAAGAGAATTTCAACGATATTTTTATACGAAAAACATATGATGATTTTAAATCTATAATTGAATTGAAACCAAATTTTATTGTTGTTGAGCTATCAAACTTCGAAGAAGATTATGATGAATTAAGGAGTCTTTTATACAAAATAAAGTTTAGTTTTAGTGGTCAGATAGTTGGGAAAATTTTAAATAAGTCTCATGCTATACAAGCTTATAAATTAGGATTTGATGCTCTTATAATTGAAATATTTGGTGAATGTATAGATGATGAATTCATACATGAAATTTGTTCTGATGTAAATATTCCAACTATTGCGAGTCTAAATTCTGTTAGCCCTGATAAGGGAAAGAAGTTAATGGAATTGGGAATACATTCTTTCATATTAGGAGAAGATGTAACTAACCCAAGTAAAATAATAAAACAGTTAACAATGTAAATCAAAAAAAACTATACTTTAAAAACTTAAAGTATAGTTTTTAGTTTTTTATATAACACACAGTTAAAATCTTTAAAACCTTTTTTCTATAAATGTATTGCGTAATTCTATCTAATAGGTATATCATTTCATCGAATGATATATCCAAATTCATATGTATATTTGAATTTATTATTGGTTTAGATTTCCTAAAATCTAATTTATTATTTGAAAAATATGCATCTGATAAATTAATTTTAGAAATTATTTTGTTAAGGTCAATCATTTGTTCTGAATATATAAAATTTATAAATTTTGGGTAAAGATCAAATAGTGAAGGATTGTAAAAGACAAAATCATTTATCTTTATACCACAAAACTTTTTATATCCAAGAGTGTATTCGTCAGCTGGAATATTTTTGAAGTATACTTTTACTTCAGAATTTTTATTTAACTTTGCAGCAGAAAATATCATATTTTCAATTTCATTATTTTTGTGCAAGGATGTTTGGATACTTTTACAATTTTTAGTATTCTTTATAATTCGAAATTCTGATCGATCATTTTCCATGATAGAAATCTCCAAATTTAAAATTGCTCTATACATGTTTATTTTTGTTTATGAAAAGTATGTAATTAATAACTAATTTTTAGGATTAGACAATTCTATTATTTTGGAAATTATGAGGTCACAGAATATAAAATATAGACCATTACAATTTGTATTAAAATTTCTAAACATTTTTTGATTTTCTATATGTATAAAAATTGAACAGTTATCATGGATGTTTTTCGTAACATTGTCTGAAATTATTATAATAGTCTTATTTGGGAAGTTTTCAAATACATATTCGATATCTCCTCCATCGACTTGATAATCCAAGTACAGTATCAAGTTAAGTTCCTTATATCTAGAAATTTGTTTTGAGGAAGATGTACATTTACAATTGATATTTAAATTATCCAAATTTTGTAATAGATATTTTGCAACTAATCTTGATGATTGTGAAAATAGTACGAGTATATTTTGATATTTAAAAATTAATTTTGATATTTCTGAAATTTTATCTTCATCAAGTTTATTTATAGAATTTGTATAACTGTCCAAAGTATTTCTGAATAAGAAGTTTGATGATTTAGAATAGTTTCTTGATATTTCTTTAATTACAGAACTTAAATTTTCAAAATTATCAACGTTTAATTTTTTACAAAATTTATTAATTGAATATTCTGAAATCTTTAATTTTGAACTCAATTCCTTTATGTTTAGATCACATACAGAAGTTACATTTGAAGATATAAAATTGAATATAATCATCTCTTTATCAGATAAAGAATGTATAAAATCATTGAACATTTCCTTAAATAAGCTCAAGGGTATATCACTTCCTTAACATAACTGTTGTATAAAATGAATTTTAAAAAACTAAAAAGATATAATAAAATATTTAAAACTTACGATAAGTAAACCGAGCAGTTTGTTTTTGTACAAGTAGTTTATTCTTTGTATTATAGGAGATTTTTATTATGGATAAATTAGGTAAATCTAATAATAACATAGCTAAAAGCATAATTAGTGGTACTTTATTACTTACAGGAATTGCAGTTGGGTTACTTAGTGCAAGCATTGTGGTTCGGGCTGATGAATCATCTGATGCAAGGGATCAAAACAACGTTCGTAATGTATCAACAACTTCTTCAAATACTAGCAAAAACTCTTCACAAGATATTAATGAAATGATGATTCCACTAAGTGATATAGAGACAGAAGATGATTTAGTAAATTTGGTTACTGAAAATGGAACACAAGTTATACTTGATGAGTCAACTGGAAAAATGTATTTAGCATATCTAAACGAAGATAATTATATCGAAGTTGTTGAAATTAGTGAAGAGGAATTATCAAGTTTGGTTCAACAAGTTAATTTAATCTCTCATGAAGGTGAAGAAGTTGATGAACAAGATAGCATTGGGATTCCTCAAGAATATTGGAGAACAACTAATAAAGATCAAAATAAGAGTAATATCAAAAAGTTAGATAGCGAAGATGGAAGAAAGGCAGTAGAAGATGCTAGGGAGTACGTACGAAGTCAGAAGAAATAATATTGTTGTAAAAATTTTAGAAATACTTTAAAATGTTTTGTGAGGTTTGTGATTAACCACTTTTGATAGGTGGTTAATTTTGTTTTTGAAGAAAAGATTTCATAAGTATTGTTAATTCTCAGGGGACTTTATGAAAATTAAAATTAGGATTGAGAAAAATATCTATATTTGTATATAATTGACTCATTAATGGGAGTACTATTAAGAGCAATCTACAGGAGTGTGTTTGGTTAAATGAATTTAAAGGTTTTGGAAACTCTTGAATTTGATAAGGTTAAGCAAGGTATGTTCAAATATTCTATTACGCATAATTGTAAATCTATGATTCAAAAACTTGCTCCATTTACAACTGTTGATGATGTAAATCGAAATTTAAATGATACCGAAGAGGCAGTATATTTTGTGAAGGAATTTCAATTTCCAGATTTTACTGGATTGAGTGACGTATCATCGTTAATCCAAAAAATAAATAAGAGTGGGATGGTTACTACAAAAGAAATATATAAAATTGGTACAACTCTTAAATGTATTAGGGTTCTGAAAGATTATCTGAAAAGGGGAACACTGAATTATTTAAACTTCTATTTTGAAAATATACATACATTTAAAACGCTAGAAGACTCAATACTTAAAGTCGTAGAAGAAGATGGCGAGAGCGTAAGTGATTTTGCTAGTCAGGATTTGTTTAATATCAGAAAAGAGCTTAAGAGTAAAAGAGCGGAAATAAAAAGGAATCTTTCTGGAATTTTAAAAACTTATTCAAGTTATTTACAAGATAATGTTTTTACAGTTCGAGGGGATAGATATTGTATTCCTGTTAAAGCGGAATTTAAATCGCAAGTTAAGGGAATCGTACATAATCAAAGTTCATCGGGATCAACATACTTTATTGAACCTTTAGTTTTAGTCAATTTAAATAATGAGATAAATGAATTAATCGAAAATGAAAAAGATGAGATTCGAAGAATATTAAGGGTGCTTTGCTTGAAGATTAAAGATAATTTCGAATACATAGATGTAAGTTTGAAAAATGTTTATGAATTGGAATTTATATTTTGTAAGGCTGGTTATGCTACTGAAACTGAAAGTGTACGTCCAATTATAAGTGAAAGTAGCGATATTTGTTTAATATCTGCAAGGCATCCTTTAATTGAAAAATCTAAGGTCGTTCCTTTGACTCTAAATTTTTCAAATGATAGAGATGCTATAATTATAACTGGTCCCAATACTGGAGGTAAAACCGTAACTCTCAAAACGCTAGGTCTTGTACATGTGATGGCACTTAGTGGTATGTTTATTCCTGCATATGAAGGTAGTAAAGTTATGTTTTTGAATGAGATATTCGTAGATATTGGGGATGAGCAGAGTATCGAAAAGAGTTTGTCTACGTTTTCATCTCATATCAAAAACATGGTTAATATAATTGAAAATCTAAAACAGAAAAATCTGATTTTATTAGATGAGGTTGGTTCTGGAACTGATCCAGAGGAAGGTTCTGCTCTTGCGATTTCCATGATTGAGTATTTTATAAATATGAAATGTAAGGTTATGGGTACGACTCATTATAGTCAGCTTAAAACTTATGCAATAAATTCTAAAAACATAGAAAACGCTTCTATGGAATTTGATATTGATACTTTGAAGCCTACTTATAAACTGAATGTCGGAATCCCGGGTAAGTCTAATGCTTTTATAATTTCCAAGTCTTTGGGAATGAGAGCTGAGATTATAGATAATGCTAGTAATTATTTATCTGGAGACACTATAAAAATGGATGCAATTATTAAATCACTTGAGGAAAAAGCATCTGAGGCTTTGAAAAATAATAGAGAGATTGAAATTTTAAGAGAGGAAAATAAAATCTTAAATGAAAAGTTGAAGAAGCGTCTTGATAATATCGAAAAAGAGAAAATTAAGATTATCGATTCTGCTCGTTTAGAATCAGAAAAAATAGTTTCTGATGCGAAAAAACAAATAGACTATATTCTGAAAACTGTAAATGAGCTCGAGATAAATGGGATTAGCTCAAAAGGGATAAAGGATTTGGAGGCAGCAAGAAGAGAAATTAAGAGAAAAGCTGATGAAGACAATAGGATAAGAGAAGAAAAACGTAAGCTGAATTTAAATAAGAGCAATTCAAGACTTAGGGAAGGGAGTATCGCCTTTTTAGGTAGTATTGGGCAAAATGTTACCTTGTTGAATGATCCAGATTCAAAGGGGGAGGTTAGTATCCAGGCTGGAAATATAAAATTGAACATAAATGTAAATGAATTAAATTTGATAAGTGATGGAAAGGTAAATAAAATTTCTCGTGATAAAAAGGATATTAAACTAAGGATTAACTCAATGCCAATGTCTTTGGATTTGAGAGGATTAGACACTTTAGATGCAGTTGATAAGGTTGATAAATATCTTGATGATGCTTTTGTATATGGGATGGGAGAGGTTTCGATTATTCACGGCAAAGGAACAGGTGCATTGAGAAAGGCTGTATCGGATTTGTTAAGGACGCATGTACATGTAAAGTCGTATAGACTTGGAGAATATGGAGAAGGCGGTCATGGTGTAACGATTGTTAAAATTAAGTAAGTTTACGTAAATATTTGTTGAGTCGTTAAATTGTAATTTGGAAATTTTAAAATTACAAAAATAGGCACGGATCTAGCGATGATTCCATGCCTATTAAATGTTTAATCAATATTTATATACGCTCTTAAACTTATTAAAGCAATAGAAAGCTATAAGAACACTCAAAAACTCAGATACAGGTGTTGCTATCCAAACTCCAATTACTCCAAATAGGTTTGGGAATACGAGTAAAGATACCAATAGTAAACCTAGAGTTCTGAGAAACGAAAGTACTGCAGATATAATTCCATTATTTAATGCTGTAAACATTGCTGAGGCGAATATGTTTATTCCCATAAATAAAAATGCAAACGAAAAAACTGAAAAACCTCTATAAGCCAGATCGAACACGTCTGCATTGTCTTTAGCGAATATTCCAATTATAGGTTTTGAGAGAATAAAAGATGAGGCAAATATCAAAACTGATACCAATGCTATGGTACGCAGACTAATTTTATATATTTTCTTAAGGTTCTCTATATCTTCTTTCCCAAAATTAAAACTTATTATTGGAGAGACTCCTGTAGAATATCCAATGTATATCGATGCCAATATGGATTGAGTATAGGAGATTATTGTGGTTGCGGACACTCCATCTACACCGGCAATACGAATCACAATATTGTTCATAGCTATTGTTGCTATACTGAGCGACAACATTGTAACCATTTCTGAAACCCCGTTAGAAACAGTTTTTGTAATAACTTGAAGTTTGAACTTTGGTTTTGTAATATATAGAATTCCTTTACGATTTGAAAAGAAAAATATCAATCCGATCAGGGTTGGGAAAGAATATCCGATCCCTGTTGCAATTGCAGCTCCAGATAAACCAAGATTTAGTTTAGCGATCAAAATATAATCTAAAATTAAATTTATTATACCGCCTGAAAGGGAAGAAATCATACCAACTTTTGGTTTACCCTCAACGATGAAGAACATGTTGAATAATATTCCAAGCACACAAAATGGAATGATTATAAGTATCGGTATCGCATACGCTTCACAGAATTTATATATTACATCGTTTGCTCCTAGCATGTACAAAATAGGTTTTCTAAATATTAAGGATACAATAGATACGATGGAGGCTAAAATGATTGTGGTTAATATCAACAAGCTAAAATTCTCTTTTGCTTGTCTATGTTTTCCTTCTCCGATAGTTTTTGAAATTAATGCACTTCCCCCAGTTCCGAACATCGTTCCTACAGCAATGGATATCATTAAAAGTGGCATAACAATATTTACTGCTGATAGAGCGTTGGTTCCTACAAAGTTCGATACGAATATTCCATCAATTGTGGAGTATATACTCATGAAAACGTTTGATATAATAGTTGGCAATGTGAACTTAAGAAGTTTAGTGTAGCTAATTTTTATCTCCAACGATTTGTCCAAAATATACACCTCAAAATTTATTGTTATAGTGCACTATGATAACAGTATGATTTTGAAATGTCAAATTTTAAATGCGAAAAGTGTTGAAATTATAGAAAATAAATTATATAATGCTCGTAATAGGTTCTTTAATGTGATACAGAGATATCATAAGGATGTTGTTGATTGTCGATAGCTTGTATAGTTTTGGATTTATTGACTCCGTATCCTTGTGATATGGAGTTTTTGTTATTTAAAGGAGGAGATCATAGTTGAACGAATCTCAAATTCTTGATGAAAAGGCAATTTCACGAGGAATAACTCGTATAAGCCACGAGATAATAGAACGGAACAAAGGTGTTGAAGACATTGTTTTGATGGGAATAAGGACAAGAGGTATATATATTGCGAGAAGAATACGAAATGAAATTATAAAAATTGAAGGTAAGTCAATTGACATAGGGGAACTTGATATAAGTCTTTATCGGGATGACTTAGAAAGAGCAAACGATGAACCTGTTATAAGAAATCCAAAATTTGATTTTAACATAAAGGATAAAGTAGTAATTTTAGTAGATGATGTGTTGTATACGGGAAGGACATCTAGAGGAGCACTGGATGCTATAATGGATATTGATAGACCTAGAGCAATTCAATTGGCAGTATTAATTGATAGAGGGCACAGGGAGTTGCCGATACGAGCGGATTATGTTGGCAAAAATGTTCCTACCTCTAGGAATGAAATCGTATCTGTGAAATTATCCGAGGTAGATTCAGAAAATTCTGTTACCATAGTAAAAAAATGATTAATCTTAAACCTTTTAAGTCAGCACGGTGATGCTGAAAAAGGAGAAATTCGTTTCTCCTAAATTTCATAATTTTTAGGAGGAGTATATCTTTATGAAAAATATATTTTTGTCATTACAGCATCTGTTTGCCATGTTTGGAGCCACAGTTCTTGTTCCGATTCTTACGAACTTTGATCCATCTGTGGCTTTGTTTTGTGCAGGAGTCGGAACATTGATTTTCTACCTATGTACAAAAGGTAAAGTGCCGGTATTTTTAGGATCAAGCTTTGCATTTATACCAGTGGTTATCACTGCTACTAATAGTTCTAATGGAGATATTGGATTTGCTCAAGGTGGGATAATAGTTGCTGGAATTGTGTATGTGGTAATTTCATTTTTGGTAAAATACATTGGGGTGGACAGGATAATAAAATATTTTCCGCCTCACATAACTGGGTCTATGATTATAGTAATAGGTCTTAACTTAATGCCAACAGCATTTGATATGGCAAAGAATAATATCACAATAGCAAGTATAACACTTGCTACATTAATTTTGATTAATGTAATATTTAAAGGATTTACAAAGCAACTTGCGATTTTGATAGCTATAATTGTAGGATATGTATTGAGCTTAATCGTTGGACAAGTTAATCTAGATTCGATTGCGAATGCAAGCTTATTTCAAATGCCAAAATTCTCAATGCCTAAATTTAATTTGGAGTCTATACTTATAATTGTGCCGGTTGTTGTGGCAGTACTCATGGAGCATATAGGAGATATGACTACAAGCAGTGCTGTAGTTGGGAAAAATTTTATGTTAGATCCTGGATTAAATAGAACTTTATTGGGAGATGGATTAGCAACTATAGTATCTGGTCTTATAGGAGGACCTGCTAACACAACATATGGAGAAAATACTGCCGTTCTTGCAATTACCAAAAATTATAATCCTCATCTTCTGAGAATGACTGCTATGTATGCTATTCTGATTTCTTACATAGGAATATTTGGTGAATTTCTTCGAAGTATACCTCAATCCGTAATGGGAGGAATAAGCATTGCCATGTTTTCGATGATAATTTTTATAGGATTCAAAACTATAAAGAATAAAAATTGTACAATCAATGTGAAGAATATTGTAATGGCTGTGATTGTAATCTTGATTGGGGTGGGAAGTTCATATTTATCGAATAAAGGAATAAACATTGGAATTCCTATAACGCAAAATGTTTATATAACAGGACTTAGTTTATCTGCGGTTTTAGGAATTATTCTCAATAGGATATTGAATAAAGAAGATTTTAAAAAATGACAAAGTAGCAAGGAGTTATATCCTTGCTACTTATTTTTAGTTTTCAAATTTTTATAAACAGACAAGCCTTTTTTTAAAATACATATAGACTTTTTAATAACTTCTTCAGATACGCAATATGAAATCCTCACCTGCGATTTACCCAGAGTACTATCAAAATAAAATCCGTTAGCTGGGGCCATCATGATTGTTTCACCATTCAAGCTAAAATCCTTAAGTAACCATTTACAAAAATCCTCCGAGTCATCAACGGGTAAAGAAATAATTATATAGAAAGCACCTTCTGGCTTATGAAACTCTACGCCATCAATTGTATTTAGTAAATCGCAAACAACATCTCGTCTTTTTCTATACTCGTCTCTTAAGGAATTTATATATGATATTGGTAGTTTCAATAAATTTATTGCTGCATGTTGTTCTATAGATGAAATACTCAATCTTGCCTGACACAATTTTAAAATCTCTGACATCAATTCTTTATTTTTGGATGCGATCATACCTATCCTGGAACCACAAACGCTATACCTTTTAGATAAACTATCGATAAGAATTAGGTTATTTCTAATTTTTTCTATAGAAAATATTGATTTGTATTCTATATTATCATAAACGAGTTCTCTGTATACCTCATCTGAAATTACATAAATCTCATTTTCGTAAACGACCTCAGCAATCATTTCCAATTCTCTAAAAGAGTAAACTGCACCAGTAGGGTTCGAAGGATTCGAATATAGGATAGCTTTAGTTCTGCTAGTCACAGATTTCAAAATGGATTCTTTATTTTGAATGTGAAACCTGTTTTCAATTGAAGTTTCAAACGGCACCAATTTGACACCACATGAATTAGCAATTGTATTGTAGTTGCTATAATAAGGTTCTGGAACTATTATCTCATCGCCTTCATCACACACGGCTAAAAACACAAAGAACAGTGCCTCACTTCCACCGTTTGTTATTAGGATTTCGTCATAATCATAGTCAATATGGTGAGTTTTTAGAAAATATGAAAAAGCATATCTGAGCTCACTCACACCTTCAGAATTTTCATATGCTAGTATTTCTTTATCATAATTCTTGAGAGCATCGAAATACTTTTGGGGAGTTTTTATATCAGGTTGTCCAATATTTAAGTGATAGACTTTTATACCTTTTGTTTTTGCTTCATTTGCAAAAGGAGTTAATTTTCTTATTGAAGAGGTTTGAGTATTTTTAATTCTATCCGAAACTAACAAATTATCACATCCATTTTGAATTAATTATGTAGAAATTATAAAGCAAATAATCACAAATATCCATAATAAAAAAAGTAAAACCAGAATTATTAAAAATATTTAAAAAAAATTAAATTGATGGTAAAGTATTATTATACAATTTACGAAAAGTTAAAAAATCATTGTTTAAATTCTTTTAACGTTAAGAGGTGAAATAGTTGAAAAAGATTTTTAAAGCCCTATCTTTGGTATTGTGTTTTACCTTTTTCATGGTACCAACTTCTTATTCTGCACATGAGCATGGAGGATACTCTCATGATAGTAGCGTTGGATTAGATAGGAGCAATTGGATGTCTGGTTTAAAGGATACACTTACTATAAATGAGATATCTATACCAGGTACAGGTAATTCAATGTCTTATGGAGATTATACAGATTTTACTCTCACGCAAAGTATGAATTTAGAAACTCAGCTGGCTTCAGGTATTAGATTCATAGATTTGAATTTAAAACATACGGGAGATACTAATTTAGAAGTTTACGCAGGTTTGGTATATCTGGGCGTTAGTTTTATTGATGTAATGAAAAAGATTGATCAGTTCTTAGTGAAAAATCCAGAAGAAGTCGTACTTGTTAAAGTTTCTGAGCACAGTAGTGATTCAGGAAATTTTGGATACGCTGTTAAAACAAGTATTGAAGATGCTGGCTTAAGTGATAGAGTTTTTGACGGGACTAAAAGTAGTAATCCAACTTTGGGAGAGGCGAGAGGGAAGATAATTATTTTTTCTGATTATGATGGAACTAAGTGGAAAACTATACCTTATAGACAGAATTCTAAAATTCAGGATAGCAATTATTTAACTACAAATTGGGATTTGTATTCCAAGTGGGAAAAGGTTAAACAACATTTACAGAGCACCAATAAAAGCCATAGTAAAGGAACTAGGTATGTGAACTATTTGACAGGATCTGGTGGATCGTTTCCTTATTTTGTAGCAAGTGGTCATGTGAGTTCAGATACTGGAGCTAGTAGACTTGCAACTATTTTTACGGAGCCGGGGTTTTCAAATAAGTATCCTGATTTTCCGAGAGTAAATAGATTTGGAGTTTTCGCTACTATAGCATTCGAGGGTATAAATATATTGACTACAAATTATATTCTACAAAAAGAATTGGATTTTGTTGGAATTGTTGTTGCAGATTTTCCAGGTGCAGCTCTGATTCGAGGGATAATAGATCTTAACTTTAAACAAAAATCTGAAAGTTCTAACGGCAATAATACGAATTCTGGTTCGACTAATTCCGGATGGGGATTCACTTATGGAAGCTCATCTAATGGAATTGGTTCTTCATCAAGCTCATCAAATAAAAATGAAAATGGTCAAGTGACAGGAAGTGGATTTGGGTTTTCGTGGTCTAATTAATGAGTCTATGTTGTTTTACAAATTAGTTTCAAATAGAAGTGTGAGAAACCGCATGTATGGATTATACATTTTGTATTGTTCGTTATCTTGATTGAGTACATTGCTAGAAATAAAGAAATTATTTTAAGAATTCAATTATTTTATTGAGTTCTTTTTTTTTTTTTCTAGTCATAAGATTTTTAATAAATGTAATTTGAGGAGACCATTATGGGAAATTTTGTTGGGGCAATAAAGAATGTTATGATTGATAAATTAGATATGCCTAGAGAAATTATTAAGAATTCTTATAGGATCGTTATAGAAGGAGATGAATTTGTAACAATTGAAAATCATAGAGGGATTTTAAAGTTTGATGATAATCAGGTAGTCATTAAAATAGATGAAGGTATTCTCGTTATGGATGGTAGAAAATTCACTATAGTATATATATCTGGAAATACATTGAAGATAAAGGGAATATTTAGGGGGGTTAACTATGGACAATTATGATATTTCACCATTTATAAATGGGAAAATGAAATTGAGAATTGTGTGTAGAACTCCTGAACAATTATTGAATATTTTTTGGAAAAGAAATATAAAAGTGATTGATGTGAATCGGGAAAATTTATATAGTTTGCTTCTGGTTATCAATTCTGAATATTTTGAGGAGATAAAGAGAGTTTGTAATGAAACCGGTAGTAAATTGTCCGTAGTTAGCGTTGGTAAAATCCTAAAACTGTTTTCAAATATAAAGGTTTATTTAACTTTATTTATAGGTTTAGCATTATCATTCGGAATTATAGTTGGATTATCATTTTTCATTTGGAGGATAGAGATAAAAGGAGACAAGCATATATCTCCATATGAAATTAGGAAAATTATAACTGACATGGGAATAGCTAAGGGAACGTTGAAGTCCCAAATAGATGTAAATGAGCTTGAAGAACAAATCATAGAGAAAAACAAAAATGTATTGTGGTCTAAAGCAAGAATATATGGTTCAACTTTGAAAATTGAAGTTGTTGAAAGTTTTAAACCTCCAGTAATCGAAATTGATAGTTCTTTTGGTACTATCGTGGCATCGAAAGATGGTGAGGTAGTAAGGGTATATACTCAGTCTGGAACTGCAATTGTTGAAAAGGGAAAGATCGTAAAAAGAGGAGATGTTCTTATCGAGGGATACCAAGGAAAAGAGGGAAATATATACGAAGTTCCCCCTATCGGAAGCGTTATTGCAAAAACTTTTTTGGAATTTGAAGAAGTAGTTGAATTACAGGGGACAAAAAATGTAAATACTAAGAATAGAGTTGATGAATATTACCTAGAGATTTTTGGACGAAAATTATATTTAAAGAAATACAAGGACGAATTCCAAAATTTTGAAAGAATTAATTATGATGGTAAATTTATTAAAAAGAATATATACTATGAGGTGGATAAGTCACCGTATGTTCTCGACCCTGAAAGTGTTAAGAAGAACTTAGTAGATTATTATACGAAATATGTAAATCAGAATTTGAAGTATACAGATTCCATTGTAGGTGTTGTAGTAAAGGATGAAATTGTAGACAATAAATTGATTTTAAAACTTTCGTTTGCTATAGAAGAAGATATTGGAATTAAAATTAAGAAAGAAGATCAAATTAATTAAGGGTAAAGTTCTGATTGCTATAAATTTATATTTAGGAGTGATTTATTGAAATTAAAAAAAATTACTAATATTTTTTCAAGATATAAAAGTTATGGTTTGCTATTATTTATAATGCTTATTGTGATTATTACTGTCTTGTCTTCTACTCTTGAGAGAAAATATGATTTAAAGTTAGGGCAAATATCTCAGTACACCATAAAAGCTCCTAGAGAAACGCAAGATAAATTTTCTACAGAAAATAGAGTAAAGGCAGCTAGAGAGGAAGTTGCTGCACAGTTTAATCACAAAAGGGAAGTTCGTTATGAAGTTGCAGAGAGCATACAAAAATTGTTTAAAGAATTCTACGAACTTAAAGATTATTCTATAATTGCTGATTCTGTATTTTCGGATTTAAATAGAAATTATGGAATATCATTGGAGATAAGTGATTATAGGAAAATTCTATCCTTGGATAATGATACATTGATTTTGTATGAAAGGTATTTAATCAATGTAGTGAATAAGGTTTATGAACTTAAGATTGAAGAAGGAAATTTGAGCGATCTTGAAAATGTAAAGTCATTTGTTAAGGAAGAGGTAAGCAAGAATATAGAACAAGAAGGCTTTAGTAATATTTCCATGAATATTATTTTGCCCATGATAAAACCAAATTTCTTCTATGACCAAGAAAAGACGGAACAAAAACGTGAAGAGGCTGCGAAAAATGTTTCACCCGTTATAGTTAAGAAGGATCAAGTTATAATTGAGGCTGGAGATACGGTAACAGAGAGTCATATATCTATACTAGACAGTTTAGGGATCTTAAAAACGTCAAATACAAATTGGAAATTAAATTTTGCCATATTGTTACTTGTTATTCTAACATTTATAATTGAGTGGTTGTATTACAAGAGATACCAGAGAGAATGTGTGAGTAATATAAATCTTTTAAGTGTTGTTATGATTGTGAAATTCTTGATACTCATCTTATTTAGAGTTATAGGAGATGAGTATATATACATAGTACCATTCGCTCTAGGGCCATTGGCAGTAACGGCTCTGATAAATAATAAAGTATCTCTTATCACTAATCTTATGACTCTCATTTTAATTGGAATAATAATCAAGTTTAATACAGTTATAATATTCATATGTTTGTTTGATATAATTTTGGGAACGTTGTTCTTGAAAAGGCTAAAAAGTAGGATTCATTTCATAAAGTTATCTTTATGGTTCGGAGTAACCAATGTGGTAGTACTGATTACTACATCAGTTATAGTTGGGAATATAAATTCTCTTATGATTGTAAATATAATGAACTCTTTGTTAAGTGCTGTTTTATCTTCCATATTGGCGGCAGGTATACTTCCTGTTTTTGAAAATCTATTTAATATAGTAACCTCTATGAAATTATTAGAGATGATTAACCCAGAGCATCCTTTGCTTAAGAAACTTGTAGTTGAGGCACCAGGAACTTACAATCATAGTTTAATGGTTGCAAATTTAGCAGAAGCGGCTAGTGATGCGATAGGTGCGAATTCTTTGTTAACTAGGGTATCTGCTTATTATCATGACATTGGGAAAACTGGGAGGCCATATTTTTTTAGGGAGAATCAGGTAGGGGGTAAAAATCCTCATGATAGACTCGATCCTTTAACAAGTGCAAATATAATTTTTTCCCATGTTAAGTATGGGATTCAATTGGCTAGGGAATATAAATTGCCAAAATTTGTTGAACATGCTATAGAAGGTCATCATGCTAATACATTGGTAAAATATTTCTATTTGACTATGAAGAATAATTCTCCCAATCCAGATGAAGTTAATGAAAAACAGTTTAGGTATGGAGGAGAGTTACCTAAGACAAAAGAAGTAACCATACTCATGTTTGCTGATAGTGTGGAGGCTACAGTCAGGTCTTTGAGTGAGCCTACTCAGGAAAATATTAAAAAAGTTATAGAGAATATAGTTGATGATAAAATTAGGGATGGACAATTAAAAAATAGTCCTATATCATTTAGGGATATAGAAATTATAAAAGAGTCTTTTCTAAAAACGTTGAAGGGAATATATCATGAGCGTATAGAGTATCCGAAAGAAGAAAATAAAGGTGAGAGTTAAAAACAAAAGGTTTTATTATGGGTATTGTATTAGAGAATAATCAAAATATGATTTGTTTGTCTGATGATTTTATGGATTACATAATTAGTGTTGCTCAGAAGATTTTAAAAATTGAGCGTGTAGATGTAGATTATGAAGTTTTTATTTCTATGGTTGATAATTGCAGTATTAGGAAGATTAATTTTAAATATAGAGGGATAGATAGTGACACAGATTGTTTGTCTTTCCCGATTTTGGATTATTGTGAAGGTAAAGTTTTCAAAGAGCAATATTCAAACTTCCAATTTCCAGAACACTATTTGGAGGATGGGAAATTGATTTTAGGGGATATTATAATATCTCTTGAGAAAGCTAAATCTCAGAGTATAGAATTTAATCATAGTTTTAAAAGAGAAGTTATTTATTTAGTTATACATTCTTTGTTGCATTTATTAGGTTATGACCATGTAGATGATAAAGATAGATTTACTATGAGAGAAGCGGAGAAAAATATAATTAGAGAGATTGGGATATATAGAAGTAGCTAAGGGAGGGAGATATTATTAAGGTAAAAAAGATAGTTGATAGTTTTAACAATGCTATATCGGGTATTTTGTATTCTGTGAGAACTCAATTGAATATGAAGATACATTTAATTATTGCACTTTTAGTTATGGGGGCATCGTTATTTTATGATATAACTAAGGTAGAACTTATAATATTGTCTTTTACTATAGTCTTGGTGATATTTGCTGAACTTGTAAACACTGCAGTAGAAGTTTCCATTGATGCAACTACAAATTATTATCATCCCCTAGCTAAGATTGCAAAAAATATTTCAGCAGGAGCTGTTTTAGTTACAGCACTGAATGCGATTTTTATAGGATACTTGATCTTTTGGGATAAAATAAATAATCTCGGATTTCAGGTTATAACGAAAATAAAACAAAGTGATCCATATATGTCATTTATAATTTTGGTTATGGTAGGGATAGTTACTGTCATAATCAAGGCTATATATGGAGAAGGTACTCCCTTAAGGGGAGGTATGCCGAGTGGTCATAGTACAATTTCATTTTCAATAGCAACTATAATATCCTTTGTTGCAAGCGAGCCGATTGCTATTGGACTTAGTTTTTTGATGGCCATAATTGTTGCACAAAGTCGTGTTGATACAGGGGTACATAGTCTGAAGGAAGTTTTAGTAGGAGCGATTTTGGGAACAGGATTGACAGTTTTGATATTGAGGATTTTTTTATAAATTATTGATACGGGAGGTAGTTATGATGATAAACAGTGATTCTTTTGTTAATCTTATAAATGGTGCTATTGAGACAAGGAAGCAGTCTTATTCGCCTTATTCTAATTTTAAAGTTGGAGCTAGTATTTTGGTAGATGATGGTAAGATTTTTGTAGGATGTAATATAGAGAATGCGTCTTATGGTGCATCGAATTGTGCAGAAAGGACTGCGATATTTAAGGCAGTTTCTGAAGGATATAAATCTATTTATGCGATATGTGTTGTGGGTTCATTTGATGAATACACCTATCCTTGTGGTATCTGTAGACAAGTGATGTTAGAGTTTGCCAATCATAATGATATTCCTGTCATAATAGCTAAAGATAGAGAAAATTATTTAGTACATAAATTAAGTGAAATTATTCCATTTAGTTTTGGTAAAAAAGATTTATAATTGAGAGGTTATATAATGCATAGATCGGGTTTTGTAGGTATAATTGGTAGACCGAATGTTGGTAAATCTACTCTGCTGAATTCTTTTTTTAATCAGAAGTTAAGTATAGTTTCAAGCAAGCCTCAAACGACGAGAAGTAATATTATTGGTATTTTGGATGATGATGATTATCAATTAATTTTTACAGATACTCCTGGGTATCATAGACCAAGACATAAGCTTGGTGAATACATGATAAAATCAATTTCGGATGGATTGAAAGAAGTAGATGTTGTAGTGTTTGTTGCCGATTATAGAAAAGAGGTTTTGAATTCTGAAATTGAGATGTTTAAGAAAATACAAGGTAGAAAAGCTTCAAAGATATTTGTCCTTAACAAAATTGATGAAATGAGACCTGAGGACGTGTTCTTAGCCCTTAAGAAATATAGCAATATTATAAAATGTGATGAATACATACCGGTATCGGCTTTGAAAAGAAAGAATTTAGATAAATTATTGAAAATGATATTAAAATACGTACCTGAAGGACCCAAATATTATGAACAAAATCAAATTGCTGTTAACCATGAGAGGTTTTTTGTATCTGAGATTATA
Source organism: Anisomitus miae (SeqCode) (assembly GCF_054906395.1). Taxonomy (NCBI): domain Bacteria; kingdom Bacillati; phylum Bacillota; class Clostridia; order Eubacteriales; family Clostridiaceae; genus Anisomitus (SeqCode); species Anisomitus miae (SeqCode). Next base: position 85,794 of record NZ_JBRACL010000006.1, read on the forward strand.
AGGGAGAAAATTTTAAAAATTATACGAGATGAAATACCTCACGGTATTGGTGTTGAAATCACTTCTATGAAATATGATGATCAAAAAAGGAAGTACAATATTGAGGGTAATATTTTTTGTGAAAAGGACAGTCATAAATTGATCATTATTGGTAAAGATGGACATATGTTAAAGAAAATCTCTACTTACTCTAGATATGATATTGAGAGATTCTTAAATAGTAGAGTGTATATAAGATTATGGGTAAAGGTTCGGAGAAATTGGAGAGATGATAATAATCATCTTAAGAGTTTGGGTTATAATTAGAGAGAAGCTTGTTAAGCTTCTCTTCTTTTATTGTTATTGTGAAATTTGGAGTTTGATTAATGAAAGATATTTTTTTAGATGTGAATAGATTATTTTTGGAATTTAGAGATAAAAATTATGCAGATTTTATGACTGGATATATGAAAAATAAATTTAAGTTTCTAGGAGTTAAAAGTTATAATAGAAGAAAGGTATTTAAACATATATTTCCTAGATTGGAAAATGATAATAAAATTTTTGTAGGATTTGTTTTAGAATCTTTCGAAATGTGTTTTAGAGAGTTTCATTATCTTGCTATTGATTATTTAATTAGAATGAAAAGATGTCTTGTTGAAGATGATATTACGTTTATAGAGAAGGTCATAATTCTAAAGCCTTGGTGGGATACTGTAGACTTATTAGCCAGTAATCTGGTAGGATATATTTGTGAAAAATATCCAAAGATTATTCCTAAACATATATCAAATTGGATCAATCATAAAAATATTTGGTTGAAGAGAAGTAGCATAATTTTTCAATTGAGATATAAGCAAAATACCGATTTAGAGTTTTTTGAGAAGGCGATAAAAGATAATTCTCAAAGTGAAGATTTTTTTATCAAAAAGGCTATTGGATGGGCTCTAAGAGAGTATGCAAAGACAGATGAAGATTGGGTTAGAAATTTTGTGAATAGGAATCATCTTAGTAATTTAAGTGTAAAAGAAGCAATGAAATACATAGGGAATGGGGTGAATTTTCATAAATAATTTTATGAAGATAGCATTTGGAGTTTATTAATGTAAAAGGTTTTGTTTTAAAAGAGCAAACTTACAAAGAAAATGACAAGATTGTATGGATTTTATGTGAAGATATAGGTAAGATATCAGTGATGGCTAAGAATTCAAAAAAAATTACAAATTCTTTATTTGCTATTACGCAACCATTCAGTCTCGTACAATTAAATCTTAAAAAAGGAAAAAATTTTTATTACATATTGGATGGTACTTTGATAAAGAGCTTGAATTTCATCGGTAATAGAGGTAGTATTTTTTATATTTCCTATTTCTTTGAATTGCTTGATATTGCATTTTATGAGAAGGATGCAATTAATGAAAAGTTTTTTGAATTTCTAGTTAAGATTTTTTTATCTTTGGAAGTAGAAAATGTTAATAAAGATTTGATTATGCGTGTTTTGGAATTACGAATTCTCAAAAATGTAGGTTGTAGTTTGGAGTTTAAGTATTGTTATCATTGTGGCGAGGCAATTACAGGAAGTGTAGTTTATTTTGATTTTTCGCTTCAAAGTGTGGTTTGTTGTTCCTGTAGGAAATTAAAGGAGTCTAAGATTGAAAACAGAATTATAAGTATAATGAGATTTTTATGTACAGTTAATATAATCGGTATTACAAAGTTAAAAATATCTGACGAAGATGTGGAGACTATATTTAAGATTAATAAGGTCCTGATTGAGCAAAATCTTATTAGGATACCGAATAGTATAAAAATTTTGGGGAGGTTATTAGATCTATGAGTGATAATGTGTTATTGCAAAATATTGAGATATTAAGGGAAAAATTTAAGATATCTTATAGGGAGGCTAAGGAAGCATTAGATGTTAATAATAATGATGTTATAGAGGCGTTGATATTTTTAGAAGACAAATATGGCGAGATAGGAAGTTGTCCATTTTCATTTTATATAAGTTGCGTGAAAAATAAATTGTGTAAATTATATGAGAAAGGCAGTAAATGTCGTATTTTGATAAGTATAAAGAAAAATGTAGTAGCTGATATTCCACTTACAGCCGCTGTAATTTCATCGTTTGCTATTATTATATATCCTATTTTTGCGTTGGTTGAAGTAGGGTTTATTTTGTTGCTCGATATAGATTTTAAGATAATTGATGAACGTGGAGAAATATATGATGTGAATAATACTGTGAAGAGCAAAATAGGTCAAGTCTTTACAATGTCTAAGGATAAAATAGGCAATGTTATATCAAATGATATGAAATTTAGTATAATCGATATGAAAGCCAGGGCAACAGAGTTTGGTAAAAAGGCTATTGACAACATTAATGATATCATTGAAAATAAAATATCAAAGAGCATAAGCAATAGGGTTTCTGATTATGCGAAGTTTGTGTATGATGTCGATAAGGATGAGGTTAATCAGGAATATAATTTTTATCATAATGGAGATTCAAATCTAACTGATGATGTTATCACAAAATCAGAAAATGAAATCACCAAGGAAGATCCTGTAAATGAGTTTAAAGATGACATAGCTGACTGAAGATTTAAGACTCTCTAAGTTTATTTGTATATCAATAAATTATTATAATTTATATACAATATTTGTGATATAATGTATAATTAGGTAGGTTTTAGTCAAACATTACAATTATGCGCAGCATTATAATTTTTATTTGTTAGGAATAAGAGGAGTGAGTTTAATGTCTAAAAAGTATGTGTACCTTTTTAGTGAAGGTGATTCTTCTATGAGGAATCTTCTTGGTGGTAAGGGCGTTAATCTTTGTGAAATGACAAAAATAGGCGTTCCTGTTCCTCAAGGGTTTATAGTCAGTACAGAAGCATGTAATCAATATTATGAAGATAACAAGAGATTGTCAGCTACTATTGAACAGCAAATTAATGAGACAATGTCTAAGCTAGAGTCTATAACTGGTAAACAGTTTGGTGGAAAGAAAAATCCTTTATTGGTTTCTGTTAGATCAGGTGCTAGGGTTTCTATGCCTGGTATGATGGATACAATTTTGAATTTGGGACTGAATGATGAAGTTGTAGAGACCATGTCTAGGGATACTAACAATGAAAGATTTGCATACGATTCTTACAGAAGGTTTATTCAGATGTTTTCTGACGTTGTTATGGGTATGGAAAAGAGAAGCTTTGAACATCTTCTTGAAAAGATGAAAGAAAAGAAGGGTGTAAAACTTGATACGGAATTGAATGCAAGTGACTTAAAAGAATTAGTTCGGCAATTTAAGGATCATTACAGAAAAGAAAAAGGAGAAGATTTTCCTAGTGATCCTAAAAAACAGTTAATTGAAGCAGTTGTTGCCGTATTTAGATCATGGAATAATCCAAGAGCTATAGTTTATAGAAGGATGAATGATTATCCTTCGAGTTGGGGAACAGCAGTTAACGTTCAAGAAATGGTGTTTGGGAATAAAGGTGATCAGTCAGGTACTGGTGTTGCTTTTTCAAGGAATCCATCTACGGGAGAAAATAAAATTTTTGCAGAATATTTGATGAATGCACAAGGTGAAGATGTCGTTGCAGGAATTAGAACTCCGGAACCTATTGAGACATTGGAACAACGAAATCCTGCTATTTATAAAGAGTTTATAGATATAGTAGAAAAACTAGAAAAACATTACAAAGATATGCAAGATATGGAGTTTACTATCGAAGAAGGTAAACTGTATTTTCTTCAAACCAGAAATGGTAAGAGAACTGCACAAGCAGCATTAAAGATTGCTGTTGATCTAGTAGATGAAAAGCTAATCGATAAAGAAGATGCAATTTTGAAAGTTGAGCCTAAGCAGTTAGATACATTATTACATCCCACTTTTGACCCTGAAGTTATTAAAAAATCTGTAGTTATAACAAAAGGTCTTCCAGCATCTCCTGGAGCGGCCACAGGTAGAATAGCTTTTACAGCTCATGAGGCAAAAGAAAGAGCTGCTTCTGGTGAACAGGTTGTTTTAGTAAGACTTGAGACTTCACCGGAAGATATTGAAGGAATGGTAGCAGCACAAGGTGTTCTTACAGTAAGGGGCGGTATGACATCACATGCGGCAGTTGTTGCAAGAGGTATGGGAACTTGTTGTGTTGCTGGGTGTGGAGATGTAAAAATAGATGAACAGTCTAAGATATTAGAAGTCGGAGGGAAAAAATATACTTCGAATGATTATATTTCAATAGATGGTTCTACAGGGAATGTTTATGGAGAACAAATAAAGACTGTTGCACCAGAGATAAGTGGATATTTTGAAACTTTTATGAAGTGGGCAGATGATGTTAGGAAACTTAAAGTTAGAACAAATGCAGATACACCTAAGGATGCAGAGCAAGCAATTAAATTTGGTGCTGAAGGTATAGGACTGTGTAGAACTGAGCACATGTTTTTTGAAGCTGACAGAATTTCTGTGGTTAGAGAAATGATTGTTTCTAAAACTGAAGAGCAAAGGAGAGCAGCTCTTGACAAGTTGTTGCCAATGCAAAGAAAGGACTTCGAAGGATTATATGAAGCTATGAAGGGTTATCCAGTTACAGTTAGATTTTTAGATCCTCCGCTTCATGAATTTTTACCACATAAAGATGAAGAAATAGAAGATCTTGCAAAGGACATGGGTATATCTTTTGAAGAGTTAAAAAATACGGTTGAGAGTTTGCATGAATTTAATCCAATGATGGGACATAGAGGTTGTAGGTTGAGTGTTTCATACCCTGAAATTGCTGAGATGCAAACACGTGCTGTTATAGAGGCTGCAATAAACGTAAATAAGAAAGGGTTTAAGGTAATTCCAGAAATAATGATACCTCTAGTAGGAGAAATAAAAGAGCTTAAGTATGTTAAGGAAGTTGTTACTAGGACAGCAGAGGAAGTTATGAAGGAAAAAGGGGTTATATTAAAGTATATGGTAGGTACTATGATTGAGATTCCTAGGGCGGCTCTTACTGCTGATGAAATTGCCAAAGAGGCTGAGTTTTTCTCGTTTGGTACGAATGATTTAACACAAATGACTTTTGGATTCTCACGTGATGATGCTTCTGGATTTTTGTCAGATTATTATGATAAGCAGATTTATGAATCGGATCCTTTTTCTAGAATTGATGAAAATGGTGTAGGTAAGTTAGTTGAAATTGCGGTTGAAAAGGGGAAAAGTACTAGAGAAGATATAAAACTTGGAATATGTGGGGAACATGGAGGAGATCCAGCATCAATAGAATTTTGTCATAATATAGGACTTGATTATGTTTCATGTTCACCGTTTAGGGTTCCAGTTGCAAGGCTTGCAGCAGCTCAGGCTCAAGTAAAAAATAGAAAATAATCATCTTTAAGGCTGACTTTATAAAAAGTCAGCTGTTTTAATTTTTTAAAATATGTTAAAAGTAGATATCAAATATTTTTCAAATTTATTTGAGAATACAAATTGACTATACATTGATATACATGTTTTAGATAAAAGATTTTCGCAAATTAATTTTTGATCTGGAGATAGAGAATCAATATTTTTAAAATAATACTGTGATACTTTCCAGAATTTTTGAGGGAACGAAAGGTATGAAATTAGATATAGAAAATCATCTATAGAAATGGGATTAAATTTATTGTAATATTTAATTAATTTGGTAAATAAGTCAAAGTTCCAATCTATATTAGATCTTCGTAAATATCTACGCATAAAATATCCCAAATCTGACATGGAAAAATTTACGCAAGATTTATCGAAATCTATTGGAATTATATTTTTTTCAGTCATTATTATATTTTTGTTTACATAATCTCCATGGCAAACACTAATGCTTAAATTGTTAAAATTTATTACTGATGAGTATTTTATAGATATATTTGAAAGACATTTTGCGATATTAAAATTTAAAAGAAAGATGTTTGAAAACTTATCATTTAGAGAATTTGCTTTATTTAACATTTTAATAAAGTTCTTATTGTGATTATTTAACTTTTGTTTTATATTCACGAAATTGTTTCTGGTTTTAGCCCCTTTGATTAATGATATTTTACTTGAGTATTTATGTATTCTTGAAAGTAGAATAACTGATTCTATACATTTACTTAAATTATTGTAATCGAGTTTTTTACCTTCAATCCATTTTGTTAATGTAAATAGTTTATTATAAAATTCTAAAAATGGATGATTTGTTTTGGACATTATAAATTGAGGTACTTTAAATCCATATATATTTAGCCATTTTAAATAAGAATAAATAAATAGTAATTCCTCGATTTTTAAATAACTTTGTTTTAAACAGAAAAAATTGTCGAATGAGCTTACTTTATACACTATTCGAGTATTTTTTGAAAATTTTTCCTTTATTTTGTAGATATTAAAATTTTTAATTCCAAAATTATGTAAAATATGTTTTAAATCTACACTTTCATACATAGTTAATACCTTCAAAAATTAAGTATATAATTAGAATATTTTAAAAATTATTATATTATACATTATTTTTTAAAATATAATTTAACTTAAGAAGGAAATTTAAGTTAAATATAGAATATTATCATGTGGATGTGTGGTATAAGTGTAATTTTTATGTAGAATTGTGAAAGAAAATCGGTTCTCATGGATTTTGTTAAAGTTATTAATAAGGTATAATATTGTTTAAAATTGGAAAAATTAAAAAACAATTTGTATTTTGTTGCGTATTAGGTGTTATTTTAAAAGGTGATCTATGGAAAATGAAAATTTCTGATGAGGTAGTAAAACAAGTTCGTGATAATAGCGATATAGTGGAAGTGTTGGATAGATATTTAACTTTAAAAAGAAGTGGAGATAATTATTTAGCTTTATGTCCATTCCACAGTGAGAAGACACCATCGTTTGTTGTGTCAAGTAAGAAGCAAATCTTTAAGTGTTTTGGGTGTGGAGAAAGTGGCAATGTTATATCCTTTGTTATGAAGTATAGAGGTCTTGATTTTGTGGAATCTATTAAATTTTTAGCCTCTGATTTAGGAATTGTGATTGCTGATGGTGAAAAATTTGATAATTTAAAGAAATATTATGATATCTTGGTTGATGCGGCTAGGTACTTTTATATAAATCTTAAGAAAAATGCAAATATCGTGAATTATTTAAAAAATAGAGGATTAGACCGATCTATTATAACTAAATTTGGTATTGGTTATTCTCTTGATTCTTTCAATTCTTTAAATAAATATTTGGTTGATAGAGGGTACAGAATCGAAGATTTACTTAATATTGGTTTGGTTGGAAGTAAAAAAGGAAGCTATTATGATAAATTTATGAATAGAGTGATGTTTCCAATTTTTAGTTATTCGGGGAAAGTTATTGGATTTGGTGCGAGAGTTATTGATAACAGGTTACCTAAATATTTGAATTCTAAGGATAGTATTGTTTTTAAGAAGGGTGACAATTTATACGCAATGAATTTTTTGCTGAAATCTAGTAATACTTTTGATAGTATAATAATTGTTGAAGGTTATATGGATTGTATATCTTTACATAGTAATGGATTTACAAACGTGGTTGCTTCTATGGGAACCGCACTTACTTTGGAACAAGTTAAGCTTTTGGTTAAGTATACGAATAGAGTTTATCTTTGTTTTGATAATGATGATGCTGGTAAGGAGGCTGTTGCAAGGAGTTTCAATGTATTAAAAGATTTTTTTAACGATGGATTAGAAGTTTATGTTGTTGAGCTCAATGATGCTAAAGACCCTGATGAATTCTTAAAGAAGTATGGGAAGCTTGAATTTTTATCTATGATTAATTCAAGCAAGATGTTAATAGAGTATTTATTAGAATTTTATAAGCAGAAAATTGGGATTGAGGATAATAGTCATAAAAAGAGATATTTAAAAGTTGCTATAGGTATAATTGAACAGTTAGATATAGTCGACAGGGAGTATTACATTAAATTATTAGCAAGTAATCTCAAGATTAGGGAAGATATTGTTATTAAGTATTTTGATAACGAATATTATAATCATACTAATCAAGGTAATTATTTTGAGTTAGAAGATAAATTTATTGAAAAAGCTCATATTAAAGCAGAAAAGCAGTTATTGAATTTAATGCTAAAAAGAGAATATTTAACATATATCTTAAATAGTAATGTAGACGAGAGTTTGTTTTCGCTAGATGTGCATAAAAGTGTTTTCAGAGCAATATTGGAATTTAATTCCGATGAAAGTCAAATTTTAACATATTTAGAAAAAAAACTAAATACTTATGAAGAGATTAAAGTAATAATATATTTTAAAGAAAGCAGCTTGATTTACGATAATAACAATATTACTGACCAAATTGATGACTTTATAAAAATTTTGAGGAAAAATGTAATAAGTGATTTTAAGGAAAGGATTACACATATAATTGAAAAATACGAATCTAATGCTGATGAAAATAAGTTTGTTGAATATTTAAGTATACTTAATACGGTTTCAAAATTGGAAATAGAAGAAAAATTATCTGAAGCTATGGATTTTATTAAAGTTTTGAGGTGTGATTGTAGGAAGGAGGACATTCTGTGAAGGATAATAGTTATGTTATGTCTGTCTTAAAAGGATTGTTAACCAAAGGTAAAGAGTCAGGCGGATTATTATCCAAGGATATAATGGATGAATTGGAGGATGTAGATTTAACTCCTGAGCATGTCGAAAAGTTATACATTACTCTTGATAAGATGGGGATAGAGGTTGTAGATAATTTTTCTAATGAGTTTGTTGAAGATTTAGATTTGAGTTCTGTGATACCTGAGGGTATTGTTATGGACGATCCTGTTAGGATGTACTTGAAAGAAATAGGTAGTGTTCAACTTCTTACGTCCGAGGAGGAAATAGTTTTAGCTAAGAAAATAAAACGTAATGATGGTACCTCTAAGGTTGCCAAGAGAAAATTGGCAGAAGCAAATTTAAGGTTAGTTGTTAGTATAGCTAAGAGATATGTGGGAAGAGGAATGCTTTTTTTGGATTTAATACAGGAGGGTAATCTAGGTTTAATTAAGGCAGTTGAGAAATTTGATCATACAAAAGGATTTAAATTTAGTACCTATGCGACGTGGTGGATAAGGCAGTCTATAACTAGGGCTATTGCTGATCAGGCAAGGACAATTAGGATACCTGTTCACATGGTTGAAACTATAAATAAATATACTAGAGTTTCACGACAGTTGCTTCAAGAATTAGGTAGAGATCCTCTACCAGAGGAAATTGCGAAAGAAATGAATATGTCGGAGAGTAAGGTTAGAGATATAAGGAAAATAGCACAAGAACCGGTATCTTTGGAGACTCCGATAGGTGAAGAGGAAGATAGCCATTTAGGTGATTTTATACCTGATGACGATGCACCGGCACCGGCAGAGGTTGCAACATTCACTTTGTTGAAAGAACAATTAATGAATGTTCTTGATACTCTTAGCATGCGAGAAAAAAATGTACTGAAGCTTAGATTTGGATTGGATGATGGTCGGGCAAGAACCTTAGAAGAAGTAGGGAAAGAATTTAAGGTAACTAGGGAAAGGATACGGCAAATTGAAGCAAAAGCCTTGAGAAAGCTTAGACATCCAAGCAGGAGCAAGAAGTTAAAGGATTATCTAGAGTAGCTGCCAGGGCTACTCTTTTGTGATTGGAGAGAATTAACCGATGAAATTAAGCAACAGAATAAAACACATAGTCAAAATGTGCAAATACAACGATATTATACTTGACATGTGCTGTGATCACGGATACATAGCAATAAGTTTGTTGAGGAAGAATAAATGTAAAAAATGCTATGCCGTTGATATAAACAAACTTCCACTAAATAAAGCTAAAACAAATATAAAAAACAACAACCTAGAGAATTACATAGAATGCGTTGAATCCAATGGTTTTGAATTTATAAAAAACAAAGAAGATGCTAATGATCTAGCAGCAGTTATAGCAGGTGTAGGAGGGGATACCATTACTAGTATTTTAGGGAATAAGCCAAATGTAATTAAAAACATGAACTACATATTAATACAACCAAACTCGTGTTCAAGGAATATACGCAGACATGTATACTCCATGAGTATACATGTTGAACAGGAGGATATCGTGTTTAGCAATGGAGCATACTACGAGTATATACTAATTTTTCCAAAACAACAAGGAATTTTGAGTGAAGAATATCAAAATTTTTTGTTAGAATTTGAATATGAAATCCCTGTATGTGTTATTGATAATACAGGGGGGATTTATAACGATTTTATAAATTGGAAAATAATGAGATATGAAAAGGCATTATTTCAAATGATAAATAGTGATTTTATGGGTTATAAAATTTCAAAATTTAAAAAAAAAATTTCTATGCTTAGAAGGTATATAAAATGATAGTTAAAGATTTTTTAGATAAGTTAAATACTTATATTCCTCGAGATTTATCCTTGTCTTTTGATAATGTTGGACTTCTGGTAGGTAATGAGGATAATTTTATAAATAAAATTTATGTTTGCCTAGATGTGACAGAAAAAATAATTGATAAAGCAATACATAGTAATATTGATACTATAATTACGCATCATCCTATTATATTTTCTCCTATTAAATCGATTACGAACAAAAATATAATTGGTAAGAAACTGATAAAATGTATTGAAAATAATATAACTGTTATATCGTATCACACGAATTTAGATGCTGTAACATTTGGAATGAATGAAAAATTAGTTGAAATTTTAGATTTAAAATATAAACGTGTTCATGTGCTTAATGTTAATGATGTAGATAAAAAAAGTGGTATAGGTAGGATTGTTTATTTGGAAGAAGAAATGTATATTTTACATATCATTGATAAAATAAAGAAGATATTTAATATTGAAATAGTTAGATTTGCTGATTGTGGTAAAGATATGGTGAAAAAGATATGTGTCATAAATGGTTCTGGAAATAGTTTAATTAAAGATTGTTATAATGAAAATATAGATTTAATAATAACGGGAGATACAACTTATCATACTGCGTTTGATTCTATAGAGAATGGTATTAGTATAATTGATCTTGGACATTTTAATTCCGAGAATTTAGTATATAAAGAGGTGATGAAGAGATTTTTGAAATTTGTAATTACAGACAAGATTGCTGTCCATTATGATTCATTATTAACAGATGTATATAAATATGTATAACATTTCAGGATATGTAGGAGAAAAGATAATGAAATTAAGAGTTAATAAGGTTTTTTATTTATCGGGTTCTATTTTAATAATTGTTTTAGCAGGGTTAATGATTTTTAATCTGAGCATATATAAGCCTAATTTTGATTTGGGTGCTTTGATTTCATATGAATCTCAATATTTAAATTTTAATGAAAGTTCAGGATATATTTTTATTGAGCCAAAAAGAAACTCAAATACAGATAAAGGTGTTGTTTTTTATCCTGGTGCTATGGTAGAAGAAAAATCATATATACCATTGTTGGTTGAGCTTTCTAAAGGTGGGTACGGGGTTTATATTGTGAAATCTTTATTCCATTTACCAATTTTAAACCAAAATGCTGCTGAAAGTATAATTGCAGAAGGTAGATTTGACGATTATATTTTAATTGGGCATTCCTTAGGAGGAGCATCGTTACTTAAGTACCTTTCTAAGGAAACGGAGCTTTCTAAAAAAATTAAAAATGTAGTTTTGTTGGCTTCTTATAGCGATGGAAGTCATGTTTTTGATAACGATATTAACGTATTATCTATGGTAGGTAGTAATGATAAAGTTATAAATATTGAGGAATATGAAAATGATAAGCAGAATTTACCTAGTGGAACTAAATATATTACCATAGATGGAGGTAACCATGCTTATTATGGTAACTATGGAAATCAAAGGAAAGATGGCGAAGCAACCATATCTATAGAACAGCAACAATATGTTGTGTTAAGTGAAATTGAAAAATTTATAAATGAATCTAGGTAAAACCTAGATTCATTTTTTTGTTTTCTATACAATATATTTTTAGACGAGCGTGTTTTTATTGGGAGAAAAAATTATGACCAGACAGTATGGTATCATAAAAATAATCGGATTAATAGGAACAGGAATCTTTATAAAAATTTTATTGGATGTGGTGAATATGAATTCAAATAACGAAGACAATAATGATTTAATTAGTAATGAAAATTTTGTTTCTGCTAGATCTGCTAGCGTTGCCAATAGAACTGAAATAAAAGATATTATATATAAAGTTTATAAAAATATACTAAATACTAATGTTAGTTCTAGTGTTTCAAACTCATGGGCTAATAAATTGTCAACTAAGCAATCAACTTTATATGATTTTCTAGTTTCTGTTATTACTCCTAAGATAAATCAACTAAATACGACTTCACTAGTTCAGTATCTATATCCAAGTATTTTGGGTAGAAGTGCTACTACAAGCGAATCCTCGAAACTTGTGTCTACTTTTAATGAGGAATTGAGAAAATATGGATCTAAGGAACGTGCTTTAAAAAAGATGATAACTTATTTTGTCAAGATGAGTTCTATTGTAAGTTACTGCAATAAATTGGATGTTAAGCCAATATAAATATTTGATTTAAATTAATTTATTTGTTAGAATATACTGGGAGTAGATCAGACAATCGCTGCTTAAGTTTATTAAGGAGAGGAAAGTCCGAGCTCCATAGGGCAGGGTGCTTGGTAACACCAAGTGGAGGCGACTCTAAGGAAAGTGCAACAGAAATAAACCGCCTATTTTATAGGTAAGGATGGAAAGGCGAGGTAAGAGCTCACCAGCAGTATGGTGACATACTGGCTATGTAAACCCCACCTGGAGCAAGACTGAATAGGATAGCGTTAAGGTTGCCCGCCTTGCTATCGGGTATGTCGCTTGAGTCCATTGGTGACAATGGACCTAGATAGATGATTGTCTAATACAGAACTCGGCTTATAGATTTACTCCTTAAGAATTTTGTTGTTTCTTATGAAAGAAAGGATACATTTGATTTGAAATGTATCCTTTTTTAGTAAGATAACTCTCTTTTATAAACCCTCAGAATTTCCTCTTTCTCATTTTCAAGTCTCGTCTTTATTCCGTTGTATAATGAAACTATGCCAGGATTTGAACTATTAGGAGAATACGATTTGGCAATTATCTTTAAACGTTCAGCGTAAACATTTTCTATGATTGTTTCTATATTTGTTGCTAATGGTATCTTTTTGAAAATGTTTATAGCTCCACCAGATCCATGTTGAACAGATGTGGACCATATCATGTTTGAGGTTGAGTTAAAATCTAGCAGTACACTTATATCCATATTGTTCTTCTTTGCTGAATTTAGAAATGCATCAAAGTAGCTGCGTTTTATAAAAATTCTTTGTAATTCATAAAAAGTGTTGTAATAATCTTGAGCTATTTGTTTCCATTTCTCTATGAAGTTATTTTCGAATTTGTTATTATCTTGCTTTTTTGCCTCCATTAGCATGGTATATATATCATTATTTTTATCTTTTATAAAATCTAAGAAATCATCAACACTTCCCATTTTGCTAGAAAGTTGCCAAACTCCAAATGATGCTCCACCTTTATCGTTTGGATTAAGTCCAACTGCTCCTGGGTTTCCATTAGATTCTTCACGAGCTGATATATAACCTAGCTGTGAGTTATTCATGTCATCTTGTATTATGTCTAGGTAACTTGGGACGTATCCAGTGAGGAGGGTATTACTATTCATGTAATATAAAACTTTATAAAAGCCGTTTACCAATTCAATAACTTCAATTAGAGTCCCATCCGGTATCATCGTTTCCGTTCTTGCACTCATCTTTGGATGACTTCTTAAATTCACAGCCGTTCTTGTAATTCCAATTATCTTTCTGAAATTCATGTTCTTATTGTATATAATATTTCCATTTTTAGAGATCACTATTGAATTATCAGTACTATGTGCTATTTTCACAGAATCACGAATGGTTTTGCCTTTTCCATAAAATTCATTATTTGAATATATAAAATAGTTTTGGTTATCCCAAATAACATCATCATGGAATTTAACAGTTCCTCCACTTTCAGCTGCTAAAGATATTGCACTTATTAAATTATTTTTTGTAAATGTACCGAGGAGTGAGTCATTTTTGTAAACAATTAAAACGTGTTCTTCAACTTCATTAGAGTCTATTCTTTTGGCAATTATACCCAAATCGATTATGTCAACTATTCCATCGTTATTTAGGTCGTATTCTTTTTCATCAGATCCGAAAAAAATAGATATCTTTTCTAAATCTAAAGAATTTATTACCCCATCATTGTTAATATCAAAATTTTGAGCATATGTAATATCAATTTTACAGAGAATCAAATTGAAAGCTATTATAAGTACAAATACTCTTTGCATCATATTTAGTAACATATTAACCCCCTTGGATATGAAAGACAATTACATACATTAACTTTATTATCTACAGAAAGTTAAAAAAAATTTAAATTATTATTACTAAAACATCAAAAAAATGTAAACAGATAAAAAATCTGTATTAGATGTAGCTTTCAGAGTGATTATTCAATAGAGATTGATTATTTTTCCATAGATCTTCAGACAGATCTACAAAGTATGTTTGTGGATTTTCAAGTCTTATTATTTCAGGCCAAAATCTTGATAATTCTCTATTTTTTATAGATTGTATTTCCATAACATTTGGAGAATTGTAAACACATATCCCTTTATCAAATATCTTTTTGTGAAGTTTAATAGCATAGAAGTCCTTCACAACTTTTTTCTTCCAAGTAAACGTTGGATCAAATAGAGTAAGAGGTTTCGTTTCATCAATCGTTTCATCAAAATTTGTTATAAGGTCAGCTATCGCAAAATTATTTGACGAATCAAAAATCCTAAAGACTGTTTTAAATCCTGAAATAGTTATTTTATCACTATTTTCACTAATTTTGATTTTAGGTATTACCGAATTATTTTCATCGTATATGGCAGAGAGTTTATATACTCCACCTAAAATAGGGGAACTTTTTGATGTTATAAGACGCTCGCCTACTCCAAAAATATCTACTTCAGCACCTTCAGATAACACGTTTGAGATTATGTACTCGTCTAGAGAATTTGAAACTATTATTTTTGATAATCCGAATCCTTCGCTTCTTAAAATCCTTCTGACCTCTTTTGTTAAATATGTAATGTCTCCACTGTCAATTCTTACCCCAACTTTTGACGGATCTAAGGAAAATTCTTTGAAGACTTTTATTGCATTTGGAAGACCTGATTTTAAAACGTTGTAAGTATCAATTAAGAATGTACAATTATTGGGCGAATGAGTAGTCCATGTCTTAAAAGCTTCGTATTCATTTTCAAACATTTGGACCCAGCTATGAGCCATTGTTCCAAAACAAGGAATCTTAAAATATTTTTCGACAAGAGTACAAGACGTACCCACGCAACCTCCTATTATTGAAGCTCTTGCACCGAATATAGCTCCATCATATCCTTGAGCTCTCCTTGCACCAAATTCAATAACATCTCTGCCATTTGCAGCAGTACAAATTCTACTTGCTTTGGTTGCTATTAAAATTTGGTGATTTAAAGTGAGAAGAAGCATAGTTTCTATTAATAAACATTGAACAATTGGTCCTCTAACAGTTAAAATAGGTTCTTTTGGGAATATAGGATATCCTTCTTCTATAGCAAATATATCGCATGAGAATTTAAAATTTTTTAAATAGTCTAAAAATTTTTCATCAAATAGGTTCTTCTCTTTTAGGAATCTTATATCATCTTCGTTAAAGTTTAGATTTTCTATGTATTCTATAACTTGTTCAAGTCCTGCCATTATACAATATCCACCATTATCAGGAATACTTCTAAAAAATACATCAAAACAAGCAATAGTATCGTTCTTATTATCAAGTATAAAACTATTAGACATTGTAAGCTCGTAGAAGTCAATTAAAAGAGAAAGATTTCTTTTATTCTTATAAAGCATAGAAAACACACTCCCTAAAATATCACAAGTAATATGGTAATTGTAATTATAAAAATTTTCAATAAAAAAGTATTATATTTATTAAAAAATGTTTAAAATTTGATATTTTTGGAATAATTTTAAAAAATATGAAAGTTAGAGGGTGGTAGAATGTTTGATGAATATCAGAATAGGGCTATTTTATGTAATGATGACAAAGTATTATTAATTGCATCTCCTGGCAGTGGGAAAACGACAGTTATTATACAGAGACTTATAAAATTAATCAATGATGGTGTAAGAGCAGATAATGTTCTATTAATAACATTCACTAAAAAGGCATGTCAAAACATGAAATTTAGATTTTCTAAGGAGAAAGATGCAAATGTTTTGCCACACTTTTATACTTTTCACGGTTTGTTTTACAGTATTTTTAAAGATAATATACGTAGCGATATAAATATTATAAATGATGAATTGGTAGAGGATTTTTTAAAGAAATATATGAAAAATTATATGGATACACTTAGTACACATAAGATTAGCCTTGTTATGAATGAAATAAGCAGATTTAATAGTAGTGGTAAATCTATAAATGATTTTGATAGTAGAGTACCCAAGGATTTTCTAAAGGGTGTAATTTGTGAGTACAAAGATTTTAAATCACAAAGTAAGTTAATTGATTTTGATGATTTGTCTTGTGAAGTATTGAAATTATTTGAAGAGAGAGAAGATATTCTTGATACATATAGGAAGAAATTTAAATATATTTTGGTAGATGAGTTCCAAGATTGTGATGATGTGCAGTTTGAAATATTGAAGATGCTTAGTCGTGAGTCGAAACTTTTTTGTGTAGGTGATGAAGATCAAAGTATTTATAAATTTAGGGGTGCTAACCCTAATATAATGTTGAATTTTTGTAATGAATTCGAGAATGGTAAGAAATATTATCTCAAATATAATTATAGGTCTAAGCATTCTATAGTTAGTTTTTCACGTAATGTAATTTCAAACAATAAAATAAGAAATGAAAAGCAATTTATTGGAAAAAAAATAGAAGAAGGTGAGGTTATTTGTAAGCGATTTTTAAAAGATACGGAGCAGGGAAATTATATAGTTGATGACATTAAATATATTATGAACAATGGTGGAGAATTGAGTGATTTTGCAGTACTTTATAGAAATCATAGCGATTCTTTTAGCGTATTAAGCGAATTTATAAAAGGAAATATAAAAATCAATTTTCTAGATAGGAATTTTAGTATATTTGATCAATTTTATATAAAAGATATGATAAATTTGCTTTTATTTATAGATGACCCTAGTATTGGTAATTTTGAAAAAATATATGACAAGATAGTATTTTTATTTAGTAGAAGAGTGTTTAATATTATAAATAAATATGATTATAATGCAAATATTTTTAGTGTTACTAATGCTAATATAGATAAATTATCCACTGGAGACAAGAGAAATATATATAATTTGGAGAAAGTCATATCCAAAATAAGAAGATATAGTTTAGAGAAGAAAATTAGAAAAGGTTTGGATAAATTAGGTTGGTTTATCTATATAAACAATGTTATTTCTTCCCAATCTCTTGATCCAAAGGAAGTAGAGTACTTCATTAGATATTTTTATAATTTAATGTTAAACTTTGATTCAATATCTCAGTTTAATAAAGACCTAAGTTCTATTGAATCAATTCATGGAGTGAACTTTGGTACAATTCATTCATCGAAAGGAATGGAATTTAAATGTGTGTATATGATAAATGCTCAAAACGTAGATGACAGTACAACTATAAGTAACATAAGTGTTTCTTATGATGAAGAGGAAGAGCGTAGGATATTTTATGTTGGAATAACGAGGGCTATAGATAAATTGAGAATTTTATCTCCTTATTTTATAAATGGTAAGTTCAATAGTGATCCATTAAAGTTTATAAATGAGGGATTATTGAATCCTGGCTATGGTAAATTTGAATTTAATGGTAAGAGTGAAACAAAGAGAGTTTTCAAAAATAAGATCTTATTTTATCGTGATGGCAAGAGGAAACGGATAAATATTAAAGAGTATTTAAATACAACTTAAAGTTTTTGGGAGGGCATTTAATTTATTAAAGTGCCTTTTTGTTTTTGAAAAAAATAGATAGTAAAAATTTTTTAAAAAAAGTGTTATAATTGTTGTTGAGATTTTGATGAGGATGTGTTTAATTAATGGACAAACTGATTGTTTATGTGGATGGTAAATATGTTAATGAGGATGAAGCTAAGATTTCGGTGTTCGACAGGGGAATACTTTATGGCGATGGTTTTTTTGAAGGAATAAGAATTTATAATGGTAAAGTATTTATGGGGAGTCAACATATAGATAGGTTTTTTTGTGCAGCTAAATATGTTATGATGCCTATGAGATATACTAAACAGGAAATTCTAGATATTATTAAATATCTTATAAAAGTAAATTCCATAAAAGATGGTTACATAAGGCTTGTTATGACTAGAGGTTCATACAATTTGGGAATTATGCCTCCAAACGAAAATGAGGCAAAACCCAAACTTATTTGTATAGCCTCTAATATCACTCTTTATAATAAGGAATTCTATGACGAAGGAATTAACGTTATAGTTTCTTCGTTTACTAGGGTTAGTCCATCTATGTTAGATCCACAGTGTAAGTCTGTAAACTATCTATTGAATGTTTTGGCTAAGATGGAGGCAGGTCAAAGAAATGCAGAGGAAGCTATATTCCTAAATAGTATGGGGATTGTTACCGAATGTACAGGAGATAATATTTTTATAATAAAGCACAATAAGGTATATACGCCACCAATTTCTGTTGGAATACTAAATGGGATTACTAAAATTTTAGTATTGGATATTTTGAGGAAATTAGGATACGAGGTTTATGAACAGGAATTTACACGCTTTAACGTTTATAATGCGGATGAATGTTTCTTAACAGGTACTGCAGCAGAGGTCATAGGAGTGCGTTCTGTGGATGAAAGACTGATAGGTAGTGGGAAAGTTGGAGATATGACTAAGATCTTGATGAAAGAATTTAAAAATTACATAAATGAAGTATGTCATTAGGAGAGATTAAAAAACGAAAAGGTTTTTATAAAATTATTCAAGTAAAGATCTTAAAAAATGATTCTCAAATTTTAGTTTGAGAATCATTTTATTAAATCACCTAATGTAGGTGATTTAATAATCGTGGTTTTATAATTATGTAAATTTTAACACAAACATGGTTTTATAATTAATTATTATTTAACGTATTAATTGTTAAAAATGCTATAACGCAGTCTACTACCAGGACCGAATGGTCCACCACCACTGCCACCTAATGAACCTAAAAATACTTGACCTGGACCTTGATTACTTGTCAATATAACAGGGTTTCCATTTTTTAATCCATCATGCAACTTTAATAACGTTGCAGCTGGTGATTGATTTGTTACATCTACACGTGTTGGTCTACCATTATTATTAGATCTAAGACCACTAACTACAGTTGGTCTAGGCGGCACGTTACCTAAAACTGCATACGACGTAACCGCGGGTGTAACCGCACCTAGTAGTGCAACAGTCGAAGTAATTTTCATTTTACTAAACCTAAATATCTCTCTTTCAC
The DNA here is from genome assembly GCF_054906395.1 of Anisomitus miae (SeqCode). NCBI lineage: Bacteria > Bacillati > Bacillota > Clostridia > Eubacteriales > Clostridiaceae > Anisomitus (SeqCode) > Anisomitus miae (SeqCode). Next base: position 105,375 of record NZ_JBRACL010000006.1, read on the forward strand.
CTCCTCCAATATTGACATACTAAAAATTGTATCAAAAAAAAAAAAAAATTCAAGAAAATTTTAAATTTTTCGAAAAAATTTATTTTTATCTTCTAAAGAAATATATTTAAAAAGTCTTGAAAATATATCATAATAACAATCGTTATACAAAAATATTTTGGAGGAATTTTTATGGACAACAAAGGCTCTGAAGTAATTTCGGAGTATGCTAAGAAGAAAAGTTTAGAGGAGTATTTGATACAGAATCAAAAATATTTATATAGAGTAGCTATCGTTTACGTTAAGAATAAGGACGATGCTTTTGAGGTTATACAAAATACAATTTACAAATCTCTATCTTCAATTAAGTCTCTTAAGGATTTTAATTCTTTGAAACCTTGGGTAACCAAAATACTCGTAAATAATTGTATTGATTTTATAAATCAAAGTAAGAGAAAGATGTATGACGATGAATTGCTAGAACAGGAAGATAACAAGACAAGCATCTTAGATAAAATTATTTTAAGACAAGCTCTAAACAAATTACCTCCAAATCTTAAAATCATTATTGTTTTAAGATTCTTTGAGGATTTTAAAATTAAGGATATTTCAAAAATTTTAGATATGAAGGAAAGTACGGTCAAAACTAATTTATATAAAGCTCTTAAGTTGCTAAAAATTAATCTTAAGGAGGATTTTTACAATGTATGATGATAAAGATCTGCAAGATTTAAAGCATGAATATTTACATCAAGATTATCCAGAAGATCTCAACAGTCATGTCATATCGTGTATAGTTAATTTTCAAGAATCAAATACCGTAAGAAAAATTAACAAAAATATGATTTATATAAACGTAGTTTTGGCTGCATGTTTAGTCTTCGGAATATTTTCTGTATTTAAAAAAACAAACAAGGAATTATTATTGACTGAGGAATATCAATTTGAAAATGGGACAAGAGTTCTTGATGAATCTGGAAAATTCGATTTGCACAATGGGGAATACGCAGTTATTGAAAATGAATTTATAATTTCGATATATCCAAAAAACAAAACTCTGACTATTGAAGATGATATATTTAATATTCATAAAATGGAAAAACGAATTGTTAGTTTGAAAGATATCATATCTGATAATGTCAGGAGTTCTACCGATATAAATCAATATGTTAAAGAAATATTGTTTGATGAAAACAGCAAATTTTATATTGATGATGAGGGATTTTATATTTTGATTGGAGAAAATAAATATTATAAAGTAGATAAAAATTTGGAAAACCAAATATTGAAGGAAGATTTTAAATAAAGACTCAATAAATTTTGTTTATTGAGTCTTTATTTTATATATATTTTTTGCTCAATATGTTAGAATGACACTTAGTTGAATTTTATTTACAAAGGGGGATAATTAATTTTATGAAAAATGATTTACAGAAAAGATATGGATTCTGGACGGCTATTGCCATGGTAATGGGAATTGTAATAGGAAGCGGTGTGTTTTTCAAAGCAGAGAAAGTCTTGGAATCTACTTATGGGAATATGTCACTTGGTGTTCTCTCTTGGATTATTGGTGGCGGAATAATGGTTGTATGTGTTTATGCTTTTGCAATTCTTGCAAGTAAGTACTCGAAAGTTAATGGAATTGTTGATTATGCAGAAGCTTCACTTGGGAAATCTTATGGTTATATTGTGGGTTGGTTCATGACCATAATATACTATCCTGCTCTTACTGCTATTGTGGCTTGGATTTCTGCAAGATATAGTGCTGCTCTTTTTGGAATTGGTGATCCAGGGAAAAATATTGTAGTTTATATTATTGCTGTTATTTATATGATTGCGATATATGCTTTGAATTTTACTGCTCCTATTTTGGCTGGGAAATTTCAAGTCTCAACGACATTCATAAAATTAATTCCTCTTGTTCTTATGGCCGTTGTAGGAGTAATCTCAGGAGTATTAAATGGACAAATCATTGATAATTTTGGTTATGTAACGAGTTCTATTGTAAGTTCGAACCCACTATTAACTGCTGTTGTTGCAACAGCATTTGCATATGAAGGATGGATTATTGCAACAACAATAAATGCTGAATTAAAAAATCCGAAAAAAAATTTGCCAAGAGCTCTATTGATAGGAAGTATGGCAGTGGTTGTGATTTATATTTTGTATTTTATTGGAATTTCCGGTTCTATGCCTATATCAGAATTCTTAGAAGGCGGAGAGGAATCTGTAACGAGAGCGTTTTTTAGGATTTTAGGTAATTTGGGTGGTAGTACTCTATTTGCATTTATTATAATAGCTTGCATAGGTACGCTGAATGGATTAACATTGGCATGCATAAGAGGGTTTTATTCAATTTCAGTGAGGAATATGGGTCCTAGCCCTAAGTTTTTTTCACAGGTAGATAAAAATACAAAAATTCCTGTTAATTCTGGGATTGTAACATTTATTATTTCATTGATTTGGCTTGTCCTTTGGTATGGAAACTATAGTAATTGGTGGGGAATGTTCTTAGACTTTTCTGAGCTTCCCGTTATAACTACATACGCTTTGTATATTCCAATATTTATTTGTATGATGAAATCAATGAAGGATTTGAATTTCTTTAAAAGGTTCATAGTTCCACTGTTGGCTATAATAGGTTCAATTTTTATGATATTTGCAACCTTTGTATCTCATGGATCTTTTTCAGTTTTCGTATACATTATAGTGTTTACTATTATAATGTTTATAGGAATTGCGCTAAATAAATCTTCAAAAAATAGTTAAAGAGAGTTTGATAAACTCTCTTTTTTATTAACTCATTATTCCGATTTCTGAAATTATCCTATTGAACTCAAAACTATCGCACATACTCTTTACTATATTGGATACAGACTTTTTTTCACTTTTTGTTTTCCCTAAATCTTTTTCGTATTCATTTATCCAATATTTTAACCCATCTGTGTCGGCATTTCTATTAAACATAACTTCATAGATCTTCAGTATCTTATCTTCAGAATCTTTAGAAGCATTTACGAACTCGTCAGTTTCCAAAAGATTTAAAATAAAATTCCTTCCTCCAATTTTGTGTAATGAAAGCTGTTCCATCCAGAATTCAAATCCTTTTTCATCAATTTCAGATCTATTAAAGGCTTTTCTATACGCATTTTTAACGTAGTTACGTAATTTGTCTAAATTAACATTAACTACAGATGTGGAAAATTCATTTATAACAAAATTATATAACTTGCCATCTTTATCCTGTATAATAATTTTTAAATTATCATATACCTTTTGTGAAGATAGATTAATTAAAGTTAGTTCGTTATTTTTGATTTCGAATTTTATATTAGAGTCAGAGATTTTTGCATTTGATACAATTAAATCATCAGGTAATAGGAGTTTTGCATTTATATTATTTTCATTTTTTACAACATTAACATCAGCATAGCTAAAATTTTTATTCACAGTTGAAAAGGTATTCAATTTAAATATGTGAACTTGATATTTTTCATCTACGACAGTTAAAATTAAATCCTCGTACTTAGTGTCCTCTTTTAGTTCAAGTAGAGTCACTTCACCATCCACAGTATCTGATACTATATTTTTGTCAGATATTGATGCATTTATTACAATGATGTCTTCAGGTAAAATAACTTCACCAATGTAATTTTTTTTGTAAGAAGAAACTTTAACGTCCAAAGTTTCTAATTGACTAGCAGGTATATGAAAATTATTTAAGTGTGTTTCGAAAATGTTATCATTTTTATCAACGATGGTCAAAATTAGGTTTGAGTATGTCTTTCCATTCTTGAGATTGCTAAGAACTATTTGGCCATCTGCAATACTTGCATTTACGGATGAATCGGATACACTAACAGATTTTATTTCATCTATGATTTGATTTTCAGGAAGATATGCGTATGCTATAAGTTTTCCTTTACTTAGAGCTATTGACACGTTTGAATATCCTAAAAATTTTGAGCTCGGAGTTTTAAAACTATCTACTGTTAAGTTATACGTGTTTCCACTGCCATCTTTTAGTGTTAAACTTAAGTCTCCATAGCTAGTGTTTGGTTTAAGACCGTAAAGTTCAAGATTTCTGTGAAATAACTTCGAATTCATAGGATTTCCAGAAATTTCAGAATCTACAAGTTCATAATCTTTATCAAGGGCAAATTGTATAGCCACCATATCTTTTCCGTAAGAAAAGAATTTTATATTCGAGTTGTCTAAATTTTTTAAGCTTGTCATGGTGTCGCTTTTGCTTATAGCATAAACTTTACAGCCTACGCTAAAACTCGTTGTTGTTATAATGCAAATGCTAGCTGTCGTTAATAGTTTTAGAAAAGGAACTTTCATAAAATCGTCACTAACTCCTTCAAATCTTAAAAAAATATATTATGTAACTTAAATGAAATAAAAATTTAAAAAAGATTACAATTAAGATTATATATTATCATAAAATGCATTGTCAATTAGTAAATACCTAGATAAAATACCATTCTTTATGTAAATTTTTTTCGAAAAAAATGAATGGAAGCATTTTGAAAAATACTTCCATTCATTCTCGAATTATCATTTTTTCAATCCAAGTTTTTGTAAAATTGATTTAAATTCTTGACTATCAGTCATATCATCAATCACCTCTTTTAATGCTTTCCTTTCATTGCCCTCTTTAATCAATTCCTTTCTATATTCATATACCCAATAGTTGAAACCTTGAGCATCTGGTTCTCTTTGAAATATTCCATGATACAATTTTTTGATTTTATCTTCGACAGTTGGTGCAATATTTAGAAATTCATTTTCAGATAATAGATTTATGAAAAAATCTTCTAGTTCTATTTTGTAACTAGAGAGCATGTTTGTCCAATAATTTAAACCTTGTTGGTCAATTTCTCTTTCAAAAATATTTGTGTAAACAGTTTTTAGATAATTGGAAATAGCTTCAGTGTTTCCAAATGTTGTTGAGTTGTTAAAATTATTATTAGATTGACCTATATTGGTTTGTGAATTTGGATTATAGGAAAAACTATTTATTTTATAGATATGTTTTTGTTTGCCATTACTGTTGTAAAGCTCTAATTCTATATACAAATTATTATAGATCACATTATCTCTTAGACCATAAATCAAAATTTTACCATCAACATAAGCTTCGTCCAAATGATCAGGTTCGTTTTCCAAATCAACATCATCAACAAAAAATCCATCAGTGTTTATGTTTACTATGGCTGCATTCTTACCTTTGTAAGTTGTATATTCGGATATAGAAATATTACCTTTGAAAATTTTATTACTAGCACTTGTGGATTTTGAGATTATAGCTATTGGAGTTCCGAGTATGAGTATAAGAATTAATGATCTCTTCAAAATACTTTTGATTAAATTTTTATACATGAAGTTCCTCCAAATATGATTATAAAGATTTTAAAAATTTACTATTAGTGTATAATTCATTTTATAGTAGTTATTTCAAAATTACAAATTAATACAAAACATTTAAGGATAATTTATATGCAGTTTAGGAGGGGAACCATATTTTTAATGAATCTATAGAAGCTGAAAAGATTTTTGAAATTGATAATCCATGTATAATTGATGTTAGATCCGAGAAAGAATTTAAGGATGGAACTATATTCAATGCTGTGAACATTCCTGTTTTAAATGATAAAGAGAGGGAAGAAGTCGGATATGTTTATGTAAATAAGAGTGTTTACGAAGCGAAGAAGTTGGGGCTTAAGTATGTTGGGTATAAACTTGAAAGCATTTTTGAAAGGATATCAGAAGAATTTTCGCAGAACAAAAATATAATTTTATTTTGTGCAAGGGGAGGGATGAGGAGTTTAAGCTTACATAATTTGTTAAGATCGATTGGAATTAAAAATTATAAACTTGATAAGGGATACAAGGGGTATAGGAAATTTCTAAGACATAAATTTCCAGAAATATTAAATAGGATAAACTTTGTAGTTATAAATGGAAAAACAGGAATTGGGAAAACAAAAATTCTAAATGCCCTGAGTAAGGAGGGCTATCCCGTTATAGATCTTGAGCATGCGGCTAATCATAGATCTTCCCTTTTAGGAGGAGTAAATTTAGGTTACCAAAATTCTCAAAAGCAATTCGAGACTATTGTCTTTCATAAAATTATGGATATAGTTAATGATAAAAGGTTTCTTGGACACGAAAAGATAAATGTTTTAATTGAGGGTGAAAGTAAACGGATAGGTAAGATAATTATGCCTGAATATATTTTTAATTCGATGAATATGGGAATGCACGTACTTGTAGACATTCCTGAAGATATTAGGGTTGAAAATTTAATGGAAGATTATTTTGAGATTGATAAAATTTCTCTTAATTCGGGAGAATATTCGATAGATAACAAAATTTTAGATGATTTCCGAGATAAAATGAATTCAATATCAAGATATTGCTCTAAAGATGATTTTCAAAATTATGTGAATCTATTTAATGAGAATAGGTATAGTGAATTAGCGTATGAATTAATGAAAAATTATTACGATCCTAAATATGCAAAGTCAATGAGTAAGCATAAATTCGATTTTAGTATAAATGTAAATTCTATGGATGATTTTTTGAATGAAATTAAAAACATATATGACAATCTGTGAGTTCTGAGGATTACGGATAAAAAACTTATATGTGAGAATACTACTCATAAGAATTCATTGTAAAAATTTAAGAGGTATTTTCATGAAAAAGTTGATTAGTGGAGTATTTTTAGTAACATATATCCTGCTTTGTGGAATTTCTACTGAGGGGAAAATATTTGTCAAAAGTGATGAATTGACGGATATTATTTTGTTTAGTGATTTTGATTATGATAATTTAAGGGATTACTTTTTGAAGCAAATGGGAGTTGACATAAAATATGTCAGCATTTTCAGTGAGGATAAATTAGAGGTAACACAGGAAAATTTTAAGGAAGTATTGAATGATTTTGAAAATACTCTTATATACGAATATAGAGATATATTTGGCAAAAAAATATCTAGTAGTAGGAAAATATACATAATTTCTAGGGAAGAATTTCAAAAGAGTATTTCAATAAGTCAAAAATACACCATAAAGAATGTTTCGGTTGATACAGTCTACAATGATGTAACATTGGGTAAGATTATAGTTGGAAAAGTGTTTACAGAGCCAAAGCTCCAGGACAATAAAGATTGTTATATTATAAAATTTGACCGTAACAACATCATATCTTGGGGAAAAATGTTTGAAGATTCAAAAATAAACAAATTTAACAAAATAATAAATGTATCTCCTGATGAGTATTGCCTTATAGCTTCCGCATATAGAAATTCAGAATGGACGGACGGATTCGTTATGAAATTTAATGGGCGGGGAGATGTAATTTGGAGAGAATTTTATGGGTCATCTCATATTGACGATTTTAAAGATGTAATATCCGTAAATGACGGTGAATTAATTGTTTTAGCAGAAGTAAGTAATAACGATGGTGATGTAGAGGCTACTATTACAATAAACAATCCTCTCAATAAGGATTTGGTTGTTTTAAAATATGGAAAAGACGGGAAAATCATTTGGCAAAATAGTGTGACAAATAAAAATGAATTAACAGCTCTTAAGGTCATAGATGATGAAAGCAGTTTTTTGGTATTTGGAGAAGTTTTTGAAGATAATGAAGTTAAAAGTATCGTTGTATCAGGATTTGATATGAATGGTAAGAGAAAGTTCTCGACCATTATAGAAGATTTTAGTGTAGACATATTAAATGAATTTATTTTTCAATAGTAGCTAATTTTATATATTGTTCAAACTAATTTAGATAAATATCGTTTGTTATCAGGATTTTATGTATTTGTGATATCTTACGTTTGATATGTTGGTTTACAATTTGTATATTTGTTTAAAGAATAGGATTATATAGTAAGTTAAAATAATGACATACTTAACAAAAAATACATAATTTTTTAATAAAATATCAATAAAAATTTGTTATACTTACTTCTGTAAATTAGAATGACTGGGATATTGATTTTGCATTATTTAGTTTAGTATTGAGAATTGTGTAGAAAATTGTATGGAAAGAAGGAATTAAAGTGATTAAAAGAAGAACAGTTACTGTGGATGGTAATGGAGCTGCTGCTTATGTAGCGTATGCGTTTACCGAAGTTGCTGCTATATATCCAATCTCACCTTCAAGTGGTGTGGGTGAGAATATAGATGAAATGGCCTCACAAGGTAGAAAAAATATCTTTGGTAGAGTTGTAGATGTTGTGGAGATGCAATCAGAGGCAGGTGCTTCAGGTACTGTGCATGGACTTTTACAGGGAGGTACATTAACTTCGACTTATACTGCTTCCCAAGGATTGTTATTGATGATTCCTAATATGTATAAAATTGCTGGTGAATTATTACCAGGCGTATTTTATGTTACTGCTAGGGCTATAGCGTCCCAGGCTTTATCCATTTTTGGAGATCATCAAGATGTTATGGCTACTAGACAAACAGGTGTTGCTTTATTAGCTGTTAGCAGTGTTCAAGAAGTTATGGATTTAGCTCCCATAGCTCATCTATCAGCTATAAAGGGTCGAGTGCCTTTTGTGGTTTTTTATGACGGGTACAGGACTTCGCATGAAGTGCAAAAAATCGAAGCTTTTGAGTATGAAGATTTGAAGGAAATGATCGATTTTGATGCCTTGGATGAGTTTAAAAATAGAGGACTAAGTCCTGCTAGTCCAGTAACAAGAGGTACCGCACAGAATCCAGATATTTATTTTCAAGCTAGAGAAGCCTCAAATACCTTTTATAATAATTTGCCAAAAATTGTTGAAGAGTATATGAATAAAGTAAATTCACTCATTGGTACTAACTATAAATTGTTTAATTACTATGGTGATTCGAATGCAGAAAGAATTATAGTTTGTATGGGGTCATCTTCCGAGACAGCACAGGAGACAGTAGATTACTTGATTTCGAAGGGTGAAAAAGTAGGTGTTCTTATAGTCCATCTATATAGACCGTTTAGTGTAGAACATTTGATAAGAGAAATACCAACTAGTGTAAAAAAGATTGCTGTGCTTGACAGAACTAAGGAGCCAGGTTCTGAAGGAGAGCCGCTTTATAAAGATGTTGTGGCTGCTTTCTATGGGATGGACAGACACCCTGTTATAGTGGGTGGAAGGTATGGATTAGCTTCTAAGGAGGTAACCCCTACTCATTTGGCTTCCGTTTTTGAAATGTTGAAATCTCAAAAACCTATCAATGGGTTTACAGTTGGTATAGTTGATGATGTTACTAACACTAGCATAGATTCAGTAGATGATATTATTGTAGAAGATTCATCGTTGATAAATTGTAAATTCTTTGGGCTTGGTTCAGATGGTACAGTTGGTGCCAATAAGATGGCTATTAAGATAATAGGTGATAACACTAAAAAGTATGTTCAGGCCTACTTTGAGTACGATTCTAAAAAATCAGGTGGAATAACAATTTCTCATTTGAGATTTGGAGATAACAGAATAAGGTCGACTTATGGAATAGCTAAAGCAGATTTTGTCGCTTGTCATAATCAAGCTTACATAAAAAAGTATGATACTATTGTTTCAAGTGTAAAAAATGGAGGTACTTTCTTACTTAATACTCTTTGGACTAGTGAGGAGTTGGAAGATAAGATACCTGCTCATGTTAAGAGGATTATAGCTAATAATAATATAAAGTTTTACACTATAAATGCTGTGAAAATAGCTAGAGACTTGGGTCTTGGCGGAAGAATAAATATGATCATGCAATCTGCGTTCTTTAAACTTGCGAACATAATACCTATTGAAGATGCTGTAAAATATCTTAAGGAGTCTGCTGAAAAGGCTTATGGTAAAAAAGGTGAAAAGATTGTGAAAATGAATTTTGATGCCATAGATGCTGGAATAAATGCACTAGTTGAGATTGAAATTCCTGAGAGTTGGAAGACTGCTGAGGATAGTGAGAAGCAGGAAGAATATCATTTGGGAATTGAGAAAACGGATTTCGTGAAAAATATACTCGAACCTGTTAATAGTCTCAAGGGTAATACTTTACCTGTTAGCGTATTTAGAGGTAGAGAAGATGGTACGTTTGACCATGGTACGTCTAAGTTTGAAAAAAGAGGAATTGCTGTAACAGTGCCTAGATGGAATCCTGAAACGTGTATACAGTGTAATATGTGTGCGTTCGTTTGTCCTCATGCAGTTATAAGACCTTTTTTAGTTACCAATAGTGAAAAAGATAATGCTCCTAATGGTTATTTATCTGCTGATGCTAAGGGTATAAAAACCGATCAGAAACTGTATTTTTCTATGCAAGTGTCTATAGAAGATTGTACGGGATGTGGTAACTGCGTGGATGTCTGTCCTTCTAAACCTAAATCATTAGAAATGGTTTCTACTGATGATGAACGTGCTCTTTGTAAGCAAGAGCATTATGATTATTCTTTTGATCCATCAAAAGTTTCTGTTAAAAAGAATCCGCTTCCACTTACTACGGTTAAAGCTAGTCAATTCCAAGAGCCGTTGATGGAATTTAGTGGAGCTTGTGCTGGATGTGGAGAGACTCCATATTCAAAACTTGTTACTCAGTTGTTTGGTCCAAGGATGGTAATTGCTAATGCAACAGGTTGCTCTTCGATCTGGGGTGGCTCTGTTCCTGCAATGCCGTATACAAAAAATAGTGAAGGACGTGGACCGGCTTGGGCAAATTCTTTATTTGAAGATGCTGCAGAATTTGGATATGGTTTGTACTTATCATCTAAAAATAAGCGTGAACAAAATGTTAGATTAGCTGAGAGTTTGATTAATGATGCTAATGTATCTGATGAGTTAAAGGGATTTTTGAAGGAGTGGTGTGATAACTTTAATAATGGTGATGTCACAGTTGAGTTGTATAAAAAAATAGTTCCCTTACTTGAAAAAGAATCTAATAATAGCATTGTTAATGAGCTATTAAACAATAAGGAATATTTTATAAAAACTTCGAACTGGATATTTGGAGGAGATGGTTGGGCATATGATATTGGTTTTGGAGGATTAGATCATGTTATAGCTCAAAATCAGGATATAAACATATTAGTTTTTGATACTGAAACTTATTCAAATACTGGTGGACAGTCTTCTAAATCCACTCCGTTTGGGGCTATAGCTAAATTTGCAGCTCAAGGCAAAAGAGTTAAGAAGAAAAATTTAGCTGCGATGGCTATGAGTTATGGATATGTTTATGTTGCTCAGATTTCCTTAAGTGCCGATTTCAATCAAGCATTGAGAGCTATAAGAGAGGCTGAGGCTTATCCAGGACCTTCGATTATAATTGCATATAGTCAGTGTATAAGTCATGGAATTTTGACTGGTATGGGTACTGCTCAAAAACAAGCTAAGAAAGCTATAGAGGCAGGGTATTGGACATTGTTTAGATATAATCCTGAACTCAAGAATCATGATAAGAATCCGTTTATTTTGGATTCTAAGGAGCCTACACAGGACTTTAAAGAATATATAAAGAGTGAGGTTAGATTTAATGCTTTATCTAAAGTAGCTCCGGATAGGGTGGATGAAATTTTTGATCAGGCAGCTAAGAATGCTGATGAAAATGCTACTTATTATAGAAAGCTTGCTGGCTTAGATAAAGAGTGATTTATAAATGTGAGTTATATTTTCAACTCACATTTACTTTTTATAGGAGATTGTATTAAATGCTTTATAAATTTTTGATAAGTTTGTTTGCAATAATTTTTATATTAAGTTTTCGTATTTATGATGAAAATAAAATAACTAAATCGGAGTATTTGGCACGTACCATTTATGAAGATAAGATTTTGAATAAGGTTTTGAATATGAGTTTGGATGAAAAGATAGGTCAATTATTTATAACTGGTATTGATGGAGTTGATTCATTGACTGATGAAGATATTTATATTATAAGAAATTTGAAAATTGGAGGATTAATATTTTTTAGTAAGAACATCATTACAGTTAACCAAACTATAAATTTGATAAATGAAATTAAAGATATAAGCAATAGAGATCATGGAGTACCTTTATTTACATCTATTGATCAAGAAGGTGGGACAGTTACACGATTACCCAATGAAATAATTAAATTTGAAAAAGCACGTACTGTAGGAGAAAAGAATGATAAAAATTATGCATATAACAGTGCTAAACTCATGGGAAGTATACTCGTTAACATGGGATTTAATATGAATTTTGCTCCAATCCTTGATGTTTATACAAATCCTAATAATAAAGTAATTGGATCGAGGGCATTTTCTTCAAATAAAGAAATTGTAGCAGATATGGCTATACAAACAATTAATGGATTTAAGGATGCTGGAATTATTAGTGTTGGAAAGCATTATCCAGGACATGGCGATACAGACGAAGATTCACATTATGAGTTGACGATTTTGGAACACAGTTATGATAGATTAAGGGAAATTGAATTATATCCATTCGAACAAGCTATAAATAACGGTATCGATGCGATTTTGGTATCTCATTTATTATATAAAAATATAGATGATGATATTGCCACTCTTTCAAATAAATTCTTGTCTGAAATTTTAAAGAAGGAGTTGAAATTTAAAGGAGTTGTTATTACTGATGATATGATAATGAAAGGTATTACTAATGTTGTTTCAGTACCTGAAGCATCTGTTAAGGCTATAAAGGCTGGAGTTGATATAGTATTAATTAGTTCTGGATATAAAGATATTATTCCTTCAATAGAGATGGTAAAAGATGCAGTCAGGAATGGGGAAATATTGCAAGACAACATAGATAAAAAAGTATACAATATTTTAAAAATGAAAAATAACTATGGATTGAATAATGACAAAATATTTAGTATGAATGTTTCTTGGGTGAATAAGCAAATAACAGATTTGTTGAGCAAAAATTAATAAAATAAATAAATAATTTACATATTGTTAAATATATGTTAAAATTACAGGGTATCGAGATGGTTTTTAAAAGAGGTGATTTTATGGCAGTTAAAAGAGAGTGGACGGATTATGAAAAAAAGAGTCTTTTAAAACATATAACGGAGTTAAAAGGAAGGGGAATGACAGTTAAAGATGCTGCTCAAGAATTTACCAGGATTAATCCCCATATAACTCCAGGGCAAGCCAGAGTTTATTATTATAAATTGATAAGTGAGACGGAGAATTTCAAAAAGAAGTATACACAGAGAGTTTGGACTCAGGAGGAGGATGACATCCTACTCGAGTTTATTTTGCAAAATAGAGATAGGAGAAAAATAGAGATGTTTGATATTTTGTCACAAAAGTTAGATAGACATCCTAAAGCAATAGCTTCTCGCTATTATTTTATAAAAAATAGTAGTAATATTCACAGTTCAAACTCTAAAAATTATTTTGAAACTTTGAGTAAGTTTAAGTTTTATCAGTTCAAGAATTTATTATCTAAGATTAGTAAGATTCATGAGATTTATGAGAAGGCTGTAGAGTTGGAATCTATTTTACAAAAAGAGAAAATTATAGCTGAACTTAATAGAGAACTACAAGAGGCTAGATTAAAAATTCAGATATTGGAACAAAAAATATTGGCTTCGTGAAAAAATGTAGAATAGCTTTAGGGACTTTACTGGAAGTTTTGTATTTGTGAAAAAAACTTAATTGACTAATGAATGTATATGTAATAGAATTATCAATATAAGAGAGTATAAGTTTTGTATGGGAGATGTTGATTTGATGAAAAAAGTTGATATTTGTGAATCTAATTTTGCTTTAGGCACTGATAAGGTTAAGGATGAACTGGAAAAGTCTTCTGGTTATGAAGTTGAGGTGCATGGATGTTTAGGTCGTTGTGGAGAGTGTTTTGAAACTCCATTTGTATTGTTAGATGGAGACTTTGTTTCAGCTGATTCTTGTGACGAGTTGTTAAATAAGGTAAAAAAGTAGCATATTTGACGTGTTTTGGGGAATCATAGACTATACGTCGTGATTTTGAAGATGGAGGTGTAGTCCTTTTAGGGAGTTGTTATGGTTGATAAAGACAATGAAAGAGAAGTTTTCGACAATAATGACGGTGTGGAAAATGTTACAGAAGAACCTGTATTTGTTGAATTTGAAGATGAAAATCATAATGTCGTAAGATGCGAAGTGATTGATGGTTTTGAATTCAAGGGAAAAAACTATTGTGTGGTACGTAATGATGAGGATGGTTCACATTATGTTTTTAGGCTTACTGATGAAGATGAGTTGGTCGTTCCAGAAGAGAAAGAATTTAATGAAGTTGCTGCGTATTACGATAGTATAATAGAAGAAGATTAGTTTTTTAGTGTCCTTTATTCTAGAATTTAAGGGCACTTTTTTGTTTATGATTAAAGGGGGTTATACTATTTTGAAGTTTGCTATTTTTGATGTAGATTTAACACTTACATCTAAGGATACATTTATAGAATTTTATAAATTCTTGTGTCAAGAAGATAAAAGATTCCTGATTTATTTAGGAAATATTTTATATTCAGGGTTAATGTACGGTTTGAATTTTTATGATGAAAGGAAAGCCAAAGAAAGATATTTATCATTCTTAAAAGGAGTATCCTTTGATGCCGTAGATGAGATTGGAAAAAAGTTTTTTGAAAGTTGGGTTTTAAAGAAATTAATTTTTAAAGATGGATTATTAGAAATACAAAAATGTAAAAAATTAGGATTTAAAACTATTTTGATTTCTGCATCTCCAGAATTTTATCTAAATAATTTTAGTAAAATGCATTGCGTTGATTATGTTTTAGCTACAAGATACGAGGTTAAGAACGGGCTTTATACAGGGAAAATGATTGGACGTAATAATAAAGGGCAGGAGAAGGTTTTGAGATTTTATGAATTTTTAAATAAAAATGGAATAGTGGATTTTGATCATGATAGTTCGAGAATGTATTCTGACTCCATGAATGATTTGCCTTTATTTAATTTAGTGGGTAATCGATTTTTGATTAATAGTAGATATAGAGCTAGTGATATTTTAAATTTACGTTGGGAATAATCGTGATTTCAATGGGGAAGAAGTTTTTAATTGATAATGATATTTTAGATATGGAAGATTTTCATAAACATCATTTTGTTAATTCAAATAATGTTTATGAGGTTATACGAGTCATAGATTTTAGAATTTTGTTTTGGGACGAGCATTTCAATAGGTTAAAAAATTCTATCAAATTGTTCAATTACTGTAATGTTGAAATTGAAGATTTGCTTGAAAAGGTAAATAGTATCATCGATATAAATTCTATGAAATTGGGAAATTTGAAAATAGAGATAATATTTATTGAAAATAAATACAAGCTACTTATTTATCCTATTGATTTTTTTTATCCAAGTTCTCAAATTGGAGTTAGAGTTTCTACATATGAAATTGAAAGAAGTAATCCTAATATAAAAACTTATGATTATGATTTTAAATCCAAAATCCAGAAAATTATTAATGATAAAAAAGTTTATGAGGTTTTATTAGTTAATAAATATGGATTTATTACTGAAGGAAGTAAGAGTAATGTTTATTTCATAAAGGGAAATTACTTTTTTACAGCTCCTGATAAATTTGTACTAGCCGGTGTGACTAGATTTAAGGTCAATGAAATAATAAGAGATTTTGGATTTATGCTGAGAGAAGAATGTGTTAGTGAAAATGAATTGTTTGAATTTGAAGGAATGTTCCTGACTAGTACTTCATCAAATATTTTACCTATTGTAGATGTCAATGGTGTAGCTATAAATTCGTTATCAAATGATAATCTCAAGAGTTTGATTTTTGATTTTGAGGAGCGTTTAAAAAATAAATAAAATAATATTAATGGACTATTTGTGAAATACTAAAAGCAAATAGTCTTTATTTTTTAAAGTTGTTTTTTGTATTTAGATAGAATGGTGTTACCAATTCTTAATAAAGGAGAACAGGAATTTGATGTTACAGAGTAAGCTTTTAATCTTTAAATTAGGTAATGGAAAGTATGCCTGCAACACAATCTATGTAGACAGAATAGTAAAATATGAAAATTTAACTCACCCACCTTTGGAAAGACCTACATTGGAGGGATTGTATAATTACGAAGGTGAAATTATAAAAGTTTATAATTTATCAAAAAAATTAGGAATACGGAGTGAAGTTGATAGGACACATAAAAAAATAATAATTGTTAAAAATAAAAACGTATTAGTCGGCATCGTTGTAGATGAGGTATTGGAAGTATTTAATTATGATGAGGAAAATAATAGAGGACAAGAGTTAGAAGGATTATATAAATTAAATCAGCTAGATTTTAAATATATAAAGGACATGATACTCATTAATAATGAAATTGTAATGTATCTTTCAATAATCAAGATAGTTGAAGATGAATTAGAAGAGAGTTAGCTTATGAATATTAATGTAGGTATTGGTGATTTGGCTATTAACAAAGCTCCAGTTATTTTAGAAACTAGAGGTCTTGGATCTTGTGTAGGGGTTACTTTGTATGATAGGCAAAATAAGATAGGTGCCTTAGCTCACATAATGTTACCGTGTTTTTCTAATACGATGAAAGAGAATGTTGCAGAGAACATGAAGTTCAGATATGCTGATTATGCTTTGCCGTATATGTTAAACAAAATGATCTTTATGGGCAGTAATAAAATGGGTATAGTGGCTAAGATAATTGGAGGAGCTTCAATGTTTAAAAGAAAGTCCAGTACTCTTAATATTGGAGAAAAGAATGTTGAAGAGGTAAGAAAATTTCTTAAGAGCAATTTTGTAAAAATACAAGCAGAAGAAGTTGGTGGAGATATGGGAAGAACTATATTTTTCGATTTGAATAGCGGAGTTGTTACTATGAAAATTTACGGTAAGGTTCGGCAAGAAGTTGAAATTTAAAGATAGCATAACTAAAACTAGGATTGTAATTTTTGACGAATCTCCATTAATGAGAAGAGTAATAACAGATATATTTTCTAACGATGTGGGAATTGACATAGTAGGAATATTTAAAAGCTATGCTGATATGGAAAAGTTCTTAAATAAAACAGATAGCAAGATAGATTGCATTATTATAAATTTGATTTCGTATAGAGACAATCTTATAAATGTACTCTTGGATATTAATCAATATGGATCAAACATTATATTTCTGTCAAATATCGATTCAGATAAAGTTGATTTCATAAAGCAGATATTAAATGCTGAAAATATAAAATTTATAAATTATCTTGGACATTTGGATCTGGAAGGAATTTCTAGTGTGAAAGAAGAGATAAGAAAAGAAGTATACAAAATAAAAAATAAGAGAATAAAGAGAGCTTTATTTGGGACAGACAGAGCCATCGCTATTGCTTCTTCAACAGGGGGACCTAAGATTTTAGAATACATTTTTAGCAAGTTAGACAAAAGGGTCAGTATACCAATTTTTATTGTTCAGCATATGCCCGATGGATGTACGAAACAATTTGTAGAGAGGCTTGCAGATATTTGTGATTTTAATTTTCTAGAAGGAAAGAATGGTGAAATCGTAAAATCAGATGTTGTGTATGTCGCTCCAAGTGGTTACCATATGAGAATTGATCACGGTAAAAAAATATGTTTGGATCAGAGTGAACTTGTGAATAACGTTAGGCCGTCTGCAGATGTTCTATTTTGTTCTGCTTCTAAAGTTTATAAAGAAGGTCTTCTAGGAATAGTTTTAACAGGTATGGGAAGAGATGCTTCTCATGGAGTTGAATGTGTGAAACATATGGGAGGTCGTACTGTGGCTCAGGATGAAAATAGTTGCACAGTATTTGGTATGCCCAAATCAGCTATTGAGACTGGTAAGATAGATAAGGTTCTGTCAATAGATAAAATAATATTTGAGATGATGAGGCATTCAGGAGGGCATTGATATATTTAAACTGAATATTGAGGTAAGGTATGTTTAACATTAAGGAGCTTTATGACTTTGTATACAGAGAATTTAAAATAAAGTTAGATGCTTATAAAGAGGTACAGATGCATAGGAGAATTGAATTTTTTATATCTAAGACCGAAGCAAAAGATGTTAAAGAATTCATTGAGCTGTGCAAAAGAAATAGTGCCTTAAAGAACCAGTTTTTAGATTTAATTACAATAAATGTAACCGAATTTTTTAGAAACCCAGAAATATTTTTGCAAATTAAAGATATTTTCAGAAATACGTTGCCTGAAAGAGATACGTACATGATTTGGAGTAGTGCTTGTTCCAATGGTTCAGAGCCTTACTCCGTAGCGATGATTCTTAATGATGCAGAAATATATAATTACAAAATCATAGCAACAGATATTGATAAAAACATGCTAGATTATGCTCGAAGAGGAATTTACAAAGAGGACGAAATTAATGAAGTACCAAGCTATTATTTATCGAAATATTTTGAAAAGTTTGGAGACGAGTATCGAATAAAAAATTCGATAAAGAGTGATGTCATGTTTCGCAAGCATGATTTAATATTGGATGAATTTCCAATTGGATTAGATTTTATATTATGTAGGAATGTTATTATATATTTTAAGAAAGAGGAGAAAATGAAAATACACAGTAGGTTTTATGATTCTTTGAATAATGAAGGTGTTGTTTTCATAGGTGCGACTGAAAATATATATGATTATAATCAGATTGGATTTATCAAATTAGGAACATTCTTTTATCAAAAGGTGGTGAAATGATTTGGATGTTTCACAATACTTGTCGATGTTTTTAGAGGAATCTCTAGATAATTTAACGAAATTGAATGACAGTTTGTTGGAGCTTGAGCAAGATCCAGATAATTTAGAAGTTGTCAATGCAATTTTTAGGGTTAGTCATACCATTAAGGGGATGTCAGCTACCATGGGGTATATGAACATGTCTGAGCTTACCCATAAAATGGAGGATGTTTTATCAAAGTTTAGGGATGGAACGCTTAAAGTTAACAGAGATGTTGTGACTGTGCTTTTTAAATGTTTAGATACTCTTGAATCGATGGTAAATAACATAAGTGATGGAAATTCGGATGACATGGACATAAATGAGATAATGGATTCCCTAACATCAATCACTGATCCTAAAGAAGACGATACCTCTCATGATAAATTTGATGAATTACAATTGACGGTAGAAGAGAAATTAAAATTGGAAGATCATCATATCAACATAATAAATAAAGAGAAAAAGCCTTATACGGTTTATGAAATAAGGATAGTTCTATCGGAGACAGTTTTATTGAAAACAGCTAGGATCTTTATATTCTTTAGAGAGATAGAGAAATTTGGCGAGATAATACATACTCTTCCATCTATACAGGATATTGAAACGGAGAATTTTGATTTAGAAGTAAATATTGTCTATATAACGACTTCGACACGAAACGAATTGGAGTCAGTTATGAGAACTATTTCTGAAATTAATAAGGTTTCTATAAAAGAGATAAATTCGGAAAACGTAAGGAAGGCTTATGGAGAAGAGGTTTTCATAAATTTAGAAGAAGTAAAAGAGAATATAAGGAATAAGCTCAAAGACGAAGAGGATGATAATTTAAGAAATGAATCTGAACCAAAAAATAACAGTAAGGTTAATGGCGAAAATGTAAATAAAGTTCAAATAAATGCAAATAATAAGCAAGTAGCAAAAGACCAAAAGAAACAAATGTTTTCGCCTAAAAAGGGTACCCAATCTGTAAGGGTAGATTTAGAGAGATTGGATATGTTTATGAATATGGTATCAGAGCTTGTAATTCACAGAACTAGGCTTGAACAAATAAGCAATACATATAATTTACCGGAGCTCAATGAGATATTAGAGCAAATTGCAAGATCTACGTCTGAGTTACAAGATTTAGTTATGAAAATTAGAATGCTACCATTGGAAGTTGTTTTTAGTAGATTTCCAAGAATGATAAGGGATCTATCACTTGAACTCGATAAGGATATACAATTTTTGATTGAAGGTGCAAGTACTGAACTTGACAGAACGGTGATTGATGAAATAGGGGAACCTCTCATACATCTGCTTAGGAATGCTGTTGACCATGGCATAGAAACGAAAGAAGAGAGAATAAAGAGCGGTAAGGCATCTGTAGGAGAGATAAAGTTATATGCTTATCAAGAAGGAACAAAGGCAGTTATAAAAATAAGTGATGATGGGAAAGGTATAAACGTAGATAAGGTAAAAGCAAAAGCTGAGAAGATAGGAATAAATACGGATGGTATGTCTGACTCTGATATAAAAAATCTCATATTCCTGGAAGGGTTTAGTACTAATGAGAAGGTTACGGACATTTCAGGAAGGGGAGTCGGCATGGATGTAGTTAAAACTAAGATATCATCACTTGGTGGGACTATAGATCTGCATAGTAAATTTGGAGAGGGATCTACTTTTATAATAAAGTTACCTTTAACTCTTCAGATAATAAAGGCTCTTCTTGTAAAAGTTAATGGTGAGACTATGGCTATATCTCTGGGATTTATTGATAGTGTTGTCAATTGGAGAGAAGATTTGATAAAAAGGAGTAATAATAAAGAGGTTATATCGTATAGGGATGAAATTATTCCTTTAATAAGGATGTCCGATAAATTTAATTTAGATTCGTATGAGAGGCGTGGTGATGAGCAAAGTAGTTATATAATAGTTGCTAAAGTTGGTGAAAAGATAGCAGCACTTTTGGTGGATGATCTTCTAGGTCAACAAGAGATTGTTATAAAAAATTTGGGTAGGAGTTTACAAGGTCTTAAAGAGTATATAGGAGCTACCATATTGGGAGATGGACTAGTTACTCTTATAGTTGATGTTGCAACAATTATATCTTAAATGAATGTGGAGGAGAAAGTTTTATGATTGAGTATTCTGTAGAGCAGTTGGATATCATAAAGGAAATATCTAACATAGCTTTAGGAAATTCAGCAACATCGTTATCTCAATTACTTAATGCCAAGGTCAGTATGTCAGTTCCAAATGTAAATATTGAAGAAATAGGAAGTTTTATAAATAACATTGAAGAGACTGAAGTGATAGGTGAGATTTTAATAATTAAGGGTGAGATTGAAGGAAGTATATTAATTTTGTTTGACATTGATACTGCAAAAAAGATAGCTAGTAAAATTGGTAGTGAGAGATTAATAATTCGTGATGAATTAGATGATATAAGAATCTCTTTCATAGAAGAAGTGTGCAATATAGTTGGTTCTACTTATATAAGAAATATAGCTGATTGTTTGAATTTGAAAATAGAGATTGAAAACAGTAGCCTACTTTATGATAATTTGACAGCGATATTGTCTTATACGTTTATGGAAGAAGAGCAATTTTATAATGAGATAATTAACATTCAGACAGATTTTAAATATGAATTAGATTCTGAATATACGAATTTGTATTTCTATTTTGTTCCTAGAAAGGGAAATATTGATAAGGTACTTAACGAAAAATTGTAAATAGTGGGAGGAATTATATACATGAGTAGGATTTTGATAGTAGATGATGCTGCATTTATGAGAATGATGCTTAAGGATATATTGGAGAAAAATGGATATCAGGTTATCGGAGAGGCAAGTAATGGATTAAGGGCTATCGAATTGTATAAGAAAGATAAACCAGATATAGTTACAATGGATATAACTATGCCGGAGATGGATGGGATTGAAGCATTAAAAGAGATTATGAATTTCGATCCTAAGGCTAATATAATTATGTGTAGTGCTATGGGTCAACAAGGTATGGTTATGGATGCTATTAAATCTGGAGCAAAGGATTTTATAGTTAAACCATTTCAAGCAGAGAGAGTTATTGAGTCAGTCAAAAAAGTATTAGGATAGAATTTTTAAACATGCAGTTAGTAGTGTTTAAAATCAAGGAAGAGTTTTTTGGTGTAGAAGCATCTAAGGTTTTAAGTATAAATGACGTGATGAGCATTACCAAAGTTCCTAATGCACCTAAGCACATTAAGGGGTTAATAAATCTTAGGGGTATTATAATTTCTTTGCTAGATATTTCCATACTTTTGAATTTTCCCGATTGTGATTTAAATGATGTTAATTATGAGAGTAGCAGTATAATAATACTGGATGTTGAGTGTGAGGAAGTTGGTATAATAGTAGACAAAGTTGACGAGGTTTTAGATATAGATCAAAGTCTTATAAAAAAGTCGGTAGATAATAGATTACCATTTGTTAAAGGTGTATTGGAATTGAATCATAAGTTGATTACATTAATGGATATTGACAAGTTTGTTTCAATTGGTTAGTGGGGTGAATAATCTGTGGCAGGAAATGTACTAAGTCAAGAAGAGATAGATAGGTTACTTAAATCAATAGAGTCAGAAGAGAATTCAGGAGATGGTAGTAACAGAGGCCATCAAATTCAGAAAAATGTAAAAATATATGATTTTAAGCGTCCTAAGAAATTTACTAAGGAGCATATGAAATCATTAGTTATAATACATGACAACTTCACTAAATATATTTCAAGTTATTTTGTTTCTGTATTTGGTGTTCAGGTTAAGGTTGAGATAATGTCAACAGAGCAAATAACATTCCACGAATTTGTATTTTCTATGCCAAACCCAACTACTATAATATCTTTTGAAATGAAGCCATTGGTTGGAAATATTTACATGAGTCTAGAAACATCATTGTCCACATTATTATTGAATTCTTTATTAGGATCAAATGATAGGAAAAAACTTAGTTCATTAAGAGAATTTAGTGATATAGATAAAAAAATATTAACTCAAGTTTCTAATGAAATACTAAATATTTTAAAAGGATCATGGGAAGATATTATAAAGGTAGAACCAAGATTTGTTAACTTAGAAACTAATTCGCTTACGATTCAATCGCTGGGACCAAATGAGCCTATATTGTTTGTAACTTTCAAGATTGAAATTGATGGAAATGCATATTTCATGAATATTTGTTTACCGTATATATCTATTGAAAAAATAGGTGACAAATTAAACAAAGATTATTTGGTAAAAACGAATACTGTAGAAGAAGCTGAAAATATAAAAAAATTAATTAGAAAAGAATTGAATGCTGTAAAGATCGAATTGGAAGCAGTTTTGGATAGGAAGATTATAAGTGTTCAGGATTTTTTATCTCTTCAAAATAATGATATCTTGGTCTTGAACAAAAAATTCAATAGCCCAGTTGAGATATATATAGAAGATAAACTAATATTTAGTGGAGCATTAGGTTTGGTTGGAGAGAATAAAGGGGTGAAAATTCTAGATGTTTATTATAGTGAGGAGGTTATAAATAGTGAAGGATGATGAAAAAATAGAAGATAGTAGTGAAACTAAATCATCTTCAGAAGAGTTAGTTGACAATTTAGGTCCTTTTTCTGATGAAGAAAAGGATTTGTTAGGTGAAATAGGAAATATATGTATGGGTAATGCGTCAACTAGTTTTTCAAAATTATTGCAGAAACCTGTTACGATAACCACTCCAAAAGTCGAAGTTGTGAGTGTGAGTGATGTTATAAACGAGTTTAGTAATCCTCACATAGCTCTTAAAGTTAAGTTTTTGAGTGGTATTGATGGAGATAACGTTTTAATAATGGATATACAAGACGCCATTATAATAGCTGATGTCATGATGGGTGGAGATGGTAAGAATGTAGAAACTAGAGACAACCTGAATGAAATTGAAGTGAGTGCCGTATCTGAAGCCATGAATCAGATGGTTGCTTCGTCAGCTACTTCCATGTCTACTATGTTTCAAAGAACTATTGATATATCGACTCCAGAGACAATTATAAGTTATGAAGAGAATAGTAGCAATAGGCTTTTTTTAGATTATGGAAGAGAAGATATTGTAAAGATTAAATTTAATATGAGTGTTGGAGATCTTATTAGTAGTAAAATTGTGCAAATCTTAAGTATTGAAACTGGAAAAAATATTATAAACACCATGCTTAATGATAAGAATGGATTTAGAGAAGGTTCAAAAGACCAAAAGTACGATGATGAAAGTTTGGATAATCAAAATTTAAATATTGAGAATGATAATGTCAAGATGAAAAAAAATTACAATGTTAGTGAGGCAGTTTTAATGCCCTTGAGTCAAGGATCAGGTCCTAAAGAATCCAGTAATATAGATTTAATCCTAGATGTTCCTTTGGAGATATCTGTTGTACTTGGTAGAACTAAGAAAAATGTAGGGGATATTTTAAATTTGGGAACCGGTTCATTGGTTGAATTGGAAAAGTTAGCTGAGGAGCCAGTTGATATTCTTGTAAATGGTAAGCAAATAGCTACTGGAGAGGTTGTAGTTGTTAATGAAAATTTTGGGGTTAGGATAACAGCCATATTAAGTAGTACGGAACGGGTTAAAAACTTAAATTTTTAGATATTTAGTTTTTAACTTTTTTTATACGAAGATTTAGGTTTGGAGGGTAATTATATTGAAAGATAAAGTTAATGATATATTTATCAATCAGATTAAGTTACTTGATATTTTGCAAAGACATTTAGAAGAACAAAGGAAGTTTGCAAAAAATAACCAATTGTTTGAATTAGATAATATATCTGCAAAAATAAATAAGGTCTGTAAGAAAATTGCTGAGATTGAGATGAATCTAAGAGGTCTATTGAAAAATCAATCCGTTAAAGAGTTTGTTATGGAGAATAAAGATCACGATGAGCTCTATAGTAGTTATATATTTTTGGTTTCTCAAATTGAGAGATTGAGTTTAATAAAAAATGATAACCAATTCATTATACAAAGATCTTTAAACTTTATAAATAAACTGTTGTTTTCTATAAACAATAATTCTAATCAATATAATGTTTATACCAGAAAAACAAATCATTAATTTGATAATTTTTTAAGGAAGGATGTTTTATGGCAGGATTATTTAATACGTTAAGTATATCAAAACGTGGAATAAATGTTATGCAATCTGGTCTCAACACAACCTCACATAACATAAGCAATGCGTCTAGGTCAGATTATACTAGGCAAAGATTAAGAATTCAAGCATCTAAGCCTTTGACATCCATAGGAAGTGCTGGTCAAATTGGCACAGGTGCTCAAGTTGAAATGATAGAACGAGTCAGGGATACGTTCTTAGATTATCAGATTAGAAATGAAAACTCATCACTAGCTGATGCGAATGTAAGGCAAAATGTTTTATCCGAAATAGAAAAGATAGTAAATGAAAGTGGAGATAAAGGTCTTAGCAAAATGTTTGATGGTTTTTTTGATAGTTGGCAGGAACTTGCTAAGAATCCATCTGATATTAATGCCAGAACTATTGTTTTACAAGAGGCAGATGGTATATCGAAAGAATTAAATAGAATCTATAAAAATTTAAATGAATCTAAAATGGACATAAACGATACAATGAAAAATTCTGTTGTTGAACTAAATTCTATTTTAGATGAGCTCAATGATTTAAATCAAAAAATTCAAGAAATATCTCTTATGGGTAATAGTCCAAATGACTTTTTAGATAGAAGAGATCTTCTCCTCGATGAACTAAGTGGAAAATTTAATATAAATGTCGACAATAAGAAAAATAATGGAATAGAAATTACTTCAAAAGATATAAATCTTGGGAATATAGTCAGTAGTAAAAACCCTGAAGAGGATGTAAGATTTACTTTTGTCGAATCGATAGAAACTAATCAAGGAAATTTTCCTAAAGATGTTACGATAATTTACTATAAAAATAACGACACAAGTGACGAAAATAATAAAGTAGAATTAGTTGTAAGTGATATGACTAAAGAAAATTTTGAATCCATTCAGAAAAATAGAATCATTTTATCAAATCATGAGGGGCTAGCACTTAATTTAAAGGGTGCGGCAATAACATCAAATCAAGTTGACAATTCTGATTTTTCTTCTTTGAGTTTAAGTTCTGGCGAACTTGGCGGTCTTCAAAAATCTCATTTGAAATTAGATTCAGTTATAAATCAAATTAATCAATTAGCTAAGGCACTTGTGTTTTCTGTCAATGCTGTTCATAGTGGTCAAAGTTCTGCAACTACTGGAGGAGCATTTAATCATGATACGTTGCCATTCTTTGTTAATTCTACAATTGCACAATACGATAAAGACGGAATCTTATTGAATGCTTTGGATGTTGCAAATGGTGAAATTGAAATAAACGCTGGAAACATTTCCATAAATAGTGAAATTCTACAATCTCCTTTGAAGTTGAAGGTTAGAGAAAATGATCATATGTTTGAGGACGGTACGAAAAACAATATTGATGGACAAGGTAATGGAGATAGAGCTTTTGCAATCGCCTCTATAAGGGAGAACCTATTTAATATTTCAGAGATAGGCAAAACGATTAATAGTAGACAGGACTTTTTCGATTTGAATAAAGGCGGAAGTGAATTTATGAATAATGGTCTCTCAATTAAGAATGTGGATGCAGGTATAAGTATAGAGTCTAAATATAAAAATATCGTTACTAAAATTGGAATTGAAACTCAGGAGGCAGAAAGGGAGGCAGATAATTTTGAAACTCTAGTTTACAATCTTGAAATTTCAAGAATGAGTGTATCAGGAGTTTCTTTAGATGAAGAAATGAGTAATCTCATAACTTTTCAACATGCGTATAACGCAAGTGCTAAAGTTATTTCTACTGTTGATAAATTGCTGGATGTTATTATAAACGGACTTATGAATTAGGAGTGTGATGAAATTGAGAATTACAAATGGTATGATTCATAAAAATTTTAACCACCACCTTCATAAAAATCTAACTAAGATGAGTGAAGTGGACGAACAATTGAATACTGGAAAAGAAATAAATAGAATTTCTGATGATCCTGCAAAGGCTGCTAAGATAATGCGATTAAAGAAAGATATAGCAAAGAAGGAGCAGTATAACAAAAATATAGTTGATGTCACTAATCATTTAGATGTTACGGATAAGGCTTTGGGACAAGTTGGTGATGGTTTTCAGAGAGTTAGAGAGCTTTTAGTAAATGCAGGAAATGCGACTTATGGTTCAGAGGAAAGGCTTGCACTTAAAGAGGAAATATCACAATTGTCTAATAAGATTGCTGATGTTATGAATACGACATTTGGTGGAAAGTATATTTTCGGAGGAGAGAGAATAGACCAAAAGCCAATTAATAATTCTGAGGATTTGGTAACTGGTAATGTAACGTTATCTTATAACGGTCAAAATGGACAAACAATAACTAACGTTGAATTAGATCAAATAAAGAAGTCGTTGGAAATTGAAATATCTTCTGGAGTTAAAATCGATTATGGGGTTAATGCAACTGAGGTTTTTGAATTTAAAGATAAAAATGGAAATGATATTAACTTAATGGATGTATTTGATAAGATTTTAGAAAATTTAGATTCAACCGATCAGGATGCTTACAAAGAATTAATAACAGATAATTTAAGTCAGATAGATAGTGCAATTCAAAATATATTGTCCATTAGAGGTGAAATTGGTTCAAAGCAAAACAGGATGGAGGATGCTCTCGAAAGAAATGAGGAAGAACAATTCAATATAAAAGAAATTTTATCGAACATAGAAGATATAGATTTCGCTGAAAAGACTATCGAATATGTCACTGCTTCAACGATCTATACGGCTTCTCTTCAGGCAAGTTCTAAGATTATGCAACCTTCACTACTTGACTATTTAAGGTGAAGTTAATTGTATATATTTTTTAAACAAGACCATAATAACATTAAAAGAATTTTTAAATTGTTTTAAATTCAGGAGGAATCTGTTAAATGGTAGAACAAAGTGTTTTAAAAACTGGAAATATTGTTTTTGAGAAAGGGTTGCCAGGGTTTGATGGATTTAGGAATTTTGAGTTAACAGCTATGGAGCAAATGGGATTTTTTAATTTGAATTGCTCGGAAGAAGAAGCAATCTCTTTGTTATTAGTAGATCCGTATATGTATTTTCCAAATTATGAAGTAGAGATTGATGATTCTGTCATAGATAGATTGAATATAAAGGATGCTAATGATGTTTTGATATTGAGTGTTGTCACATTGAATAGTGACGTTGAAAAAATTACTCTTAATTTAAGAGCTCCTATAATTGTGAATATAAATACAGGTGATTCCGAACAAATCATTTTAAATAGAGAGGATTATCTTGTTCGACAGTCGTTAATCGTCAAAAGAGGGTGATTTTAAATGTTAGTTATTTCTCGAAAACGTGAAGAGAGTTTAGTGATAGGAGACAATATAGAAGTTAAGATTGTTAAAATTGAGGAAAACTCGGTTAAGATTGCTATTGATGCTCCTAGAGATTTGAAGATATTAAGAAAAGAACTTATACAAGATATAAAAGCACAAAATAAGAAATCCATTTCTGGAAATATGATGGATGCTATTTCAAAAATTGAAAGCTTGAACAAACATAAATGAATTTTGAAAATTATTATTTGAAAAATAGGTAGGTAAGTTATGTTGAATGCAAGGGATACTTATAAAAATAATAGTGTTAACACGGCGTCTAAAGAAAAACTTTTAATTATGTTGGTCGATGGGGCTGTTAAGTTTTGTAAAATAGCAAAGCTTGCCTTCAAGACCAACAACATAAAAGAAATTCATACAAATTTGGTAAAGGCACAAGATATTTTTTACGAACTTATTATAACTCTAGATACTGATAAGGGTGGTGTTTGGGCAGAAAATTTGAGGAGTATATACACATTTGTTATAGACAGACTTTCAAGATGTAATATTGAGAAGAACGAAGCTATATTGGATGAGGTTCTTCCAATTGTACAAGATATAAGTAATATGTGGAATGAAGTTTATGAGAAAGTACAAAAATCAAAACAATGAAAATGGTAAATTAAATTTTTGACTAAGGAGGATGGGAAATGGCATCGATACAAATGACGGGTATGGCATCAGGATTAGATACTAAATCGATAGTTGAAAGTATGCTACAGGTTGAAAGAAGCAAAGTGGACAAGATTAATCAGAATAAACAAATATTGGAATGGAGACAGGAGCTCTATAGAGAAATGATAACCGATATTAAAAAGTTTTCTAATAAGTATTTTGACCCTTTAAATAAGAAGACTTATGTGATGGGTTCTAATTCTATGTCTGGAATTAAAGCAATGACAGAGCCGAGCAATTCCTCTATAGGCGTTAGCGTTAATGGGAATAGTCAGATTGGTAATTTTGAACTTAATGTGAGTCAAATTGCTAAGCCTGCTACGGTCAAAGGAACAAATGTTATTAACCAAGCAACTGTTAGTGGTGGTCTTAAAATTCCAATCATAGTAGATGATAGTAACAATGAGATAACTATAAATGGCGAAAAGATAAAAATAGATTCTAAGGCTTTCGAAAATAAACAAGCTCTCGTTAAAGAAATAAATTCAAAGATTCAAAGTAATGATGGATTGAAAGATAAATATCAAGTAACCGTCAATGAGGATAATGAAATAGAGGTTTTTGGAAAGGTCGTTATAGACGATTCAAATTCAAAATTGGCAATTACTGTAGGAAGCGTGCAGTATGATTTGGAATTGTCTAAACAGAGTTATACTGCGGATGAACTTGCAAATGAAATTAATTCTAAGCTTAAAAAAGCTACTGGAAGTGATGGGAATAAGTTTGATAACTCTGATGTTATTGCCAAAGTTGTAGATGGACAAGTAGTTTTAGAGGGTGGTAACCTAAACAAAGATTTTAAATTTGATATTCCAAATGTTTCTATAGGGAATGTTAATTCAGTTGGAAACTCAAATAAGTTGGAGTACACGAGTAGTTTTGTAAGTGGGAAGAATTCAGAACTTGTTATAAGCGTTAGGGGAAGTACTCCTGTGATTGTGGATTTATCAGATGTTAGTACAGATGGTACTAATGACGAAGTCTTGAAAAGAATTTCCGATAAAATAAATGAAAAATCTGAAATTGTAAAATCAGATGTTATTGATGGTAAACTTGTATTAAAGTCTAGCAGTAAAGAGCAAATTGTGATTAGTGGAAATGCTGCTAATTCTATAGGGATAAGCCGTAGTCTCGATATCAATCTTGATGTTAACAAGGAAAAGATGGAGAGTTTGTTGAAGTTCGATTCTCCAGATAACAAAAAGGTAGAATTTGAAATTAACGGTCAAGTTTTTAAATATGATTTTGATTCCACAAAAGATGAAGATGGATATTCAGGAGCAAAGAATTTAACTATAAAGCAAATCTTTACAGACATATCTAACAAAGCAGGAGTTAACATATCTTATAATTCTATATCGAGAACTTTTTCACTGGAATCTAAAGATACGGGAAAAGACATAAGCATTGGTGGCTCAGATGTAAGTGGTAATTTTTTAAATTCGTTATTTGGGACAAGTTCTATTAATGCTACAGGTGAGGACGCAATAGTAGAACTTTCGGATAGTGATGGCAATAGGAACACCTATGAGTTTTCATCAAATAATTTTACTTTATCAGGTATGACGTTTAATGTTAAGACCATGCCTACTGAGCCTTTAAAGGTTTCTGTCGTGAGTGATACGGATAGCGTTGTTGATCTTATGAAAGATTTTGTTAACGATTTCAACGAGATAATGGATAATTTGAATACAAAGTCCAAGGAAAAAAAGAATTCGAAGTATACTCCTTTAACAGAATCACAAAAAGAGGAAATGAGTGAAAAGGAAATTGAGCTTTGGGAAAAGAAAGCTAAAGAAGGTTTAATGGGAAATGAATCAGAGCTAGAGAGCTTTATGTATCAGCTTAGAAATGCAATTTTCACACCGGTTCAAGGTATGTCAATGAATTTAAAAGATATAGGATTTGATACCTCCAATGATTATAAGGAAGGAGGAAAAATTAAATTTGACGAAAATAAATTTAGGAATGCTATCAATAGTGATCCTCAAAAAGTCTCTGACATTTTTACTAAAATATCGAACAGTGGATACGAAAATTATGATCCTAATTTAACTACAGAACAAAGAAAAGCTAAAGATGCAGACCAAGGAATATTTAGAAGAGTTAATGATGTACTAAATGATTTTGTGAGAACGACAAGAAACAATAAAGGGAAGAAAGGTATATTTATAGAAATCGCAGGAATAGAAGGGGATTCTACATTGACACTCAACAATATTTCCAAAGCTATGCAAGAGTATGACAAAAGAATAGATAGTTTAAATGACTTGATTTCAAGGAGAGAAGAACGATATTATCAACAATTCACAAGGTTAGAGACTGCATTGTCAAAATTACAATCTCAGCTAACGCTCTTTTCTTAATATGTATTGAGATTTTTGAGATTCTAGGTTAGGGGTGAATTTTCATGGAAGAATTTGTTCGTGGTCAATTAGAATTGTTTAAGGATTTAACTATTAGTCTTATTGATGCTGTGAATTTTGGAGATACGGAATTAGTTTTGGATTTACTTCAACAAAGACAAGAAATACTTAGTGAACTTGAGGGATGTGATAAAGAAATATTTATGAGATATTCTCGAAAATTAGAAATTTTAAAAATGGATTTACTACTAGAGTCTTTAATGAAAAACAAAATTAACGATATATATAATGAAATCAAAAATTTAAGTTTAGAGAGAAAAACAATACGAGCTTATAACAATACGAATTATGATCAGTACTCAGTATTTACACACGAAATTTAGTTTTATTTCGAAATATTTTAGAATTAAAAATTTTGTATAAATGAGGTGTTGTATTTATGATGAGGGGAATGTATTCTGGAATTAGTGGTATGAAGGCTCAACAATCTAAATTGGATGTGATCGGAAATAATTTAGCGAATGTTAGCACTACTGCATTTAAGGGTTCTAGAGTTGTATTTAAAGATGCTTTGTATCAAAATACTTCAAGTGCTTCTGGAGCTTCTGCTAATCTTGGTGGAGTGAATGCCAAGCAGGTCGGACTCGGTTCTGCTATTAGTAGCATTGACAGAGTGACTAGTCAAGGAATGATGCAATCGACTGGTAGAGCTTTAGATATTGCGATGGATGGAGAAGGATTTTTCATAGTTTCAAAAGGACCTGTAGCTCATGAGGATGATGATATATCCTTAGATACAGATGGTACTATTAAGGATGCGGGTGATAGAGAAATATTTTACACGAGAGATGGATCGCTCTCTTTAGATGCTGACGGTTATCTTGTAACTTCAAATGGTGAAAGGGTTCTTGGATACTCTATTGGTGAGGGAATGAAGGATGATGGTACAATAGAATTTGTAGACTATGATGATCCTGACTTGGAAGCTGATGATGGTCTTAGGACTTTAAGAATTCCAGATTATGTTGAAGATGGAGGTAATCAGAAGAAAGTCATGTCTTACTCTATTGGTAAGAATGGTTTAATAACAGCAGTAGTTGAGGGTGGAGACGTTACGGTTCTTGGACAAGTAGCGGTTGCCGGTTTTAAAAATACAGCAGGACTAGAAGCTGTGGGGAATAATTTGTATTTGAACTCTTCAAATTCAGGTACACCTGTTATCTCTTCAGGATTTGGGGACACGGATGTAAGAACATACGGTGAAGTAGTACAGGGAATGCTTGAAATGTCAAATGTTGATATAGCTGAACAGTTTACAGATCTTATCGTAACCAGTAGAGCATTCCAAGCTTCATCAAAAATCATCTCTACCAGTGATGAGATACTTCAAGATGTTATAAATTTAAAAAGGTAAATTTCAAAGTGAAGTCTTGAGTCCATAGCATTAAAGGAATGTATTTTATACATTCCTTTTGTTTTTTTATCTATCTACAAAGTAGGGCAAATAACGCAATTAAACCGAGTGAAGATCCACAACCTCCACCCCATCCAAACAAACTATTTCCATTGCAACAACAATTTGGAGTATAGTAGCAATTGTAATCATAAGGATATCCTAATCTATTCATTGGATTAAAGAAATATCCTGAGTTAGAACAACAACACATAATTAATTCACTCCCATAAACTTTAGTATTAAATTTTTATAATTTAGTTTATGGAATAAGAAAAAAATTTGCTACATGGATTTAAAGTTTTTATTTAATATAGGAGCTATGAAAATTTGCTCATTATTTTCGAATACTTTTAAAGTGCCTAAATATTCTAATGATTCAATTTCTTCTATTTGGGCTTCCCTTATATTTTCATTTAAAGTTATTGCAGTTTTGAGATCAGATCCTATGGTTGAAGGAATTATTATATCCTCACCGATAAATCCTTGTACTTCAACTCCATCGTTTGTCGTCTCGTTTATTAAAATATCGTTTTTTGAAAAGAGTTTCCTAAATTCAAAATTTTCCTTTGTGTAATTGTAGAGCCATTCGCTTGATTTCCATCTAGGGGTGCAGTTGAGAACAACAACGATTATCTCGTTATTATTTCCCATATCAAATGAAGATACTAAACATTTACCAGCCTGACCTGTATACCCTGTTTTTGTACCGGTTGCCTGTGGAACCATATATAGAATTTTGTTTATATTTTGATATGTTCTTGAGAAACCAGTATCCCAATATTCTTTTGTTTTAGATAGCTCATTAAAGAAATCTATTTGCTTTGTTTTGGATGTTAGTATAGCCAAATCGTAAGCAGTTGAATAATGATTTTGACTATCTAAGCCATGAGGAGATTCAAAATGAGAATCTAGAAGTCCAATCTCTTTTGCATATTCGTTCATTAATTTGCAAAATTCCTCTACAGATCCAGCAATTCCTTCAGAAATTGCAATAGCCGCATCGTTTCCGGATTTGAACATAAGACCGTAAAGCAATTCTCTTAGAGAGATTTCTTCATCTTTTTTATATCCAACCTTTGATCCTCTTATTGAAGAAGCCTGTGGTGAGATTTTGAACTTTGTATTTAGATCCCCGTATTTTAGAGCTACAAGCGAGGTTAAAATTTTTGTTGTACTGGCCATGGGTAAAATGTCATATGCATTTTTTTCGAATAAAACTCTGTTTGTTCTTGAATCAATTACTATAGCGGCCCTTGCATTTAGATCATAGGATTTTTCAATCTTTGCAAGAGGCATTAGAGTTTTAAACAATGATGCCGAAATGAAAAATAACGATAATGATGTAGTTACGCATAATCTAAATAAATTTTTTATGTACAAATTCAAGTCAATACACCACCCAATTTTTATTTAAAATACATTAGTATATTATGATTACATAGTGAAAAAACTATTCTATATTAAAGATACATTTTTTAGAAATCAAAATTTAAGCGTTCTCAATGGAGATTATCATATGATTTATTTTACTTTAACCTTATTAATTATTTTTTTAATCTTAATGATTAATGTTGAGATAAAGTTTGTGTTCAATTACTCTGAAGATGATATGAGGTTTAGGGTATATATATTTAAATTTGATATAACGAGATTCATAAGAACTAAAAAAAAGAAATTAAACCACGTTGATGGAAATTTGGAATCAAAAGCTCTAAAAAGCAAGCTTAATTTTGAAATATCAATAACTCTATTAATAGAAATTTTAAATAAGATCAAACTTTTAAAGCGTAAACCCAGATTTAAAATTAAAAATTATACAGAATTTGGATTTGAAGACGCAGATGTTACCGCAATTTTATATGGATATTTATTTATAATACATGGCATCATCTTAAAATTAATATCCTCTTATGTTGATTTAAATATTTTAAGTGTGAGAATAACACCGAAGTACAATTGTAATTTTTTAAAGTTTTATTTTGAGGGTATATTAAAAATTAGAATGGCTAAAATTATATATATAAGTTTTTTATTTATTACTTTAGGGAGGAAATTAAATGGATCAACATCCAATCGAAAATTTAATGAAAAATACACTTGAAAATATAAAAGAGATGATTGATGTAAATAAAATTATTGGAGATGCTGTGTACACACAAGATGGCACCACAATAATTCCCATATCTAAGGTTGGATTTGGTTTTGCTGCAGGTGGCTCAGATCTGAATTTACATAGTAAAGATTTTGAAAATGATAAATTTAATCCATTTGGTGGAGGTGCAGGAGCAGGTATTTCGATAAAGCCAGTGGCGTTTTTGGTTGTAAGAGAGGATACCATAAGATTACTTCCAATAGATCACAGTAACTCATATGAAAAGATAATTGATTCAATTCCTCAATTAGTCGATACCTTTAAGAGTCTTATCACTAAGCAAGATCCCAATATAACAGAAAGCTTTTAGGTAGTAGAAAATAAAAACATAGCTTTTTAAGTGTAATTTAAAAAGCTATGTTTTTTGTTATAACTGCAGTTCTTTAATAAATAAAAAATACATAAATATATAGAGTATAATTATTAAAAAACCGATTAAAAGCATTACGAAAGTTGAATTTATTTTTTATTTTTGAGGTACTATATAATTATAAGTTGGGAAATAATGGATGAAGAAGTAGTGATTCAAAATTGTAGTAAAGGTGTCTTAACAGTCTAGGAGGTTAATAATGGCAAGATTAAGCAAACAAATCAAAAATGAACTTGTAGCTTATGTAAATGATCGTGAAAAGGGTAAAAAAGCAGGTCAAGCTATTATGGAATTTTATAATATGAATGAGGAAGAACTAAAAAAATATCAAGACGGTGTTCCAGTTGAAGAATTTATCCAAAAGTTATATATAGCGTATAGAAATGAATATTTTTTGAAAAGTGTTTCTAACAATAAAAAATCCAAATCTGCACCCATTGAATTAGATAAAGAGCAATTATTTAGTGAGCTTGGAGAAACTATAAATCGCATGAATGAATTGTACACTAAGATGAAAAAAATATTAAATGTTTAATATTTATGGAAGGACATGTTAAATGTGAATTGTTTAACATGTTTTTAATTTATACAAGTATATTAAAAGATTAGAGTTTGTTATATAATTATGATCAGCAATAAAATAAAGAATTTTAAAGCCTAGAAAGGAGTTTTGATATGAATTTGTATATTGCTTCTGATCATGCTGGATATGAGTTTAAAACTAAAATAATTGAATTTATGTCAGAAAAATTTAATGATTATAATATCTTTGATTGCGGTACTTATTCTGAAGATGCTGTTCATTACCCTGAATATGCTGAGAAAGTTTGTGTAAATGTACTTTCAAACGATTCTTCATTAGGAATTTTGATATGTGGAACTGGCATAGGAATGAGTATTTGTGCTAATAAAATTAGTGGTATAAGAGCAGCACTTTGCAATGATACCCTTAGTTCAAAACTTTCAAGAGAACATAATGATGCCAATGTACTTGTTTTAGGAGCGAAAATTATAGGTTTCGCCTTGGGCATGGACATTATAACAAATTTTTTAAATTCAAAATTTGAAGGTGGTAGGCATAATGAAAGGTTAAATTTAATTACGGATATAGAAAACAGAAGATAAGGAATATTAAATTCAAAAATGTACAAACTATATTTGTAGCAATTTAAGGGGGATTTAGAGGATGGCAACTTTTGAAAAAAAAGATTATGGGAATATAGCAAAGAAGGCAAGCACACTCCTGAAGGAGGGAGTAGGCATTACTCAAATTTTAAATATTACAAACCTAGATTTCACAAAATTAAAGGGTATTAAATATAGAAATAAATGATTTTGATGTTTGGATTACTATACATTGTGATAGTAGTCCAATTTTTATATTGTGGTCTACATACAAGCATTGGAATTGAACTATTATGATTTAAAATATTTGAATTATACTAAAAATATTCATAATAATTTTTATGTAATTTTTATTGAATTTAGGTATTTTTATTTGTATTATATAATCTAGTAAAATGAATACTTGTACAGTTGATTTATTTATTTTTAAGCTTGATTAAAGGATGAGGGTTTTGAATGAGTGTTAAATTTATTAATATAGGTTTTGGCAATATAGTATCTGCTAATAGACTCGTTGCGATAGTCAGTCCCGAATCAGCTCCTATTAAAAGGATAGTTACGGAAGCTAGAAATAGAGGAATGCTGATAGATGCTACATATGGAAGGAGAACGAGGGCAGTTATAGTTACTGATAGTGATCATGTTATACTTTCTGCTGTTCAACCTGATACTGTGGCAAATAGGTTGTATGTTAAGGAAAATGGTGTTAAAGAACAATTGGTAGAAGAGGAAGAATGATTATTTTATGGTTAATGTGTGTAACAAAGGAATGCTTATTGTAATTTCTGGACCTTCTGGAGCTGGAAAGGGAAGTGTTTGTAAGGAGCTTATGAAAAAATACGATTATAATATTTCTGTATCTGCCACTACTAGATTGCCTAGAGAAGGTGAAGTAAATGGAGTTAACTATTATTTTTTAGATAGGAAGAGTTTTGAAGATAAGTTATGCAAGGATGAGTTTTTAGAGTATGCCAATGTGTACGGTAATTATTATGGTACTCCTAAAAAAAATGTAGAAAATGAATTGAATAAAGGAAATAAAATTATTTTGGAAATAGACATTCAAGGAACTCTTCAAGTGCAGAAGATATATAAAAATGCAATTTACATATTTTTGTTGCCACCATCCATAAGTGAGCTTAAAAATAGAATATTGAAGAGGGGAAGTGAAACTGAGTCATCATTTAATTTGAGATTCTCTTCCGTGAATGAGGAGCTTAAGTACATAAATAGTTATGATTACGTTGTTATAAATGATGATTTGGATAGTGCTGTTGATAAGGTGCATAGCATAATAAATACGGAAATGAGTAGAATAAGTAGAATGAATTTAGATAAATTTTTCGAATATTATGTTTTTTGAATTGGAGGTATTTTGTGAAAGATTCAATAGTTGAACCTTCTGTAAGTGAGCTTTTGAAGAAGGTTAGTGATAAGTTTTCTCTTGTAATATTATCGGCACGGGTTGCACGTATGGATATAGATAAAGATAAAGATATTAAAAGAGATAAACATATTAATTATTTGACTCAATCAGTCAGACATATATACGAAGATAAGGTTCAATATAAAATGATTGATATAGATAGTAATTGATTCTATAGTTTTGTGGTTTGTATACTTAGGTGATCTTATTCATCTAAGTATTTTGTTTATGCTAAATTCTAGAGGAGAATTTAATGAAAAAGTATGCAAAAATAATTATTCAATCATTGAGTGATAAACTCGATAAATTTTTTACATATTTAATTCCAAATGAAATTTTAAGTGATGTTCATTTAGGAAGTGTTGTCAAGATTCCTTTTGGAAATAACAATAAGATAGTATTCGGATTTGTATTTGAACTACTCGATGAGAACGAGGGTTTAGAAAGTGGTATTAATTATTTAGATAAAATAAAAATTATAAAATCTGTAGATAGTAGATTTTATTTGTTACCTGAATTTTTATATTTAATCAAATACATAAAGGATAAATATCTTTGTTCCTATTATGAAGCTGTAAGTTTGTTCGTTCCAAGTAAATTTTTAGATAGTGCGAGTCTTAAAATTAAGGGTTACATTTATTTTGATACTCGTATAGAAATTCCACGTAAATTTAATAAAGAGCCATATACTTCAATATTAAAATTTATTTCTGATAATCAAAATGTCTACGATAAAAAAGAAATTAGTAGAATTAATAATTTTTCTAAAAGTTCCATATCAACTCTTATCAAACATGGAATATTAAAGATTAAATCTGAAGAGCTAATCATATCTCCTTATAATAAATCCTATAATTATGAAAAAAAATATCTTAACTATGAACAAAAAAAGGTTTATAATGAAATCATAGAATCCGATGATAGTGTGTTTTTGGTACATGGAGTTACTGGAAGTGGTAAGACGGAATTATATCTTTCTTTATTTGAGTATTTTGTAGCAAATGGTGGAGATTGTATAATCCTTGTTCCAGAAATATCATTAACTCCTCAGATGATTGAAAGAGTCAAGGGAAGATTTAATGATAATGTGGTAGTTTATCATAGTAAGTTAAGTTTGAATGAGAGATATTCAGAATGGAAACGTGTGCTTTCAGGAAAAGTAAATGTGGCTATTGGCACACGTTCCGCACTGTTTTTACCTTTTAGGAATTTGATGTGCATTGTAATAGATGAAGAGCATGAGGTTACATATAAATCAGAGAGTGACCCTAAATATTTGGCTAGAGATGTTGCGATTAAATATTCTAAGATAAAGCCAGGGTTGAAAATTGTTTTAGGATCTGCTACACCGAGTATAGAGTCTTATTATAAATCTCAAAATGGAGAGTATAGACTTTTGGAAGTTAAACAGCGGGTTAATTTTAGAAAATTGCCTGAGGTTAGAATTGTAAATATGAAGGAAGAATTAAAACAGGGTAACAGATCTATTTTTAGTAGAGAGTTATATTCAAAGATAAATGACAGATTGTTTAAACGAGAACAAGTGATTTTGTTCATAAACAAAAGGGGATTTGCTAATTTTGTTTCCTGCAGATCGTGTGGATACGTATATAAATGTAAGTTTTGTGATATAACTCTTACGTATCATGGGGCTAATGAATGTTTGATCTGCCATTATTGTGGGTATACTGAAAGAAATCATAGTAATTGTATTAATTGTAACAGTAGTTATGTTAAATATTTTGGGGTAGGAACAGAGAAAGTTGAATTTATATCTAAAAGAGTTTTTTCCAATTCTAACGTCAAAATTTTGAGAATGGACTTCGATACTACTCGTGCAAGGAATTCGTATGATGCGATTTATGAGAAAATTAAAGGTAGAGAGGCAGATATAATAATAGGTACGCAAATGATTGCCAAGGGATTCGATTTTGAAAATATAACTCTTGTTGGAATATTGGCTGCGGATATGAGTATGAATATTCCTGATTATAGAGCCTATGAGAGAACTTTTCATTTATTGCATCAAGTAGCAGGAAGGGCAGGAAGAGGAGATAAGCCTGGAGAAGTAATTGTTCAAACTTA
This sequence comes from Anisomitus miae (SeqCode), assembly GCF_054906395.1. Taxonomy (NCBI): domain Bacteria; kingdom Bacillati; phylum Bacillota; class Clostridia; order Eubacteriales; family Clostridiaceae; genus Anisomitus (SeqCode); species Anisomitus miae (SeqCode). The sequence continues at coordinate 145,169 of NZ_JBRACL010000006.1, forward strand.
TGACCCTGATAGTTACGTAATCAAATATTTAGAAAAAGGTGATTATAAATCATTTTACAGTGAGGAAATCAAAATGCGAAAGCTTCTTGACTATCCTCCATTTACGGATATGTTGAATATATTGTTTCAATGTAAGGATGTAGATTTTTTTGACAATGTTATTATAGGTTTGTGTAGGAAGTTAAGAGATTCATTTTCTCATGTTTATAGTATTTTGGGACCATCGTCTTGTATAGTTTCGAAAATAAATGAATACCATAGGTGGCAGATAATAATGAAGGGAAAATATAATTTTGATTATTATACCGATGTAAAGGAAATGGTATATGAAGATTTGAGACGTTGTAAGTTTTCGCATAAGGTTAGTTTTGATGTAAATCCTTATTCTGTATTTTAAATGGGAGGAAATTTTGAAATGGCATTAAGAGAAATTAGGATCGATGGCGATGAGGTATTGAGGAAAATAAGCAAGAAAGTTGATAAAATAGATGATAATTTAAAAATATTGATTGATGATATGTTTGAGACTATGTATCATGCTGATGGTGTAGGGCTTGCGGCACCCCAAGTAGGAGTACTAAAAAGAGTTATAGTTATTGATATAGAGGTAATAAAGAAGGTTATGATAAATCCTGAAATAGTTTACGAGAGCAAAGAGGAATTTCAAGATGGTCATGAGGGATGTTTAAGTGTTCCGGGTGTAGAAGATGTTGTTAGAAGACCGAACATTCTGAGAGTTAGATATATGGATATTGATGGAAATTTAATAGAGGAAGAGGCTAGAGATTTATACGCTAGGGTGATTTGTCATGAGGTTGATCATTTAAATGGGATATTGTTCACGGACAAGGCTCTAGATAAGCAATAGGAGGGGAGTTTATGTCTGAACGTAAGTTACGAGTAGTTTTTATGGGAACTCCAGATTTTTCCGTACCTACCTTAAAAATGTTAATTCAAAATTATGATGTGTTAGCTGTCGTTACCCAGACAGATAAGCCAAACGGAAGAGGGCACAATATTAAATTTTCACCAGTTAAGGAAGTTGCTTTAGAAAATGATCTATTAATATATCAGCCTAAAAAGATAAGAGGTAATGATGAGTTTTTGATGAGTATGAGAGGTTTAGATCCAGATGTAATTGTTGTAGTAGCATATGGTAAAATATTACCTAAGGAAATTATAAATTTGCCGAGATATGGGTGTATAAATTCTCATGCTTCTTTACTTCCAAGACATAGAGGAGCATCGCCTATAAATTTTGCCATTATAAGTGGAGATACTGAGAGTGGAATTACTACTATGTTTATGGATGAGGGTTTGGATACGGGCGATATAATTGAAAAGTATGAGACTACTATAGGCGACACTATGACAGCAGGAGAATTGCATGATGAACTCAAAGAGTTGAGTGCTTATGCTATTAGAGATACTCTTTTAAAGATAGAAAAAGAAGAATTTACTAGAAAGAAACAAAATGATTTAGTTAGTACGTATGCTCCACTTCTCAGTAAGGAAGTTGGGCGTATAGATTTTTCAAAATCAGCCAAAGAAATTGTGAATCTCATAAGAGGATTAAATCCTTGGCCTATTGCATATTGTTTATATAAAGAAAAGAAAATGAAAATATACGAAGCTGTTGATTGTAGAATAGATGATAAATATGATGGATATAAATTTGGTGATATATTGAATATAGATGACGAAGGAATATTGGTTAAATGTGGAGATGGTGGTATAATTATAAGGGTTATACAGTTTGAAAATAAAAAAGCTATGTATGTTAAATCTTTTCTAAATGGTAATACTATAGAAAAATTAAATTTAAGTTAAAAGGAGTGATTTGTTTTGTTTTTTTATGATTCAACAATGATTCTATTACTACCTGCAATCATCGTTACTATTTTTGCACAGTATAAAATTTCCCAATCATATAAAAAATACTCAAAGATAAATACGGGAAATGGAATGACTGGAGAACAAATTGCGTCAAATATATTAAGAGCTAATGGGATATATGATGTTGACATCGAACTAGTAAATGGTCATATGACAGATCATTATGATCCAGTTTCGAAGAAATTGAGACTTTCGAGGGATGTGTTTTTTGGAACTTCAATTGCTTCAGTTGGTATTGCAGCACATGAAGTTGGTCATGCTGTTCAACATAATATTGGTTATATACCTCTCATACTTAGAAATAGGATAGTTCCTGCTGTGAATTTTGGTGCTAGCTTTTCTTGGATATTGTTTTTTATGGGATTTATATTTAGTGTGAGACCGCTTTTATTGTCCGGTATTGTATTATTTTCTATTACAGTTTTGTTTCAACTTATTACCTTGCCTGTTGAGATAGATGCATCTAATAGGGCGATAAGGTCTATTGTTGATATGAATTTATTGGATAAACAAGAAGTTTCAGGAGCTAAAAATGTGTTGCTCTGTGCTGCATTAACGTATGTAGCAGCTGCTTTAATGTCAGTTATGAGTTTATTGAGATTGATTGTTTTGTCATCGAGGAGAGATTAAAATTAGTGGTTAAAAATTCGAGGTATTTAAGTGTTATTATACTGAATGATATTTTCAATAATGGATCTTACTCAAACATTACTTTAAAAAAGTATCTAGAGAATAGTGGATTAAATGTAAATGATAAAGGCTTAGTTACAGAGATTGTTTATGGAACACTACGATATAAGTTATCCATTGATAATTTTATTGCCAGCTTGGTAAGGAAAGTTGATGATAACGATATATCCACGATCATTTTAAGAAGTGCTATATATCAACTTGAGTATCTTGATAAAATTCCTGTTTATGCTATTTTAAATGAAAGTGTAGAGTTATCAAAAGTTTTGTGTAAGAGTAAAAGTAAATTTATAAATGGTGTCTTGAGGAATTATTTGAGAAATAGAGATAATATTAGATTTGATAAGAATACTCTGGAACATGAGTATTCTTTTGCTACATGGATGATAAATTTACTTAAGAAAAATTATCCCAATAGGTATATAAATCTAATGGATATGTTAAATAGAAAAATTGATACATGTTATAGAGTCAATCATTTGAAGGGTTCTAAAAAAGAGATTATACATAAATTTAATGAGTTTGATATTGAAGATTTACATAATTTTAAAAGTGCTTTTCGAATTAGGAATTTATCAAATGTAACTAATACATATTTGTATACACAGGGTTTATTAAGTATACAGGATTTAAGTTCTCAACTTGCTTGTGAAATCATGGAGTCATGTAAAAATGATATTGTTATTGACTTGTGTGCTTCTCCAGGAGGAAAGTCTTGTTATATAGCTGAATTGATGGGGGATGAAGGGAAAGTTATTTCTTGTGACATACATAGTCATAGAGTTGATTTGATAAAAAATAGTATTAAGAGACTTGGATTGAGATCTGTAGAATGTGTTTTAAATGATGCAACTTTAACTAATGAGAAATTTTTAAATATTGCAGACAAAGTTATTTTAGATGTTCCATGTTCTGGAATTGGTGTTATAAATAAAAAACCTGAAATAAAATGGTTTAAAAATAGTTCGGGTTTGGAAGAAATTATAAATGTGCAGAGAAGGATAATTCATATATCTTCTTCGTATATAAAGCGAAATGGAGTTTTGGTGTATACCACGTGTACTTTGAATAGAGATGAAAATGAAAATATAATTAAAGAATTTTTAAATGAGCATAGAGAGTTCAAGATTGAGGATATAGATGAAAATGTCTTTTCTGGATTAGATTTTGAAAAGAAATCTGGTATGATTACGCTTTTTCCGAGTGATTTAAATAGTGGATTTTTTATTAGTAAGTTAAGGAGAATTTAGTTATAAGTTATATGGTTAATATTTTAGATCTTAAGAAAGATGAGCTTAGGCAGTATTTGTATGATAATAATTTTAAAAAATTTAAAGCAGATCAAATAAATGATTGGATATTTAATAAAAAAGTTTTTGATTTCTATAAAATGAGTAATTTGAGCAAATCCGAAAGAAAAGATATTTCTAACATCTTGTGTATATATATTCCAGAAATTGTTAAAGTACAGGAATCACATGATGGAACGATTAAATTTCTATTAAAATTAAAAGATAATAATTTAATTGAATGTGTTTTTATGGTACATGATTATGGAAATACGATTTGTATATCAACTCAGGTTGGTTGTAAAATGGGGTGTAGGTTTTGTGCATCTACTATTAATGGATTTGTTAGAAATTTAGAATTGTGTGAGCTTTTATCACAAGTATTAGTTGTTGAAAAGTATACTTCTAAAAAGGTCAATAGAGTAGTGCTTATGGGAACGGGTGAGCCATTGTATAATTATAAAAATGTGGTGAGTTTTATATATGAAATGAAAGATAAATTTGGTATGAGTAGTCGTAACATGACTCTTTCTACTTGTGGAATTGTTTCTAAAATCTATGATCTAGCTAACGAAAATATGAATATAAATCTTGCTATTTCATTACATGCTGTTAGTGATAAAAAGAGAAGAACTATTATGCCTGTTGCAAATTTGTATTCTATATCTGAATTGATAGATGCCTGCATATATTACTTTGCTACTACCAAAAGACGGATTTCTTTTGAGTACATATTGATAGATGGTGTTAATGATGAAGATCATGATGCAAATGCACTGGTGCGTTTGTGTAAAAAGGTGAAAGCTCATGTTAATATAATACCTATTAACGAGGTTAAAGAAAATAAATTTTCGCAGTCTAGGAGAATTAAGGAATTTTGCGATGTATTATCGACAAATAATATAAATGTTACTATTAGACAGAAAAAGGGAGCAGATATAGATGCAGCTTGTGGTCAACTTAGGCTAAGTTATAGTAAGTAGGAGGATACTCTATAATGTTCGGTGCTATGAGTGATATAGGTAATCTCAGAACTGTAAATGAGGATTGTTTGGATTACTATATTTGTGATAATTACCAGTTATATGTTGTTGCCGATGGCATGGGAGGACATAATGCTGGTGATGTTGCTAGCAAGATGTGTGTACATAAAATTAAGGAATACATTAACGAAAGGTATTCTAGCTATGAAGACATAAGGGAAATGCTAAGTGATGCAGTTAAGTTTGCTAATAGGGCTATTTATGTTAAGTCTTTAGACAATAAAAAATATAAAGGGATGGGAACTACTTTAACGTTGGCTTTTGTGTATAGCGGGAAAATTTATATTGTTAATGTTGGAGATAGTTGCTTTTTCGTTATAAAGGGTAATACAATTACTAAGATAACTAAAGATCATTCTTTGGTTCAGCAATTTGTAGATAATGGTATTTTAACTCAGGATGAGGCAAAAGATCATCCCAATAAGAACATTATAACGAGATCAGTAGGTATAAATCATACTGTAGAGGTAGATTTTTTTGTTATTGATAACGATGATAAGAGCTTTTATTTATTGTGTACTGATGGATTAGTAAATGATATTGATTATAGGGAAATTGTTCCATATATTACTGGTAATAGAGAAGGACTTTATGCAGTTTGTAGCGAATTAGTTGCTTTGGTTAAGGAAAGAGGTGGAAGGGACAACATATCTTTAATAATTTTTGGAGGCACTAATAATGATAGGTAAGGTAATAAGTGGGAGATATGAGATAATAGAAAAACTTGGCGAAGGTGGCATGGCTAATGTGTATAAGGCCAAGTGCAAAATTTTAAAGAGATTTGTCTCAATTAAGATATTAAAACAAGAATTAACGAATGATAGTGATTTTGTGCGTAAGTTTAAAGACGAGGCAATGGAAGTTGCGAAATTATCTAATAACAATATAGTGAGTGTTTATGACATAGGTACTGAAGATGATATGCATTATATTGTTATGGAATATGTAAATGGGAAAACTCTAAAACACTATATTAGTGATGCAGGATCGTTGTCTGTTAAGGTTGCATTAGACTTTAGTGTACAAATTTGTAATGCTTTAGAGGTTGCTCATAATGTAGATTTAATACATAGAGATGTGAAGTCGCAAAATATATTAGTTTCAAATTCTGGAGATATAAAAGTTACAGATTTTGGAATTGCAAAATCCTCTGATTCAGCAACAATAACTAATTCAGGTAAAATTCTAGGTTCTGCTTACTACATATCTCCTGAGCAGGCTAAGGGTAATTTTGTTGATTCCAGAAGTGATATATATTCTTTTGGTGTTGTTATGTATGAAATGTTTACGGGAAAGTTACCTTTTACTCATGGGACTCCGGTTAATGTTGCCTTACAGCATATACAGGTTCAACCAATAGAGCCGATTGAATTAAACGGTAAGTTACCTGTTGGTATAAATAATCTTATAATCAAATGCCTTCAAAAAAATCCTATTTTAAGGTATCAAGGCATCAAAGAAATAAAGAGAGATCTTATTAAATTACAAAGTGATAGAAATTTTACAGTGTCTAAGTGTAACGTAGATACAACTATGGTAATGGAAACAGTAAATTCAGATTCTATTCAGGAACAGAGTACTATTAAAGAGAGAAATTTGATGAAATCAATTGGTGTGATTATTATTTCATTTTTAATAGTAAGTGCTTCGGTTTTTGTATTTGGAAATATGAAAAGTATATTTTCTAAGGGTATTGAAGTCCCATTAGCATCTGGGAAATTGGGTGTTCAGTATAAACGTGAATTAGAATCTTTGGGGCTTAATTATGAATTATCAGGATACATAGAGAGCAATTTGGAGAAAAATTTTGTTGTAGATACCTATCCTAAAGTTGGAACTTTGGTTAATAAGGGAGATATTGTTAAAGTTATTTTAAGTAGTGGAATGGAAAAGGTTAAGGTTCCAGATTTGTTGAATAAAACCTTGGATCAGGCAAATACAATTTTGAAAAATCTCAATTTAAAATTAGGAAAAATTGAAGAGCGGTTTAGTGACGTTTATAGTGTTGGGAAAATAATGATGCAAACTCCAAGTTATAATTCTGAAGTTGATCAAGAACAATCTGTTGATGTAGTTATAAGTAGAGGTTCTGAAACAACATTTGTAGTTGTGCCTAATTTTATTGATCTTAGTATTGTTGAAGCTCAGAACAAGGCTAGTTTAAGTGGTATTACAATAGAACTGAATTCTGTAAGTACTGGTGACAAGGATAAACACGAGAAAATATTTGAACAATCGATACCTGAGAATATTGAGATTAAACCTAATGTTGTTGTTAAATTGAGCTATTACAATTATGATGAAAACGTAAAAGAATCTGGAAGTGACAGTGATTCTGAAAATGATGTTGAGGACGATAAGATTAAAGATATTGAAAATGTAGAAAATTCGGATTCTAATATTTTCAATAAGGATATTGCGAAAGATGAAAAAAATTTTGATGAAAGTGAAGAAGATAAAGATGTGATTGATGAAAATGAAGTTGATGAGATAAAAGATACTTCATCTGATTAAGAGTAGAATTGAATAATTGTGTTTGATAAATTTTTGATAGCTTTTTGAAATTTCATTTGAATTTTAAAGGCTATTTTAATTTTAGAGGTAAACTTAAATGAATTTTGTTAATGGAATTATAGTTAAAGCTATAGATGGTTTTTTTTATGTACTTTGTGGTAAAGATGAGTATTTTTGTAAATCAAGAAAAAAGTTTAGGTTTGTAGATATTGAGCCTAAAGTTGGGGATAATGTTTGTATAGGGATTGTCGATGATGAAAAAAAAGAGGGCGTTATTGAAAAAATTTATGATAGGATATCCGATTTTATTAGACCGCAATTAGCTAATATAACTCAAGTATTTATTGTAATTTCTTATAAGAATCCAAAAATGAATTTTGAAATGCTCAATAAACTAATAATAAATTTTGAAGTTTTAGGAATTAAACTTTGTGTTATTGTAAATAAATGTGATTTACATACTGAGAAAGATATTGATACATTGAAGGAAATTTTTTTAAATTTCCCTTACGAAATTATATTTGTAAGTGTTAAGCAAAATTTAAATATTGAACTCATTACAGAAAAAATACAAAATAATCTTTCGTGTTTTTGTGGACCATCTGGTGTTGGTAAATCTAGCATTATTAACTCTATATTGAATTATAATTTTATGGATGTATCTGATTTGAGCTCTAAAATCAAAAGAGGGCGTCATACCACAAGGTTTTCACAAATTATATATTTGGAATACCTGAATGGATATATTGTTGATACTCCAGGGTTTACTTCTGTTGATATACATAATGATATAACCAAGGATAATCTTAAGGATTATTTTATAGAGTTTAATGAATATAGAAATTGTAGATTTCGTGGATGTGCACATATTAATGAACTCGATTGTTCTGTTAAAGATGCTGTTAAGGCAATGAATATAAATAAGCTGAGATATGATTTATATATAAAAATCTATAATAAATTTAAGGAAAAGAGAAAATAAAGTGGAAGCTTTGATATTTGGAAATGGGAATTTTGAAAATAACAATATGGTATATGAAATTTTAAAGTCTAGAGAGACATTTGTAATAGGAGTGGATGGAGGATGTAATCATCTTATTGATAATAAAATAAAAATTGATTTAGCTATTGGAGATTTTGATTCTATTAAATATAAAGATGTCGTATATAACACTTCGAATACTTTGAAAACCAATATGAATATTAGCGACTTGGAATTTGCTATTGATTATTGTTTAGATAAAAATTTTAGTAAAGCATATCTATTTGGATTTACAGGAAAGAGATGTGATCATTTTTTACTTAATCTAAATTGTATGGTGAAAGGATTTAAAAACAATTTAGAAATATTAATGATTGATGAATTCAATATAATAACTTTAATTGAAGGTGAGAAGATTTTTGATAAGGGACGTTTTAGGTTTTTTTCAATTATTCCAATATACGATAATACTAGAATTTCTATAAGTGGTTCTAAATATGATCTTTATGATGAAAAGGTGGATTTGTTTAGTACTTTGACTCTATCTAACGAATGGAAAGAAGAAAAAGTAAAAATACATGTGGATAAATTAGTTTATGTTTGTTTAGTATTGTAAATTTATCATAAAACGTATAAGTTGTCATATATATAAACAAGTATAAGTTTTTTTATTTTTAATTTAGGGGAGCAGATTGTATGAAAATTATAGCAGTGAAATTACCTAAGTGTTTATCAAAAATTGTCAAAATATTTACGAGAAAATAAATCTTTATAATAAAGGGTGGTTCAAGTCACTCTTTATTATTTTTGTGAAATTTATCAAAAATTGAAAAAACAATTTTGTTATTTATCTTTATAATGATATGTAATAATAATCTTGAGAGTAAAGTACAATATCTGAGAATTTTTATGAAAAGATACTATTTAACTTTCAAAAAATGGAAATCATTTATAAATGTACTATTAAAAAGGAGTGTATTAAAGTGAAAAGGTTAATATTAAAAACGTTAAAGGCTACAGCTATAGCTTCTGTTTTTATATTTCCTATTTTTGCCCATGCAGAATCAGTTCCAAATACAAATAATAATACACGAAGATATATATGGAATGAAAGTAAGGCTATGCAATCGAAGCAATATATGGAAAAGATAAGTAATGTAAGAGATGAAAAGCTACGCAAAACTTTAGAAATAGAAAATACAGATGTGTATCTAGAGAATATGGATATGCTTTATAATTTATCGTTGAAATTAGGAAAAGTAGATGAAGTCGAAGAGATAATGACAGAATATGAAAAAGATCAAATTTTTTATGAATTGCTATTGTTAACGGAAAATGAAGAGTTAGCAACAATATATCGTGACGATCCAGAACTACATTTTAAATTTTATAGAGTGATAAGTTGATAATTGAATCGTAAAGCCTGTTAAATTTTTATTTAACAGGCTTTAATATTATAAGAACGAATAAGATTCAAAATATTAAATGGAATTTGAAAATGAGTTTTTGATAACTAAGTTTATTTTAAATGTGAGGATCAATAAAGTCATGTTAATAAAATCATTTTGATAAAATTAATGTTGTAATTATTTTTGTAAATGTGTTATCATTCTTGATGTTGGGTCTTAGGCTTTTATATAAGTTATAAGGAGTGATTTTTAATCTTGAAAATTAAGAAATCGATTTTGGCAGGTATTATTGTTTCAATTGTCTCTTATAATTATCTCTTGAATTATGATATGTTATCTAAAGTTGTGTTCTCTGTAGCACTAATAATAATATTAACAATGAATTTAAATCTGTTTACAAGTAAGGTAGCTGTCGTTTTGTGTTCAGATTCACATATGTATAAAAGAATTAAGGATATATCAATTATATTTTTGGGAAATGCATTGACTTGTATGTTTTTTGGATTTTTATTTTCGTTTATGAGTGAAACTCATGCAAGGGATGTCTGGGAAACTAAATTACAAACTGACGTATTCATTGCGTTTTATAAGGCAATACTTGTAGGGTTCTTAATGCAAATAGCAGCTACGTGTAAACATGATTTTGTTACTATAGGAGCTGTGCTATTGTTTTTAGGGATTTCAGGTGAACATAGTGTAGCAAATATAGCATACATGAGTATAGCTCGAGCATTTAGTTGGGAATCTTTAATTTATATATGTATTTCTATAATTGGGAATACTGTTGGTGCGATTATTATATACCTACTTAACAAGGAGAGTAAAGTATTAGATTTTAAAAAATGAAATTAGTGATTTTATGGATTGATGAAATTGGATTTTATGATTAGAGGGAGTAGATTGTTTAAATTAGTTCTACTCCTTTTTTGTTTTATTGATTTATTATATGGACTAAAAAATTTTCGAAATATCTTTGAAGAGTTTTATTTCAGTTTCTAGCATTACATGAGTATAAGTTTGAAGTGTAAAAGAAACATTTGAATGACCTAGCCTTTTTGAAAGTATTTTGTAATTTACGTTTTTATTTAGTAAAAGAGTTGCGTGAAGATGTCTTAAATCGTGAAATCTTATTAGTTTAATATTATTCTTTATTAGAAATTTTCTGAAACAGCTTGAAATGGTGTGGGTATTGATTGGGATTTCAGTATTGTATTGATTTGAGAAAACGTACTTGGAATTTCTCGATTTATAGAGTTTTTTAAGTAATTTTACGCTTTCCTTAAGAAGAACAATTTGTCTAATTCCTGCATTTGTTTTAGGTTCAGAAATTTCGGATAGGCCACTTGTGTATACGTAAGATTTGTTTATAGTTATTATATTTCGATCAAAATCTACACAGTCCCACGTAAGTGCTGCAACTTCTCCTCTCCGTAGACCGGTTTCCATAACGAAATATACTAAATTGTAGTATTTAAATTTTTTAAGTATGGGTAGATATTTTTTTATATCTTCTTCTGTCCAAAGATTTATTATTTTTCTCTTTATAGGAGGTAGGGTAACTTCATCAAAGATATTGGTTGATATAAATTTACTCAATTTAGCAAATTTAAAAATATATCTAAATATTTCGAGAATTTTTCTCTTGTAGGAGCTTGAGTACATTTTGATTTCGTATTCGATGAAATTTTGAATATCACGAGGTTTTATATCTCTTATATTTTTGTTAGCATAATCAAATCTGTCTAGAATTAATTTTACAGTATTTTTATAAGTCACCATGGTAGACAATTTTAACCCTTTAGAACGACATTTTTCTAAAAATAATAGTGAAATATCCTTAAATCGTCTACTGCTCTTTTTGAATGATGGTATTTTTTTACTTGCATCTCGGGCAGCTTCTATACACTCTTTCTTTGTTTTAAATCCTTGTTTTCTTTTATATTTCTTATTTCCATATTTATCTTTGCCAGTACAAATACAATATTCCCAGTTTTTATTATCTTTCTTTAAAATAGTCATTTTAGAGACATCCCTTCTAAGATTTTGTTAGTTATAAAATCTTTTTAATACCTTGTAATATAGTCGAGTGTACACGTTAAAATTTGAATAATCATGATTTGCAAAATAAAAGGATCTTAGACTAAATTTTTAATTAATCTAAGATCCTTATTAACGTTAGAAAATATATACATATGTACAAAACAGGTTGATGAGTAACGTATATGAATAGAGAGTGTCGTCCTAAAAATTCTAGTAGGAAGTTTTTTCTTGGTTTTAAATATTGCAATAAGTTTCTCTGCTTCAACTCTCTATTTAAAAAATATCCTGTGATAAATAGAAATGACCATGGTATGAGAGGAAAGTAATCTGTTGAATGGAATCCAGACATGGGGAATCCTAAATATGTACTTGCCATATTGCTGTACAAAATATTTGGAATTTTAACTATATTCCACATTTCAAATCCTAAAAATCCTCGATTTATATTTTTGGTTAGAATAAATAAGAGTAGACAAATACAAATTCCTTTAATTGGATAAACTTTAGATAATAGGTTTTCGATAGGTATGATCAATAACATACAAGATCCTATTAATGTAAGTATACCAAACCTTATACTATTTTCAGGAATTACAAATGAAGTAAAGACTGAAATTAGCATTCCTAAAATCAAAATATGTAATCCTCGTTTTAACTTTTGGCGAGAGAACGAATAACAGAATCCTGATATGAGTATAAAGGTCCAACATATAAATTGTTGCCATATGTATACACCTTTTGATTGATACCAACTCCAATTGAATCCAAATAAATACACTATATCCCATATTCCATGATAAATTACCATATTTAAAATAGCCATACCTCTTAACATGTCTATAACATGATATCTTTCAGAGATTATGAGATTCTCTTTTTTACGCATTTCTGTTAAATAGTATCCATCAAAATGAATTTGATAGAATTGATAATTGATTTTCTTGATGACAATTTTTCTCCCCATTTCTTGTGATTATTAAACATAATGATTTGTTCAATTTGTATGTGAACTATAACACATAATGCTTGATTAATCAAATACGAATTAATATTTTTGATATTAAATTGCGATGTATATGTAGTATTTAGCATTAAGTATGATGTATAATTGGATGGGTAAACGTATCTATGAGCAGTTAAATACCTTACTTAATTGAGCTATAAAAATTTTAGTTTTGATAAATAGTTTAAAATGGATAATAAATTTTGAGAGGTGATCATCATGAATATAGGTATTTTAGGTTCTGGAAAAATTGTAATTGAAATGCTTGATTTTATAAAAAGTATAAATGGAATAAAGATTGAAGCCATAATAGGCAGAGAAAAATCAAGGCATAAGCTTAATTTGATAGCTGAAGAAAATGATATAAATAAAATTTACACTAATTTCGATGATGCCATCAAGGATGAAAAAATAGATTTTATTTATGTTGCTTTGCCAAATAACTTGCATTATGAATATTGCAAAAAAGCTTTGCTAAATGGAAAAAATATCATATGTGAGAAACCATTTACAAGTAATAAAAATCAATTGAATGAATTAGTTGATATAGCTGAACAGAAAAAATTATTTTTATTTGAGGCAATTACGAATCAATATTTACCTAATTATATTAAGCTTAAAGAGATAATTAACGATATAGGTAATGTGAAGATTGTAAGTTGCAATTATTCTCAATATTCATCAAGGTACGACGATTTTAAGAATGGAGAAATTTCTCCTGCCTTTGATCGTATGTGTAGTGGTGGAGCTTTGATGGATTTAAATGTTTACAATATTTATTTTTTGGTTGGACTTTTTGGAAAGCCGAAATCGATTTCATATTTTCCGAATATTTATAAAAATATAGATACTTCTGGAATTGCTGTGCTCAATTATGAGAATTTTCAGGGAGTTTGTATAGGTGCTAAAGATTGTAAAAGTAGAAATTACATAAGTATTCAAGGAGAGAAGGGAACCATATATGTAGATACACCTAGTGGGGTTTGTGAAGTTGTTGAGGTGTTGTTTAATGATGGTAAGGAAATGAAATTTAAATTAAATGAGCACAAGCATAGAATGCAACATGAGTTCGAAGATTTTTTAAAAATTTACAACGATGGCAATTTTGATGAATGTAAGCAAGCCTTGAGGAAGAGTGTTGATGTCATGGAGTTACTTGATTCTGCAAGGGAGTTTGCTAAATTACAAATTTTAAAATAACGATTATTGAGTCATATTTAAATTGATGTATGGAAGTCAAGGCTAGTAGTTATTTAAAGTAATTTACTAGCTTTTTTCACCGTGAAAGGAGATTATATATTGTGAGAGACATTGTTTTAAATAATGGTGTAGAGATGCCTATATTGGGTTTCGGAACAGCAGGTGTAGATGATATAGAGATAATCAAAAATGCAATTAATACTGGATATAGACTTTTAGATAGTGCTAGGATGTACAAAAATGAAGAAATTATAGGAAATTTTATTTCAAAGAGGTACATAGATAGAGGTGAATTGTTTATAACAACGAAGCTGTGCAGGACAAGCAATAGCTATGAAAAGGCTAAATGCGATATAGATGATTCTTTAAAAAAATTAAAGGTTGATTATGTAGATCTATTATTGCTTCATGAACCTTATTTTGAATCTTATGAAATATACGAAGCTATTAAAGATGCTTATACTTTTGGGAAAGCTAGAGCTATAGGAGTTTCAAATTTTAATGATAAGTGTTATGGAGAATTTATTAAAAGGTTTGGTGTCATACCCTCGGTGAATCAAGTAGAGTGTCATATTTATTTTAATCGCAGAGAATTAAAATCTCAGATTGAAATTGAAGATACTAAGATGCAAGCATGGAGTCCTATTGTTTCAGGAAAGATGGAATTGTTTGAAGATAAAGTTATGAAATCTATTAGTGAGAAATACGGAAAGACAATTCCACAAATAGCTTTAAGATATTTGATACAAAATGGAGTTTCGGCAATTACAAAAACTTCATCAGCTATTAGGATGATGGAGAATTTTAATATTTTTGATTTCTCAATTTTGAGTGAGGATATTGAGTTGATAAATTCATTAAACAAAGATGTTTCTATAACTAATTGGTATAGAAGTGATTGGTTTTAGGTGGGAGGGGTTGTTCAAAAAATTTAATTTTATAGATCTATAAATTTAGAAAAGCCTAGAGAAATAAATCCTCTAAGCTTTTTGTTTTGTAATGATGTCATAATAGGTTGTTTAACAGAAAGTTAACTTGTGGTATATTATTTGGTAAGTTGATTGAAAAGGTGTATATATGAGTTTTTATGATGTTTTATATGTTTTAACCAATGTAGTTTTAGCACACATAATTAGCAGATTTATATATCTCTTTTATGAAAAGTGTAGAGTCAATAAATACATAGAGTTCTTAGTGTACTTTATATATTTCATATTTATAACTTTTGTTTTTATGTATTTTGGAAATCCCATAATCACTGTAATATTTAACTTGTTATCGATATTTCTATTTACACTATTGTATGATTATATAAACATCAGGAAAGGTATTATTGTAACTCTTATCATATATTTATTTTTGTTTTTGTTAGAAGTGAGCGTATTGTTATTAGCTAGTGTTAATGGAAGTTACTTTTCATATTTAGATGAAGGTTATAGAAATATTTTAGTTTTAACAATTACTCATGCTATAGCTTATATTGTTTATTTTTTTTTACTCAGTTTGAGGAGAATTTATATAAGGAAACTAGAGTTAATTATATCTAATAAATTATTTATTGTGTTTGGTATATACTCAGCCTTATCTATATTAATAATATTTATAAATTGTATTATTAACGATGATTTAATAACAACTGTATTGATTAATATAGTAATTGTGTTCTTGAATATGTTGATATTTGAGTATTGTGATTTTATGTTAAGATGTATTTATGAAAAAATATTTGGTAAGTTTTTATATGAAAGATTTTCTGTTTATAAAAAAGAGATAAGATCTTTTGAAAAAAATTCTAATTCAAGTGTACGTATATTTTCAGGTAATGAGATTATAGATTCTATATTAAACTCTAAAATTTGCATATTAGACAGTGATATTAGTTTGAAATTTGAAATTTCAATCAAGGATAATTTAAATATAAAGCCAAGTGATTTAATGGTTATTATTGGTAATTTAATGGATAATGCTATTTTGGGATTGGACTTAGTTTCGAGTAGCATGTACAGATACATGTATATGAAAATTAGATATATTAATGGGATGATAATATTTAGTGTAAAGAATTCCTTTAATAAGAACGCTTTCAATAAAAATCTTGGTATTGTTTTTGATGTTGACAAAGGGTATAACTATAGGTTATTCGTGTTGAGTATAAGTGAAATTGCGGAAAAATATAATGGAACAGTAGATTTTAAATGTAGTAAAAATAGTTTTAAAATAGATGTTTTAATTTATGATGTTTAAACTGGTACTAAAATTTAAATTTCCTTAATAATTATAAAACTGTGTCGCGTGATCTATATTTAAGGAGATGTTTTTAATGAAAAATATGAATCTAAATTCAATTTTAGTAAAATTCGGATCTATTGCTGCAAGTTTGGCACTTTTGGTGACTGTAGCTAATGTTAATTCTGTGTGTTTAGGATTTTTACATCAGCCAAAAATGCCAGAAGGTGCGAAAGATCTTCGTAAATTCTAACAATGAAATTTGTTAGTGATTTTACAGAGTTTCTTATTAGGAAGGATGTAATAAAAGAGGAAAAAAGAGAAATCTATGAATATGGATTCAATCAACTCATAGTATATGTATACAATTTTGCATCATTTATAATAATTGGACTAATATTGGGAATGTTATGGCAGAGTATAGCATTTAATGTGTTTTATATGATGATACGTCCATACGCTGGAGGTTATCATGCCAGAACTCCTAAAATGTGTTATGTATTTTCATTGTTCATGGTTTCTGCAGTTTTACTTTGGATGAAACTTGTTCCTGTAGGTATACTAGTCTATTCTTTGATTTATATTATTTCGAGTATAGCAATTATTAAATTATCACCTGTTGAAGATGAAAATAAGCCGTTAGATAATGTAGAAAGGGTCGTTTTTAGAAAAAGAGCAATTAACTCTTATATTATTTTAAGTGTATTAAGTTTGATTTTTTGGATCGTTGGATTTGTAGAACTCTCGATATGTGTAATATTAGCTTTATTTGTCTTAGCAATTATGTTGGTATTAGGTGAATTGAAGAATAGAAGTTAAAAGGGAGAGGGGTTTTTAAACCTCTCTTTTTCCTTTTTGTAAAAGGTATTTGGACTACATGCCTTGAAGAATTTATCTTTTTGTGTTTAATATTTAAAGGAGTTAAGATTCTGAGAAAGATGAAACGATAATTGAACTCTTTGGATTTTGTATAATGAAATGTTTTAATGAATATAAATTTTATGTAAAGGAGGGTTATTTATGAAATATGTAATTGGTGGAATAACTTTTGTTATTGGTTTACTTGCAAACTTCTTAACATTTACTCAGGCAGGAACAAAATTCATGATTAATAACTATGGGAAAGTATTTGGGCTCATAAACGATAATGTTATTTTGATTTTGTCAATAATATCTATACCCGTTGCTATATATAATTTGGTTAAAAATAAAGAAAGAATCTTGAGTATATTAGCTCTTGTAGCAAATATCATATTTGTAGTATATTTTGTATTTTTGTTCAAAATATTTTGATCTTGAATTTAGGATTGGATTTTGCTATTAAGGGTCATAGTATTTTTATAAAATATTACCAATAATTTTTGGAATCTCGTTTACAATTTTAACGTGAAAGTCTATTTGGCTTTCACGTTTTTTTAATTTAAATTTTTATAAAAATTGGTTTTTATGATATAATTTAGAATAGATATTTAAATAATTTTTAGAGTCAATTTTGTTTCATAGGACTAATTGATTTTGAGGTGATTATGAGCGGACATAGAAGTAGATCGAGGGAATTAGCTTTTCAAATTATTTTTGGTTTGAATTTTAAGAATAGCAAATTGATAGATTATAACGAAATAATAAATGATTTTGAAACACAATTTTCAGGAGAAGATTCCGTGATGGATGCAAAATTTCTTGATAAGGAATATTGCTTTGACGTTTTGAAGGGAATAGTATCAAATAAATGCGAAATTGATTCAGCTATAAGTGAGAATTTAAAAAAGTGGAAGCTTGAACGTTTGTCAAAAGTCGATTTGTCAATTCTCAGATTGGCTACATATGAAATGTGCTTTAACAATTTAGATCCTAGAATTACTATAAATGAAGCCATTAACATTAGCAAAAAGTATAGCAATGAAAATTCATATTCCTACATAAATGGAATTCTGAATTCTATAAAGAATACGAGGCTTGGAAGGGTATGTGAAAATGAAACTCAAACTGAAGAAGTTTAGTGTTACCTCTTTAACAAATTATATAAAGACGAGTTTAGAAACTGACATATTTCTGGCAAACGTAGATGTTGAGGGTGAGGTTTCTAATGTTAAGTATCATAGTAATGGAAATATTTATTTTTCCTTAAAGGATGATAGTTGTAAGATAAATTGTATAATGTTCAATCATGATAATGAGAATTTAGAATTTGAAATTAAGGATGGCGAAAAAGTAAGTGTAGGTGGGAAGATTTCGGTTTATCCAAGAGAAGGTAATTACCAAATTATATGTTATATAATTGAACGTCAGGGTTTAGGAGAACTGTATAAAGAATTTGAGGCCATACGTGATAAGCTTAAGAGTAAGGGGTATTTTGATGAAAGCAATAAGAAGCCTATACCTAAAGTTTGTTTCAATATCGGAGTTATAACATCTGCAACTGGGTCTGTTATACGGGATATTTTGAATGTACATAGTCGTAAAAATAAATTCGTTAACATAAAGGTTTTTAATTCTCTAGTTCAAGGGAATGAAGCGTACAAAGATATTATACAAGGAATTAGGTATTTTAACATTGAAAATAATGTTGATGTGATAATTATAGCAAGAGGTGGGGGCTCGTTTGAAGATTTGTGGGTCTTTAATAACGAGGTGCTAGCAGACGAAATTTACAAATCTAAGATACCAATCGTAAGTGGGGTTGGACATGAAACGGATTTTACTATTTGTGATTTTGTGAGTGATTTGAGAGTATCTACCCCAACTGCAGCTGCAGAGATATGTATACCAGATATTGAATCCACACTTATATCCATAGACGATTATAAAAATGACTTAGATATTAGTGTAAAAAAGCATTTAGAAATTCTAAAAAATAGAATTCTTGAGAATAAGATTAAAATTAATTCATATTCTCCAGTTAACTTTTTGCGAGATAAGAAAATAACATTAAACAATTTGTTTGTAAGGTTAAATAGCACATTCAAAAAGAATATTTCGGATTATAAAAATATGTTATCGAATTTTAAAATTTCACTAGAGAGAAATAATTTTAGCGAAATTTTGAATAAAGGATTTGTTCTTGTACGTAGTGAAAATTTGAATTTTATAAAATCTAAAGAGCATATAAAGGATTCTCAAAAAATAGCATTGATCTTTGGCGATGGTGAGGTTGAAGGAACTTTTATTTTGAAGGAGGGTAATGAAGGTGAGTGATTTAACATTTGAGCAAAAACTCGGTCTGCTTGATAAAATTGTTAAGGAACTTGATAAAGGTAATTTGTCACTCGAGGAAGTCTTTGAAAAATATAAGTCTGGGGTTGAACTTTGTAGTGAGTTGAGTGGATTTATAAATGAACTAGAAGGTAAAGTTGAGTATATAGAGTCGTCTTTTAAGGGAGATTAGTATGAATTTTGATTACTTAAAACAAGAGATAGATTATGAAATAGGAAAAATGTTTTCTGATAAAAGTGGATTGAATAAAGTTATATACGAATCTATGAGTTATAGTTTGAATCTTGGTGGAAAGAGAATTAGACCTATTTTGTTTTTGTATACATATTCCTTATTCAATGAAAATTATAGAGATTTTATACCATTCTCCTGTTGTATAGAAATGATACATACGTATTCTCTCATACACGATGACTTGCCAAGTATGGACAATGATATGTTGAGAAGAGGAGATTTGACTAATCACATAAAGTTCAGTGAGGCTATCGCATTGCTTGCAGGTGATGGACTGTTGACCGAAGCTTTCAAGAACATGATAGAATATTCCATAAAGCACGGTAAGAGAGTTTTGTATGCGACTTTTATAATTGCAAAAAGTATTGATTGCGATGGGATGATTGGCGGACAGGTTGTAGATATAACAACAAAATCGAAACAGCTAGACGAGAAAACCTTAAATTACATAAATGAAACTAAGACAGCTGCCTTAATAAAGGCATGTATACTAGCTGGTGCGTATATTGGTGGAGCTACAGAAGATGAAATTGAAAAACTTTCAAAGTATGGACACTACATCGGAATGGTGTTTCAGATAATTGATGATATTTTGGATAAAACTTCTAATACATCTACTCTTGGAAAAAGTGCAAATAGTGATCTGAAGAATAGTAAATTTACTTATGTTGATTTATATGGCATTGATGAATGCAAAAAGATATGTGAGGAATTTAATAACAGAGCTTTAAATATTCTCGATTCTATTGATAGAGATGTGTCTAATCTGGTTGAGTTTACGAAAATTATGTTGGATAGGAAATTTTAATAATGTATGACTAATAAGAAAAGGTTGGATTTAATTTTAGTTGACAGAGGTTTTTTTAATTCAAGGCAAGTGGCTCAGACTAATATCATGTGTGGGAATGTTTTAGTCGGCGGAACTAAAATTTTTAAACCCGGTGAGAAGGTAACTATTGATAGTGATGTTCAAATCATCAAGCGTAAAGAAAGTTTGTATGTTAGTCGAGGCGGCGAAAAACTCAAAAAGGCAATTGATGAGTTTAATATAAATTTGAACGGTAAAGTTTGTTTTGACATAGGGGCTTCTACTGGTGGATTTACGGATTGCATGTTGAACGAAGGTGCTAGGAGGGTATTTGCAATTGACGTTGGATATGGTCAACTTGCTTATAAGCTAAGAATTGATAATAGAGTTGTCGTTTTGGAAAGAACAAATGTTAGATATATTGATGAAAAAAAAATTGGTGAGGTTGGAGATTTTGCGTCAATAGATGTTTCGTTTATTTCGATTGAAAAAATATTAGTTAAGGTTAGAAGCTTTCTGAATAGTTCAGGGAGAATTGTTGCTTTAATAAAACCTCAATTCGAAGCAGGAAAAGGTAGAGTAAACAAAAAAGGAATTGTGAAAGATAGAGAGGTTCATTTTGAAGTTATACATAGAATTTTGAATTTTTTGGAGATAAATGATTTTGGGATATTGGGTTTGACATTTTCTCCAATACGTGGTGGAGATGGGAACATAGAGTTTCTTGTTTATATTAGTATTGAGCCCGTGGATTATGCTTTTGATGATAATTGCATTTGGGAAATTGTAAATTTGTCACATAAAAACCAAAGTTTTAATTAGGGAGGTTTTGTGTGTATGGTGTTTGGTATATCCGTTAATTCATCTAAGAAAGATTATGAAGATGTTTTGAAGAAATTGTGGTCGTTGTTAAAAAATAAGGTTCCGGATTGTAAGATAAAGGTATTTTTAGATGGTGAAGATTTGGAAAATGAAAAATACAATTTATCTTTTTTGTTTATTATCGGTGGTGATGGTACTATACTTCAAAATGTGCGTGTGCTTGGTGATCATCAAGTTTCTATAATTGGTATCAATTATGGAACTCTTGGGTTTCTGGCAAGTATAGAAATTGATGATATAAATATGGCCATAGATTTTTTAAACCAAGGAAAGTATTATGTTGAAAATCGAATAATGATTTGTGCTTCTGTAAATGAAAGTGACTACATTGGAGAGTATCCTGCGTTAAATGATATTGTTATAACCAAGCTTCCAATGTCTAGGCTTTTAAAATTTAAAATTTTTATTGATAATAATTATTATAGTACTTTTTCGGGTGATGGCCTTATAATTTCAACTCCGACGGGTTCGACGGCATATTCTTTGTCTGCTGGAGGTCCTATAATTTCTCCTGATATTGATTCCATCATTATAACTCCTATTTGTCCACATTCTTTAAATGCAAAAAGTTTAGTCATTGGATCTCAGAGCGTTATTAAGTT
Source organism: Anisomitus miae (SeqCode) (assembly GCF_054906395.1). NCBI lineage: Bacteria > Bacillati > Bacillota > Clostridia > Eubacteriales > Clostridiaceae > Anisomitus (SeqCode) > Anisomitus miae (SeqCode). The sequence goes on from NZ_JBRACL010000006.1 coordinate 167,201, forward strand.
GGAGATTGATGGAATTGATGATAATTGTTATATGGTGGTTGATGGACAAAAACAAGAAGTTCTTTTAGGGAAACAGATACTTAAGATTTGTAAATATCATGAAAAATGTAAAATAATAAGATTTGATTTTTATGATTACTATAGTGTTTTGAGGAGAAAATTAATTAATAGAATTTAAAAAAAGATTGAGGATGGTATTTTATGTTGAAAAATAAACGCCACGAGAAGATATTAGACATTATAACTAACAGAGATATAGAGACTCAAGAAGAACTTGCGGATGAGCTCAGGGGAGCAGGATTTGATGTTACTCAGGCAACCGTTTCGAGAGATATCAAAATTCTAAAACTCATAAAGGTGTCAACTAGCTCTGGGACTTACAAGTATGGTGTTCTAAATAATACCAATATCAATGAAAACAAAAAAATAGAACGATACAGGAGCATAATAGCTAGTAGCATTTTATCTATGGAAACAATTGATAAGACTTTGGTAATTAGAACATTACCTGGAGCTGCTTCTGTTGTTGGTGAGGTAATAGATTCTTTGAATTTGGAAGAAGTTGCAGGTAATGTTGCTGGAGATAATACAATTTTTGTTTTGGTTAGGAGTGTTAGTTCGCTTGAAAGTATACAAAATAAAATAAATAAGCTTATAAAAAGCTAGGTGATTTTTAATGTTAAAGGAAATGAGTATAGAGAATTTTGCCTTAATAGATAAAATTAATTTGGAATTTAAAAAAGGCTTTACAGTTATATCTGGAGAGACAGGATCCGGAAAGTCTATTCTCATTGATGCTATTTGTTTTATATTGGGGTTTAAATTTAGCAGAGATATCATTAGAAATGGTGAAGATAAGACATCAGTTGAGGCGATTTTTGATATAGAACATGACAAAATCAATCGCATACTTGATGAAAATGGAATTAGTAAGGACGATTATTTGCTTATACGCCGTGAGGGATACAGAAATGGGAAGAGTTCTGTAAGGATAAACGGAAAAACTGTTACCAACAATATTTTAAAAATGATTTCTAGGTATCTGATGGATATTCACACACAGCATCAGAATTATGAGCTTCTAAACAATAGCAATCATATAAGTTATCTGGATAGATACATAGGAACTAATATATGTTTTGATAGATACATGAGTATTTATCATGAATGGTATTGTGTTAAATCGAAGATACAAGAGATACAAAATAACATATTAGATGAGAGCCATTTGGATTATGTTAAATTTCAAATTGATGAGCTAAGCAATGCTAATCTTCATAAAGGTGAAGATGATGAATTGGATTTAAAGATAAGGATTTTGAATAATAGCGAAAAGATAAATAATACATTAAACTTTGCTATGGACAATTTAAAATATAGTGAGCAGAGTTCTGTAAATACAATTTTGATGAATGTTATTAGATCGTTTAGAAACATAGACAGTACGCTAGAATCTCTAAAAGATATCACTGGAAAATTAGAAGGAATTTACTATGATTTAGAGAGCATTTTTGATGATATAAAATCAATCGGTAATAATGTAGATTTTGATTTGAATGAATTTGATAGTATAAATTCTAGAATATATCTAATAAATTCATTGAAAAGGAAATTTAATAAATCTACAGTTAAAGAACTTTTAGATTATGCTTCGGAACTTCAAAGTAATCTAGATGAAGTTTTAAATCAGGAATCAATTCTTGAAAGTCTTAGAGTTAAAGAGGACGTTTTATACAAAGATTTATCTTCTGAAGCGGATAATATAACGGGAATACGAAAAAGATATGCTCAGCAAATAGAAAATGAAATTATCTCAGAACTGAATTACATGGGAATGAGTAATGTGATTTTTAAAATTAACATTTCTAAAAGTTCAGAATTTAGTAAAATTGGAAATGATAGTGTAGAGTTTTTAATTTCAACAAATAAAGGTGAACCTCTAAAGAATCTTTCAAAGATTGTTTCTGGTGGAGAATTGTCGAGAATAATGTTGGCTTTGAAAATAGTTTTTATTGGGAATGAACCTATTTCAGGAATTATATTTGATGAAATTGACACCGGAGTGAGTGGTAAAATAGCTCGAAAGGTCGGTGAGAAGATGTATTGTTTATCTTCCAAATGTCAAGTTTTTTGTATAACACATCTTCCGCAGATTGCGAGTTTATCTGACAATCATTACATTGTAACTAAGAAAGTTAAAGGTGATAAAACATATTCGGATGTAAAAATTATAAATTATGAAGAAAAGATAAATGAGATAGCTAAGATGATCGGTGGAGATAAAATAACTGAGAGTGTGTTTATCAATGCTAAGGAACTTATTGGAAATAAAAAAATGTAGAATAAAATATTTGTAAAATGAAAAAATAAATCATGGGTGTGTGTGCCCATGATTTATTTTTTATAGTTTTTGAAAAGGAGGAATTAAAGTGCGGATGAAAAGAGCTCTTAAAATCTTCGCAGTATTTGCTCCTATATTAGTAGTATTTTTATATATTTCCTCTGTATTTATTAGTGTTCCAGAGGTAATTTTTTTAAGAGATGGAAGTAACTTAGAATCAAATAAGGGGATAATAAATTACACCTTAACAAAAATATATAATAACATTTCTGAATATGATGCCGAATTTTTAGGATTTAAGATTAAAACTGTCGAGGTTATGGCTATACCTAAAGAAATTCAAGTATATCCTGGTGGTAATGTTGTCGGTATAAAATTGCAAACAAATGGACCACTAGTTGTTGGATTTTCTGAAGTAGGAAATATAGAACAAAAACCTTACAGTCCATCTAAAGAAGGTGGAATAAATTTAGGGGATGTAATATTATCGGTTAACGATATTGAGATCAATTCATCGGAGTTTTTATCAGAAACTCTAAATTCATTAAATGAAGATGAGTTTAACATAAAGATAGAGAGAGACGATAAGATTTTATATAAGGTCATTAAGCCAGTTAAAACTGTGGATGGTGAAAATAGAATAGGATTGTGGGTTAGAGACTCTACAGCAGGTATTGGGACAGTTACGTTTGTTGATCCTGAGACAGGGGTATTTGGTGCTTTAGGTCATCCTATAACTGATGTAGATACTGGAGATATAATAAAAATAAGTAAAGGTAATATAGTTAACTCCTCTATAGTTAATGTAAAAAGGGGAGAAAAAGGTAATCCAGGTGAATTAAAAGGTGTGTTTATAAATGATGATATAAGAATGGGAAGTGTAACTCAAAATACTAAATATGGAATATTTGGTGAATATGATTTAGAAAATAGCTATGGTGAAAAACTTGGAATAGCATTAAAAGATGAAATAGAGGAAGGACCTGCAAAGATGATTTCTACAATAGATAATGGTAAACCTAAAATGTATGATATTGTAATAGAAAAACTCTTACAACAAGATAACCCTAGTTCAAAAAGTATGATTATAAAGGTCGTGGATGAAGAGCTTCTAAATAAGACGGGAGGAATTGTACAAGGTATGAGTGGAAGTCCGATTATACAAAATGATAAATTGGTTGGTGCTGTCACTCATGTATTGGTGAATAAACCTGATACAGGGTATGGAATATATATTGAATGGATGCTTAAGGAAAGTAAAATTTTTAATTAATAAAAGATGTGGTTAGGCTATGTTAACTTTAAGTTGTTAATGTAGCTCTATTTTTGTAAAAAAATATTAATTAGAAGGAAATTAATATCTTTTGTCGAACAAGTTAAATGAGAGAGGCTAGTTTTGGAGGAGCGGTAGACATTGGAAAATAATAAGATAAGAATTTTAATTGTCGATGATAGCGATGAGTTTTGTATAATTTTGAAGGATTATTTGGATAATCAGGAGAATTTTGATGTTGTAGGTGTTGCTAAGAATGGTATTGAAGCGTTGAAGTTTATAGAAGAGTATAAACCGGATCTGGTTGTACTTGATATAATAATGCCTCATTTGGATGGATTGGGTGTTTTGGAAAGATTAAATTTAAATAAAAATTTAGAGTTAGCTCCTAAAGTTATCGTGTTGTCGGCAGTTGGACAAGATAAGATAACGCAAAATGCTATAAGGTTGGGTGTAGATTACTATGTCTTGAAACCATTTGATATGGATGTGTTCATAAAGAGGATAATGCAAATGTTTAATATTTCCTCTGATCAAGGATATTTCTTCCAAAGAGATAGTGATGGGGTCAAGACTATGGTGCAAGATGTCGGGACTTATTTGAGACAATCAGAGAGTGTGGATTTAGAGAGTGAGATTACGAACATAATTCATGAGATAGGTGTTCCAGCACACATAAAGGGATATTTTTATTTGAGGGAAGCCATTTCTATGGTTGTAAATGATATTGAGTTGCTTTCTGCAGTCACTAAGGAATTGTATCCTTCCATTGCGAGGAAGTATAATACAACTTCCAGTAGGGTAGAGCGTGCAATTAGACATGCTATTGAAGTCGCTTGGGGACGTGGGAAAATTGATAGTATAAATAAGATTTTTGGGTATACAGTACATAATGAAAAAGGTAAACCTACAAATTCTGAGTTTATTGCTATGGTTGCAGATAGACTAAGACTTAAGAATAAGGTAGGATGATATGACTAAAGGGAGAGATTTTAAAATAATCTCTCCCTTATTTTGATTTTCATAAAACTATTTTCTTACTCTTTGAATTTTGGTTAAGCTTTTAGGTTGAGGTACATCTACAGGAACTAGATCTTGTCTATTAGATAAATTTCTGATATTCAATACTCTTAAATTCTCACGTACCTTTTTATCTTTTAGAGCTTGAACTATAACTAAATGTCCTTGGTTTATGTTCATGAAAGATGGTTTTTTAAATAATCGCTTTTTCTTGTAAATGCATTTAACTACATTTTTGCTACGTTCTGGTTTTATAACAACAGTGGCTGTAAGTATGTAAAAAAACCAGATATATCTTTTTATACTGAGTTTAACAGATAAAACATTTCCTTGTGTTTGAGTTAATCTGTCGCCATATTTTTTTAGGTAGGATTTCATATAATAGTTTGTTAAAGTATCTTTGAAGCCCATTCTCAAACTCCTTTTTAAAAAGTTATACATATATAGTATTATTTTATTTTTTACAATTCAATGTTTTTTATTATTTATTATGCTTAATTTATTTCTATTATGATGCTTTAACATAAGGTATGAATTTAAAAATATTGAATTAAAGGTAAAAAATATGTTAAAATAATGTCTGTGATCATAGTTTGGAAATTTAAGGAGTTCAAGATATGAAATACCTAGAAGGCAGAAATTTGTTTTTGTTTAGTTCAATCAATAGTTACTTGGGATATTTAGATGATATAGATGATGATAGATTTAATTTTGATATTGTAATTGGTAAGGTAAATGGATTTTTATCTGGAATACCCAAGGACTTTGTTAAAATTATTTTTGGTATTGTGAGTAAGTATGTTGTTAGCATGAACTTAAATCCATTTGGTAAAAGTGGGGATGCGAGTATTGCTGGTCATATAAAGAATATATGTGATGGAATAGTAACGGATTATCGAGTTAAGGATATTTTGAGTGCAATAGGTACAAACATGCAATACATAGTTTCTAGTAAAAGGTTTGATATAAACAATTATTTGGAAGTTGTTAATCTCATCGAGGAACTTGATTTTGTTTGTATAATTGAGATTTATTCGTATCTTTTATGCGAGGATATAGATAGTGTTTTGAATTTTGTATTAAACGAATTTGTAGAATCTTTATATTTGATTGGGTACGATGGTGAAGTTAATGGTGAAGAGATGCTGTCTTATGTTGAGTCGAAATTGAAATTATTCAGGAAGCTCTATGACGATGAGGATATTTATCTTGTGTCGAAGAGTCAAGAGTGTATAATTTATAGAGTTAACGATACGTTAAAAATGATTTATGTTTAAGGTTAGATGATGCGTGATGTTTTTCATGCGTCGTTTTTTTATGTTAAAAAATATATAATTGATATTGAATTTAATCAATTAATATTGTAAAATTTTTACATATTCTAGATATCCCAAATTGGTTTTTGGAAAGGATGTTTTTTTTTGGAAGTTTTTTGTGAAGAGCAAAATAACACTATTGTAGCATATCTTAACGGAGAGTTAGATCATCATTCAGCTGAATACACACGTGTGAAAATAGATTACTACATAGACACTTCCATTTCTAAAAATTTAGTTTTTGACTTTGAGAATGTTTCATTTATGGATAGCTCGGGTATAGGAATAATAATTGGTCGACATAAAAAAGTTTCTGCAAAGAACGGACAAGTATTTTTGATTAATTTGAATACTACGATTAGAAAAATAATTGAGTTGTCAGGTGTTAGCAAAGTTGTGAGAGTGTGTAGCGATTTAACAGAGGTTTTAAATAATGCTTAGGGGGATTTGTATGCAAAATAGTATGAGCTTAACTTTGAGTAGTAGATCTAGTAATGAAAGTTTTGCCAGAGTTGCTGTGGCTGCGTTTATTGCACAATTAGACCCAACACTTGAAGAAATAAGCGATATTAAGACAGCTGTATCTGAGGCTGTTACAAATGCTATAATACATGGGTATAATGAAGATGAAAATTCAGAAATTAATATAAAAGTTAGCATAGAAGATGGATCAAGAGATCTTCAAGGTAATGATAGTTACAGAATTGATATAAGCGTAATAGATAATGGATGTGGAATAGAGGATGTATCTCTTGCGAGAGAACCTTTGTATACTTCAAGACCTGACCTCGAGCGTTCTGGAATGGGATTTTCTGTTATGGAAAGTTTTATGGATGAGTTATTTGTAGAAAGTAATAGGAATCAAGGAACACATATTAAAATGGTAAAGTATATAAGAGCAAGGTGATTTTATGGCAGAAGAAAATGCTATCTCTACTAGTAATGTGTTACGTCATGAAGAGAATGAAGAGCTTCTTAAGCGTGTAAGAAATGGAGATAAAAAAGCAGAAGATTTACTTTTAGAAATTAATTTGCCATTGGTTGCATCGTTAAGTAAAAAGTTCTTAGGTAGAGGTTATGATTATGACGATATTTATCAGGTGGGAGCCCTTGGTCTTATAAAAGCTATTAAAAATTTTAACAGTGAATACAATGTTAAATTTTCTACATATGCAGTTCCCATGATTTTAGGAGAGATAAAAAGATTTTTAAGGGATGATGGGATCGTTAAAATAAGTAGGAATGTAAAAGGGATATCTAGAAAAATAATGTTTAAGCGAGATGAGCTTACGAAAGAGTTAAATAGAGAGCCGACGGTACATGAGCTTGCTGAGTATACAAAACTTAATGTTGACGATATCATTTTGGCAATCGATTCATGTTCAAGCACTCAGTATTTGTATGATACTGTACATCAAGATGATGGTTCACCAATATTGTTGATTGACAAAATTGAAGAAAAGGTTTCTGATGATTCAGTAATTTTAAATAAACTTATTTTAAAGGAAATGATAAACAAATTAGATGAAAAGAGTAGGCAAATCATAATGCTTAGATATTTTAAGGATAAAACTCAAATTCAAGTAGCCTCCTTACTTGGAATTAGTCAAGTTCAGGTTTCACGTATTGAAAAAAAGATATTAACAAAGTTAAAAGGTATACTAAAAGAGTATTAAAAAATTGGGATATTTAATGTGATATCCTAATTTTTTTGTTTATAATTTAAAATAATGTAGGGTTCTATGACCTTAGGTTGGTTACTATTCTTAGTAATTTTCAAGATTTTGAAATGGGCAATAGTAGTTTATATTATTGTGAAATTTGTAAAATTCATGGAAAGTTCTATAGGAATATTGAAGAGATAAATAAGAAATTAGGAGATCTTTCAGAGGGGCAATGCGAAAATATTAAATAGAAAAATTTTGAAAGGGTATTGTCCACTGAAATGTGTGTACAAACACCCTTTTTATTTTAATCTAATTTTAGATTTTCATTATTGAACGTCTTCATATCTATTTGTTTTAAAGATTTATCTACAATTAATGAAATTGTTAACCCACCATTTACATTAAGGCAAGTCCTTCCCATGTCAAGAACGGGATCTACTGCAAGTATTGGTCCGACGAATTCAAAGAATGGACTCAATCCAGTTCCAGATAGTACTGAAGACGCAACAGTATATCCTCCACCAGGTATTCCTGCAATACCAAATGAACTAACGGTTACAACAATAATTGCCATTAGGTAAAAGGCAAAATTTAATGGAGTAGAACTCATATTCGCAATTTTTATAACAACCATTGATCCAAACACGCCTGCACATCCAGCTTGTCCAGCAGTTGAACCAAGACCCATCACGAATGCCGAAGTAGAATCTGTAACTCCCATTGATTTTGTTAATGTTTCTACAGCAACTGGTAAAGTTCCTAAACTTGATCTTGAAGTAAAGGAAAGAAACAATGGAGCTACAACTTTCTTTAAATATGTTACAGGGCTAAATCCAAATACCCATAAAGCCAAAAGATGAACTATAAACATTGCAATCATTGCAATATAGAGAGCTATTATGAATGTCAGCACATCTAGAATAGATTTTAAACCACGTTGTGCTATAGAATTTGACATAAGTGGTATTACTGCATATGGTACTAGGCTAATTATCTTCATTGCAATACTTATAATTATTTTGTGAAGAGCCTCTATTAAATCTGTAAATGAAGCTATCTGAGTTTTATAAATTGATGACATCTTCTTGGCAGCAATTCCTATAAATGCTGAAAAAATAACTATAGCAATTATGTTTGTATTTACCATCGCTTCAATTGGATTTTTAGGAATTAAATTCTTCAATATGTCAACGAAGTTTTTAACTTTTGCGATTTGCGTTGTTGAGCCAATGGAATTTTCATTAACGCCTAATTTGAAAATACTTGCAACAACTATACCAGTTATTGATGCTATTAGGACGTTAACAATGTACGCAATGATCGTTTTTGATGTAAGCTTGCTAATACTTGACGTATTCTTTATAGAAATGATAGTATGAATTATTGAAACAACAATAAGAGGTATAACAATCATTCTTATTAAATCAATGAAGCCATTACCTAATAGAGAGTACCATTTTGTAGTTTCATTCACCCAGGTTATACTTAACGGGTCTTGAGGAGTCTTTGCCATCAGCTGAATGATTATACCTAGTACCACTCCAATAACGATTCCTATAATTGTTCTTACAGAAAAGCTGATATGTTTTTGCTTCAAGTAGATCATGAATAAAATCAGTAGTATTAATATTACCAAGAACGATAATGCTATCGGTGAACTAATCATCAAGAAATCGGTTAAAAAAGAATTATCCATTTCAGTAAGACCACCTAACCTTTTTAAATTTTATTTTACATAAAATCACTATGAAATTTGATCGCAAGGTTTAGTATAAACAATAGTCAAATTGACGTCAATATACTTTGTTTGTGTAAGGATTACAAAAAACAGAAAGATGAACATGTTGTTTTACATGTTCATCTTTTAACATAAAGAGAAGTTTCGATTACGAATTAGTATTAGTATAAATTTCTTTTTCAACATCTATAAAAATCTTAGCCAAAACTTCATAAGCCTTTCCCCAAGCATCTATAACTTCGGGAGTAGCAGCATCTCCTAGAACTTCCCTAAGTGCTAACAACAAATTTTTGCCTACTATAGGGTAATGTTCAGCTTTTACTTTGGCATTCACATGAGACTGACCTATCTTTTTAACAACAGGCATAATATTTTCAAGGTTATCTATATTTTGAGCTGAGGCTAAGATCGACATAGCTAATGCTTTGGCTTGTTCACCACTTTTCTGTCTGTCGTCATTAAATAATGGTCTAACCTCAGGATTATTTGTAAACATAAGTCTGTAAAAAGTCTTAGTTACTTCAATTCCACGTTCTTTTAGAACAGGAACTGTACTTTTAACTATATCTATAGTTCTTTGATCTAGCATAGTAAATCTCCAATCTTTAAAATTTGATAATATATATCAAGAACTATGATATCATACCTTAATAAAAATTTCAAATTTCAACAAATTTTAAATATCCCAATTTTAAATTAGTATGTGGATAAATAAAAAAGAAAAGGAGATGGTTGACGTGAATAATAAAAATTATATTCTAGAATGTTGTGTTGATAGTGTTGAATCAGTTATAAATGCTCATAATGGTGGAGCGAATAGGATTGAGCTCTGTGGGAATATATCAATTGGTGGAACGACACCAAGCTTATGCCTATTTAATGAAGTCAAGAAAAACTGTGATATAAAACTTCATATTCTTATAAGACCAAGGTTTGGAGATTTTTTGTATACGCAATATGAAAAACAAATCATAAAGGAAGAGGTAAAACTATTTAACGATTATGGAGCAGATGGAATTGTTGTGGGCTGTTTAAACGAAGAGGGATATTTAGATATTGAGTTTATGAAGGAAATTGTGGATTTATCAGGGAAAATGAAGATTGTTTTACATAGAGCTTTTGATATGTGCAAAGATCCATTTTTAACAATTGAGCAATGCATTTCAATAGGTATAGATACCATACTTACATCTGGTCAACAAAATAATTGTTTAAAAGGAATTGGTTTAATAAAGGAATTAAATCAGTCTTACGGAGATAAAATTAATATTATGGCTGGCTCAGGTATGAACTCGGATGTGGTAATACAATTTTTGAGTATGACTAACATTAGATGTTTTCATATGACAGGGAAAACTATAATTAAAAGTAATATGAAATATAGAAATTCTAGTGTCAGTATGGGTATTCCTAGTTTGAGTGAATATGAGATTTGGAGAACTGATGAAAATGAAATAAGTAAAGTTTCAAAAATTTTGTTAAATAAGTTTAATGACGAGGAGTTAAATTCATGAATATAAAAGTGCCGAATCTTAGAAAGGTTATAGAAGGTTTTAAAAATGGTAGTAGAAGTAGAAATAGGAATGTAGTCTATAGAATAGGGTATAAGCAATTTTTCTTAAAGAGAATTTTCTTCGGCTTCAAGAATTATGTAACTAATCCAAAAACTAAGCAAAAATTTAAGGATTTGGGGATTGCCATAAAAAATTTATTTACAAGATAGGAGTGTTTCAAACACTCCTTATTTTTTTAGGTATTTAATAAAAGATACTGTAGTCATTTGAACGAAATGAATTTGTTTGATTGCAGTTTTATGTATTTATTATACGAGTTTTCTAAATTCTAGTGGTGTAAGGTCAGTAAATTTTTTAAACATCATTGAATAGTAACTTGAGTTGTTAAATCCTACTGCAATTGCAATATCAATTATTGACATTGAAGGATCTTTTAAGAGTTCTTTACTCTTTTCAACTCTAAACTTACATAAGAAATTTGAAAACGTCATGCTCGTTTCCCTTTTAAATAAATTGCAAAAATAACATTTATGGATATTTAGCATTTTCGAAATCGTGTCTAAGGTAATTGGCTCAGTATAATTTGAGTTTACATATTCTACAGTTTTACGTACGTTTAGATTTAAAAACTTTTCTGAAAAATCCAATGTATAAGATTTAGATTCCTTAATAATTAGTAACAAAAAATCTATTAAGTATTTGATACAATGTCTAGGTCTATATGGATAGGGACTCAAGTTTTGTTTATCTGTGGAAGTGGAAAATGGACCTAAGATAAAGTAATGATTTAATATTTCATTTAGGTATATGTGTACAATTGCTATTTCCTTATTTGTATCTAGGATTACAAGTTGAATCGTTTTTGAATTTACGTAATTCTGAAGTCTACGTATACGATTTAGAATAAAGTCTATTTCGTTAGGGAATAAAGAAGATTTGTTATAACAAAATTCAGTATTTGATATTTTGTCTTTAGATAAGCACGCAATTTCTATTCCAGTTGATAATTCAAAATCCTCAAGCCATGATTTCAAAATACAGTTTTTATTCATTATAAAAATCCTCCATAAAAATTACATTAATATACTTAAAATTATATTAACACAATTAATATTGAGAATCATTATTAATGATATAATTTTCAGAGAAATTAAGTTCAATTTGATAATGATTCCAGGAAATTTGATTATTATGTGTTTGAATTTGGAGGAGAAATGTTAAGAAAGTTTTTGTGTAGTATTACATTTGGATTAATAGGTCTAATGGTTTCTTGTTCTCACTCTTCGAGCGTAGATACTAGCACTTCACAGGAAAGTGTTACAAATCAAGAGGTGGCTAAGCAAAACGAATTGAGAATAGTTTCTGCAACTGTTGCAGCAACGCAAGTGTTAGAAAGGATGGATGTGGACTTGGTCGGTGTCCCTACAACGAATAGTGTTTTGCCTGAAAGATACTCTCAAGTAGAAAAAGTTGGACAGGCTTTTTCCCCAGATTTTGAGAAAATAGTATCTTTAACACCTAATTTGACTGTTGTTGATTCTAGTTTTGAAGAAAAATTAAAGGAGCAAGCGGCACAATACGGTTTAGATGTTTTTTATTTTGATACAACATCATTTGAAAATTTCAAAAATACAATTGTGCAATTAGGGAAATCCGTAAATAGAGAAAGCAATGCACAGGAAATAGTGAACTCTTTAGATTCGTCAGTTGCAGATGTTGTTGCTAAAAAGACAGAATCCAATAAAGACATCAAAGTAGCTTTGATATTTGGGACTTCAGAAAGTTTCATGTTGGCAACTAACAAATCCTACGTGGGAGATTTGTTAAATACGGTTGGTGTAAATAATATTACAGATGAAATAAGTGGAACTGATTCTGCTTACGTAAATTTTAGCTTGGAGACGATTGTTGAAAAGAATCCAGATATAATTCTTAGATTGGTTCATGGTGATACTGAGGCTGCAGCTAAAGCATTCAACGAAGAATTTACCTCTAATCCTGTTTGGCAATCTCTTGATGCTGTTAAGAATAACAGGGTATATGATTTAGATGCATCTGTATTTGGTGTTACAGCAAATTTGAAAGTGGTAGATGCAATTAACGAATTAGGAAGTATAATTTATGGGCAATAGGCTAAAACATAAAGGTAAACTAACTATTATAATAATTACTTTTTTAATTTTAGTAGTTTTATTTGTGTTATTTTCTACAGTGGGAAGTGTTAAACTAAGTTATTCAGAGATCTTTTCAGCTTTGATTAATAATGACAACAAAGTTGTAACTACTATAGTTTATCAAATTAGACTTCCGAGAAATGTACTGGCGATTTTGGTTGGAGCAGATTTAGCAGTATCTGGACTGTTACTTCAGGTAGTTATGAAAAATCCTTTATCTGATCCCGGAATAACTGGAGTTTCATCAGGAGCTAGTGTTGTTGCTATAGTTATATTATTGTTATTACCTCAGTTCACATATATCTTGCCATTAGGTTCTTTCTTTGGAGGTTCACTTGCTTGTGCCTGCGTGTATTTTATGGCTTGGAAAGATGGACTTAAGCCAGTAAGAGTTATTTTATCAGGTGTTGCGGTAAATGCGATTTTAGGTGGAGTAATATCTTTATTGACTGTGTTTTATAGTGATAGGATTCAAAGTGCCTTGTTGTGGTTAAATGGTAGTCTGGCAGCTAAAACGTGGAATGATGTTAAAGTGTTAGCCATTTATTCTATCGCGGGAATTTCGGTTGCTTTATGTTGTGCAAGAAGTGCGAACATATTGGGACTAGGTGATGAAACAGCTATAAATTTAGGAATTAATATCAACAAGACCAGATTGTTTTTATCAGCTGTTGCAGTGTTTTTGGCTGGAATTTCTACGGCTATCGTTGGTATAGTGAGTTTTGTAGGATTAATAGTTCCACATGTAGGGAGGATGATAATTGGATCAAATCATAAATATTTAATTCCATTTTCCATAGCTTTAGGAGCTTTAGTTTTGATGGTGGCTGATACCATAGCACGTAGTTTGTTAGGTGCTTTAGAGCTTCCAGTAGGTGTTATTATGTCTATAGTTGGTGGGCCATTCTTTTTGTATCTTCTTAGAAAAAGGGGGAATATTACTTGATACAGACTAGCGATTTGAAGGTGGGATATGAAAGAAATATAGTAATAGACAAACTATCACTTAAGATAGAAGAGGGAGAGCTTGTATCTATAATAGGTCCAAATGGTTCGGGAAAATCAACTTTACTTAAATCCATTGCAAGATTTATAAATAAGGAGTCTGGTGAGATACTATTATTGAATAAGACTTTAGGATCTATGCGAAATGGTGATATTGCAAAAACACTGTCCGTTGTTTTACAACATAATTCTTCACCGGGGGATATTACAGTGAAGGAACTTGTGTATTATGGAAGGAGTCCACATAAAAAATGGTATGAGTGTAGGAATAGATATGACGAAGAGATTGTTGAGTGGGCTATTATTAATACAGGGATGAGTAAATTTCACGATAGAAAAGTTATGAGTTTGTCAGGAGGAGAACGTCAAAGAGCTTGGATAGCGATGTCTTTGGCTCAAAAAACAGATATATTATTTTTAGACGAGCCTACTACGTATTTAGACATGTGTTGTCAGCTTGAACTTATGCAACTTATTGAAGATATAAATAGAAAGTTTAACATGACAATCGTTATGGTTCTTCATGATTTGAATCAAGCCATAAGGCATAGCAATAGAATTATACTTATGAAAGATGGTAAGATTATAGTTGATGGATGCCCTGATGAGATTATAACAGAAGAGATAATTTATGATGTTTATAATGTAAGGTGTAGTATAGGGAAGTGTCCTGTAGTCAACAAAAAATATATTTATCCTATTGGTGTGTGTAGTTAATAGGAAATAAAAATTAAGATTTAGGAGATAGTAAGATTATGGAAAGTTTAATCAAAAATCAAAAATCATTAATGATAAGTTCTTTAGATAAAAATGGGAATCCAAAAATAAGTTGTGCTCCATTTGTTTATATGAATAACAATTTGTATATTTATATAAGCAAGGTTGCTGATCATTATGATAATATTATTAATAATGGTAATATTAGTGTTATGATAATAGAGGATGAAAAAGATTCAGATTTAGTTTTCGTGAGAAAGAGAGTTTCATTTTCTTGCAATGCGAAATTGATAGAGGATAATGATGATATCCTTGATGAATTTTCTAAAAGAAATGGAGAACAAATAATGAGTAAACTAAGAAATATGGATTTTAATCTGTTCGAGATCACTTTAGAAAAGGGAAGACTTGTTAAAGGATTTGGACAAGCTTATGACGTGGTAAAAGTTAATGATAAATTTGAATTAACTCATGTTGTTATTGAAAAAAATCATGCAGAAAAGGCTAGCACTTAAGACATTGCGTTGAAATAAAACTGGTAGTATGCTCTTAAAAACAATTAACCTCAAAGTATGTTAAATCTTTGGGGTTAATTTTTATTTTATTTAAATGATGGATGATTAACATCAAGATTTGAAAATTTATTTTTGTCTGGAGATGGTGAAGATAAGTCGAAATATATTCTTGAATCTGACGTAGTACCAAAATCTTTATTGGATCCAGTTTCCTGAATTTTGTTAAATGCTTTTCTAAACATTGCATTATGTGCTTCTTCACGATTTAACAAGAAATCTATAATTTGGCGAACCTTCTTGTCATCAATTTGTCTATACAAATATTCATATACAACTTTTGCCCTTTGTTCTGATGCTATATTTGACAAAAGGTCAGCACATAAATCTCCCGTTACTGATACATAATCACCAGTCCATGAGTACCCAGATGAATTAACTAGTCCTGGACTTAATCCAAAATTTACGTGAGTTTGGATTTCCCCAACTTGAGTTGCAGAAGAATCAACATCATGACCATTGAGAAGTGTAATTGTTTGAGAAATTATTTCTAAATGTCCTAGTTCTTCTGCCGCAATATCTAAAAACAGATCTTTTATTTCTAAATTCTTTATTCTGAAGCTTTGAGACATATATTGAAGTGCGGCCTTTAATTCTCCATTTGAACCACCAAGTTGTTCCTGTAAGAGAGCAGCATAATGAGGATTTGGTTTTTCAATTTCTACAGGAAACAATAATTGTTTTTCATGTTTGAACATATATAATCTCCTTTTTGAAATATTTAAATATTAGTATTTTATAAATAATTTAAAAATATACAAAGGTATAATTATTTTTCTAGACATAGATAGATTTATTATTTAAACTTAATTGTATAAGCGTAAAGGAGGAGGTCCTGTGCCTATTATCAAAGATTACATAGATGAACTTTTTCAAAAGAATGATCTCTCTGATGATAAGCTATTATACATTTTGGAAAACGTGGATGATCGTTGGAGAAATTATTTGGTTTTTAGATCTAATGAAATTCGTATGAAGACATATGGAAATAAAGTTTTTATGAGGGGACTTATCGAGTTTACGAATTATTGTAAAAAGAATTGTGAATATTGTGGTATTCAAAACAAAAATACCAAAGCTCAGCGTTATAGGTTGACCTATGATCAAATTATGGAGTGTGCAGAGATAGGAGATAGATTGGGTTACAAAACGTATGTTCTTCAAGGAGGTGAAGACCCATATTTCAATGATGAGGTTATGATTGACATAATAAAGGGAATCAAAAAAAGATTTCCTAACAATGCAATAACTTTGTCTTTGGGTGAAAGAGGATATGACTCTTATAAAAAAATGTTTGATGCTGGTGCTGATAGGTATTTGTTAAGACATGAAACTGCATCGAAGGATCTTTATGAATGGTTGCATCCAGGAGAAGTTTTTGGAGATAGAATTCAGTGTTTGTATAATTTAAAGAAAATCGGATATCAATTTGGTGCTGGTTTTATGGTTGGTTTACCAAGACAGACAAATATGGATTTAGTTAAAGATTTAAGATTTGTAAAAGAGATTGAGCCACATATGTGTGGAATAGGACCTTTTATTCCACAAAGTGAAACTTCTCTTGGTAAGTATTCTGCCGGAACTCTTGAGGATACTATAACTATGCTTGCTATAGTTAGAATTTTGTTACCTAGTGTTTTGCTTCCAGCGACAACCGCTCTTGGAAGTATAAATAAAGGCGGGCGTGAAAAAGGAATTAAGGCTGGAGGAAATGTCGTTATGCCAAACTTATCACCGACAAATGTTCGAGATAAATATGCATTATACGATGGTAAAATTTGCACAGGCGATGAAGCTGCAGAGTGTAGGATGTGTATAGAACGAAGAATAAATAGTGCGGGATTTGAAGTGGCTATAACTCGGGGAGATAATGTTAAATGGGCTAAGGATAATCCTCATATTCTCCAATACGATACTAACGCCAGATCTATGGGTGGAATACTTGGATTTTGATTTTTAAGATTAGATGTTTAGAGGGGAAATAATTTCATATGTTGAGTACGCCTAATTCAAATAGAAAACATATTGGGATATATGGAAAAGTAAATTCTGGGAAATCATCATTGATTAATGAACTTGTGCAACAACACATATCCTCGGTTTCGCCTTTTAGTGGAACAACAACTGATGTTGTATACAAGGCTATGGAGTTAATACCTGTTGGTCCTGTTCTCTTTATAGATACTCCAGGGATCGGTGATTTAACAGAGCTTGGTGAAACTAGGATTAAAAATACATATAAAACGTTGAGTAGAGTAGATACTGCTTTGTACGTTATGGATTCTATAGATATTGATCATGACTTGTATAATGAAATGAAACTTAACTTCAAAAGATTTAATATTCCGTTTTTGACGGTTGTAAATAAAATTGACTTAGTTGATAATGCTAAACAGGATTTATTGAAAGCAGAATTTGATGATGCTGTTTTTATTTCTGTAAAAAACAAAATCGGAATCGACGATGTCAGAAATAAAATTGTAGATTTTCTAAAACAGGAAAATGAAGAGGGACCTATCGTAGGTGATATACTTCCTTATAACAGTAAAGTAATACTGGTAGTTCCAATTGATTCAGAGGCACCGAAAGGTAGGATAATTTTACCTCAGGTTCAATGCATAAGAGATTGTCTTGATCATGGAATAAAAAGTTATGTTGTTCGTGATACAGAACTTGAAGGGGCTCTAAATGACATAAAGGAAGTTGATCTTGTCATAACTGATTCTCAGGCTTTTAAGAAAGTAGGGGATATTGTTCCTTTAGATGTAATGCTTACAAGCTTTTCGATTTTGTTTGCAAGGCATAAAGGTGATTTGAACATTTTCTTAGAGGGAATTCGAAAAATAGAGAGTTTAAATAAGAGGTCTAAGATATTGGTTTTGGAAAGTTGCTCTCATAACATTTCTCATGAAGATGTTGGAAGATTTAAAATACCAAATTTATTAAACAAAAGAGTTGGATTTGATTTAGAATACCATTTTTATATAAGACATGATGTACCAGAGGATATCAAGAAATATGATTTAGTCATACATTGCGGTGCTTGTATGATTAATAGGAAAACCGTATTAAACAGAATAGAACGGTGCAAATATGAAAATGTAAGTATAACAAATTATGGAATTCTCTTAGCGTATCTAACAGGAAATCTCGAAAGATCTATAGCTATTTTTAAAAACAATATACATGATAAGAGCTCACAAATGCTTTGATGCTGTTTTGTCAACAAAGCGATTATTGGGTGATTTTATTTTTGTAAGGAAGTATATTGGTATTTGTTATTTACCTTTAGAGAATGAGTAAACAAGGAGAAAAGATATTTTATTATAAGAATTTGCATTGGTTGTAGAAATTATCTAGCGATTTCTTACAGTCAAGATCGGTAGAAAGAAGGTATGCGTATGAATGATAAAATAATACAGAATCAGCGGCTTGATTATTTGATAGATCAATTCAAAGCTGAATTTGATGAATATAAAGATTTGCAGATACCAAGTGATATAAGTAGCAAATGGCGTATGCTCCGTTCGCTCATGAATATTCGTATGCCACGAAAGATGGATGAAGAAATTTTGAATGCTCAGGATGAATATTTGCAGGAGTGCATTAAGGAAAATGGGATCGTTAAGCTTTCAGATATTCCAATAATAAAAAATGGATTATCCATATGGCAGGGCGATATAACTAGGCTTGCTGTAGATGCTATTGTAAATGCTGCTAATTCTCAAATGATCGGATGTTTTATTCCGATGCATACCTGTATCGATAATTGCATTCATACCTTTGCTGGAGTTCAACTTCGAGATGAGTGCAATCGACGGATGAATAATATGAGAGAGAGGTATGGTAAGAATTATGAACAGCCGATTGCTGTTCCGATGTTGACAGATGCCTATAACCTTCCTGCAAAGAAAATCATCCATATTGTAGGTCCTGTTGTTCAATATAAGCTGACATCGGAATTAGAAAATAATCTTAAAGAATGCTATTGGAATACTTTGGATATGTGTAAAGAAAATGATTTGAAGAGCGTTGCGTTTTGCTGTATTTCTACGGGTGAGTTTCACTTTCCAAACAAACGAGCAGCTGAGATTTCAATAGAAACCACTATTAATTGGATTAAAGAACATATGGGATGCATGGAAAGAGTGATATTTAACGTTTTTAAGGATGAGGATAAGAAACACTATGAAGAATTTATATAGTAAAATGCCGAATGGTTACCAAGAGAGTATTCAAAAGAGATTAAATGCAGCAAGATATTTTAGTAAGAACATGTCTTTAGGTACAGGGGTAAAGGAGGAAAATATAGCAAATCTGAAACATAAAATCGAGACTATGGACGCTATCATAATCGGATCCGAGGCAAGACTTTCTACATCTGCCGGACTTACATACAGTGGCGAGCGTTTTGAACGATACTTCTTTGATTTTGCGAATAAGTATGATATCCATGATATTTATTCTGGTGGTTTTTACGATTTTCCTGATGTTGAAACGAAATGGGCATGGTGGGCAAGGCATATATATTACAATCGCTATATCGAACCACCTAAACCTGTCTATAAGGATCTTCTTGCATTGGTGAAAGGAAAAGACTATTTTTCTATTACAACTAATGTGGATCATCAGTTTCAAAGATCGGGATTTGATAAAAAACGACTCCTCTATACACAGGGAGATTACGGTCTTTTTCAAACTTTGGATGGTAGAAATGGTAAGACCTATGATAATGAAGAATGGGTCATGAAAGCGATGGAGGCACAAGGTTTTACGAAGGATGAGGATGGTGTGTTTCAAGTGCCAGAGAGTAAAAATATTGTTATGAAAATTCCATCAGAATTAATTCCTAAATGCCTGGATGACGCTTCGGATGTTACAATGAATCTTCGTGTAGATGATTCATTTGTCGAAGATGAGGGATGGCACAGAGCATCAGCAGCATATTCTGGCTTTCTTCAAAGATTTAAGAATCTCAATGTGTTATACCTAGAACTCGGTGTGGGAGTTAATACACCGATTATTGTGAAATATCCGTTTTGGCATATGACAATGACAAATAATAATTCTATTTATGCTTGTATCAATTGTGGTGAGGCATTTTGCCCACTTGAAATTGAGGATAGGAGCATATGCATAAATAGTGATATCGGTGAAGTATTTGCACAAATGAATGAAGGTATTTAATTATTGTTTTGTTGAGTAGGAACTTAGATGTATTTAGCGAAAATACATCGTATTGATAGAGATTTTAGTTTTACTTTGACTTTGACTGTATGAAGCTATCGTAGATGATACTACGGGTATCTGGATTGTAAGTAGTAAAGATAAGAAGACGATCATATTAAGAGCAAAGGCATCTCTGTATGATCGTTTTTTATTTTTGGAAATAGAAAGAAAATAGGAAGATATGAATAGAAAATTATTTTTTTATATATTTCAAGTGTAATAACTCATGTGCTTTTCCCTTTCCCGGTTCGCCCATATATTTTTCATACATTTTTACTATTGCAGGATTTTGGTGTGACTTTCTGTATTTTAGATTTTTATCTTGATTATATAAAACTTTACCCCTTAACGACCTAAAGTCTATTTTCTCTCTCATATCTTGAGGAATACGAGGTTGTCCTCCACCATTTATGCAACCACCGTTACAAGCCATAACTTCTATGAAGTGGTATTGCCTTTTTTCAAGGAGACCTTCCTTTTTCATTTTGAAGAAATTACCTGCTCCATTTACAACAGCTACATTATATTTCTCATTATTTATTTCGACTGTAGCCTCTTTAATTCCTTGAAACCCACGTACATCTTCGTATTCTATTTTTTCTAAATATTTACCTTCCAAAATATCTTTTACACTTCTTAAAGCAGCTTCCATAACTCCACCTGTGACACCAAATATTGCTCCAGCACCACTATAGAGTCCCATTGCTTCATCCATTTCTCCATCCTCAAGTGAAGAGAAATCAATTTTCAATTCCTTGAGCATCATGCCAAACTCACGTGTAGTTATGACTGCATCAATATTTCTTATATCGTTATTTATCATCTCTGATCTATCTGCTTCGTATTTTTTCGCAGTACACGGCATTATGGTAACTGTAAAAACTTTTTTTGGATCAATGTTTTCAATCTCTGGATAATATGATTTGCTAGCAGCTCCAAAAATTTGTTGGGGAGATTTGGCAGATGACAAATTGCTCAAAAGCTCTGGATAAAAATTCTCAACTAGCCTAACCCATGCAGGACAACAAGATGTAAATATAGGAAAATCTGTATCTTTATTTCGTATTTTGTTCGCAAGTTCATTCGCTTCTTCCATTATTGTGAGATCTGCCCCAAAATTTATATCAAATATTTTATCAAAACCAATCTTTCTGAGAGCTGTATATATTTTGTGAGTTACGTCTATTCCGTAATCCATTTTAAAGAGCTCTCCTAATGACGTTCTAACAGATGGAGCCATTGCTACAATTACATGTTTCTCAGGATCGTCAAGAGCTTGCTTTACACGATCAATATGAGATTTTTCATATAGAGCGTCTACTGGACAAACATTTACACATTGACCACAAAGTAAACAGTTTGTATCATCAAAACAATTCAAATCCTGAGGTCCAATAATTACTTCTCCGTTTATATCATGAAACAAAATTGAATTTGTACCAACCTTTTCTTTGCATACAGCAACGCAGCGTCCACATTTAATACAACGAGATCTATCTATGACTATTGACTTGCTTCTTGAGTCTATGTATGAATCATGATCTTTTACAATAAAGGGTTTTGAAGCACGTGCTTTGGTTTGAACGACTAACGGTAAAAGTTCACAGGTTTCACGTCTCTTACACTTTCCGCAAGTAAAATTGTGTGAATTCAAAATCTTTGATACAGCATCTTTGATTGCTTCATTAACTTTATCACTATCAGTCCTTATAACCATATTGTCTTTTGCTATTGTCGAGCATGAGTAAACCAGTCTATCCTCTCCCTCAATTTCAACTAAGCAAGTTCCGCATTTATTTGTATTTGCACAGCCTTTTAAGTAGCATAGAGTTTTTATTTTAATCTCATTGTCGTTTGCGATTTCTAAAATTGTTTGATTCTCTTGAACTGATATTTTTTTATCATTAATAGATATAGTAATCATAAAAATTACCTCCACAATTTGAAAAAATTAACAGACCAAAATTGGGAATAATACGAAATGATTTTAACATAAAACCGTTTAATTATCATCCAAAATAATAAAATTCATATTTTGAATTTATTTATTTAAATACGTTAATAAATAAACATTAATTAAATAAACATTGATATTCAATTTTTAGTTATGATGAATTAGCATAAATAAAAAACTACATAATGAGTAAACATAAAGCTAGATAAACACCTAACAGCATTTTTAATAAACGTAAAGTTTGAATTTGAAAATAAAATTAACTTGTTTGAAACTAAATTTTATTTTTTATGGTATATAATTAAACGATTGTCTAAAAAACAATGAGTTGGGAGGTTTTAAATGTTTGGAGTATTTAAACACTTAAAGGATTACAAAAATGTTATTGTTCTCATAATTGCTTTGGTTTTTATTCAATCTATAATGGAACTTTTTCTCCCTACTATAATGTCGGGAGTAATTGATGATGGAATAGTTAAAAAAGATATGAATCGGATAATAGTCCAGTCTCTAAAGATGATTGGAGTAATAGTTGTTTCTATCATTAGTTCATTGACTTCTCTGTATCTAGCGTCCAAAGTTGCGGTTAGATTCAGTCAAGATATTCGAAGGAAGATATTTGTGAAGGTCCAAAGCTTTTCGTCACGAGAGTTTAATAAATTTGGAGTTGCCTCACTTATAAATAGAACCACAAACGATATAACACAAATTCAAATACTTACACTTATGTTGCTTAGAATGATGATTTTTGGACCGCTAATGGCAATAGGTGGATTGATAATAGCTATTTATAGCGATGTTAAGTTGGCAACTGTATTAATTGTATCAGTTCCAACGTTGCTTGTTATAGTTTCCTTTATAGGAATTAGGACCATGAGGATATTCTCTTTGATGCAGAAAAAATTGGATAGAGTTAATTTGATTTTTAGGGAGAATCTAACAGGAATAAGAGTTATAAGAGCTTTTAATAAACAGAAATATGAAGAAAAGAGATTTGATAATGCAAATAAAGATTTGACCAAATTCACAGCTAACGCTTACAAAATATTTGCGAGGCTTATGCCTGTTATGATGTTGATATTTTATTTAAATTCTGTTGCCATAATATGGTTTGGTGGTCACAGAGTTGGTGGTGGGACTCTTTTAGTTGGAGATTTAATTGCATTCATTCAGTACTCTAATCAAATAATGATAGCACTTATGACATTTTTTATGTTATTCGGTATAATTCCCAAAGCTGTTTCTTCAGCTAAAAGGATCGGCGAGGTATTAGAAACAGATTTTTCGATATCAGATTTAGATGAACCCACAATATTGAATAATGATTCAAAGGTTTCTTTGAAATTTGATAATGTCAGTTTTGCTTACAATGAAACTGGGGAATACGATATAGAAGATATAGATTTTGAATGTGTGGCTGGTGAAACTGTTGCCATAATTGGTGGAACCGGTTCAGGAAAATCGAGTGTTTTAAATTTAATAATGAGATTTTATGATGTTAGTAAAGGCAGTATATTAATTAATGGAATTGACATAAGAGAAATTTCTCAAAAAGAATTAAGGGAGCAAGTAGGTTATATTCCTCAAAAGGCTGTTTTATTTTCAGGAACTGTTCGTTCAAATTTGTGTTACGGTAAGGAAAATGCAACAGAGGAAGAAATGATAAATGCATTAAAGATTTCTCAATCTTATGATTTTGTATATAGCCTTGATAAGAATTTGGATGCTCCTATTTCTCAGGGAGGGGCTAACTTATCAGGAGGTCAAAAGCAAAGGCTATCTATAGCGAGAGCACTAATTAGAAATCCTAAGATATATTTATTTGATGATAGTTTTTCTGCATTAGATTTTAAAACAGATGTTAAATTAAGAACTGCTCTTAAGGAAAATGTTAAAGATTCAATAGTTATAATCGTTGGTCAAAGAATTACATCGATTATGAACTCAGATAAGATAATTGTTTTAGATAATGGGAAAATTGTAGGTATCGGTAACCACAGAGAACTTTTAGATAATTGCAAGGTGTATCAAGAAATTGCAAAATCTCAATTGTCAGAGGAGGAGTTATCATGAGTAAACGAGATGTAAAATCTTTCTCTGGATCTAAATCTAGGAATTCCAAAAAGACAACGGCACGATTGTTTGGATATTTTAAAGCAAGATCAGGTTTGTTAATTTTAATTATAATTTTTGCTATAGTAGGTCAAGTTTTTACAATATTGGGACCTAAGATAATGAGTACTGCTGTTAATGAAATTTTCAATGGATCTGTTAGAATTGCAAATGGAACGGGCGGAATTAATTTCGCTTATATAGGAAGGATAATTTTGATATTGGTATTTATCTATATTTTAGGATGTGTATTTGTTTATTTGCAAAATTACATTATGGCAAATGTTGGGCAGAATACAATGCATGACATAAGAAAGGATATAAATTTGAAAATATCACGAATTCCACTTAAGTATTATGATACTCAAACATATGGTGAGATATTGAGCAGACTAACAAATGATGTTGAACTTGTTAGTACGACAATTCAAGAGAGCGTAACTCAATTTATTTCATCAGTTATAACAATAGTGGGAGTTATATCTTTCATGATAAGCATAAGTCCAGTAATGACTGTTGTGGCTGTAGGGATTTTGATATTTGGGATATTTTGTATAAAGCCAATGATTGTAAAGGCACAAAAATATTTTAGAAATCAACAAAACTCTATAGGGAATTTAAATGGCTATATTGAAGAAATGTTTTCGGGTTATAACGTTGTAAAGGCATTTGGACGTGAGCCTAATAATATTAAGGAATTTGATGAAATAAATAACAGACTATATGAAAATGGTTGGAAGTCACAGTTTATATCTGGCATAGTGATGCCGGTGATGATGTTTATAAACAATATAAATTATATTGTTATAGCATTAATAGGAGGATACTCTGCCATAATTGGTAAAATGGGTATAGGAGATATACAAGCATTTATACAGTACTCAAGGCAATTTGGTATGCCTATAAATCAACTTGCGAGTATTTCAAATATTTATCAGTCTACAATAGCTGCAGCCGAGAGGATTTTTGAGTTTTTAGATGAAGAGGAGTCTGAAGGTAATGATGGGGAAGGAAAGCAAATAGAGAATGTTTTAGGAAATGTGAGATTTGAAAATGTAAGATTTGGATATTACCCAGATCAAATTTTAATGAGTGATATTAATATTGATGTAAAACCTGGTCAAAAGGTTGCCATAGTTGGGCATACAGGTGCTGGTAAAACAACACTTGTAAATTTATTAATGAGATTTTATGAAATAAACTCTGGAAGTATAAAGATAGATGGTGTAGATATATCGGAAATGAGCAGAGAGTATTTGAGAAGTTTATTTGCTATGGTTTTGCAAGATATATGGTTGTTTAATGGAACTATAAATGAGAATTTGGCCTATGGAAGATTGGATGATGTGACACAGGAGGAAATTTTATCTGCCTCTAAATCAGCTCACACAGATGAGTTTGTAAAATTACTTGAGAATGGTTATGACACGGTGTTAAATGAAGATGCATCCAATATTTCTCAAGGGCAAAGGCAACTTTTAACTATAGCTAGAGCTATAATTGCTAATCCTAAGATTTTGATACTTGATGAGGCAACAAGCAATGTGGATACAAGAACAGAAGCTTTGATACAAAATGCTATGAAGACTTTAATGAAAGGGCGAACTAGTTTTGTGATAGCTCATAGGCTTTCAACGATAAAAGATTCAGATATAATACTCGTTATGAAGCAAGGTGATATAATAGAACAGGGGAATCATGATGAACTTATGAGGCAAAATGGTGTTTATGCAGATTTGTATAATAGCCAATTTTCTGAAGATGCTTAAAGTTTTAAAAAAGAGCATGCATCCTAGCGATGTTTGCTCTTTTCTTTTTTTAGATTACGCACATGAGGATAAGAGAGGATCAACCCAGAAACCTCTCTCACAAAATGGCACACATTTTAATTAAACGAATAGATATTTTGGAAATTTGAAGTTTATTTAATTCAAATAATGTGTTACATTAAAGAGCATAACACACTACACTTGGCGGGAATATGTGGGAATCGAACCCACCCATCGTGGTATTAGCACGACAACGCAGTTTTGAAGACTGGCGAGTCCACCAGAACTCATCTATCCCCACAACATACTGAGTATTATAGTTTATTGTGGTATAAATGTCAAACAGAATAAAGGTTAGGAGATTTTTGTTTTATGAACATAAAATTTATGAAAAGTGACAAATTTAAATCAAATAGTATAAGTTTAAATATTCCAATTGACATAGATGAGAAAATTACAGATTTAAATTTACTTATTCAGATGTTAAAAATTGGGACAAAGAAGTATGACTCCGTTAAAAAAATATACAGTAAACTTCAGGATATGTACGGTACATATTTTAATTGTTATATAAATAAGTGCGGTGAAGTTGCTGTATTTACAATTTATTTGGAATTTTTAAAGGACAGTTACATAGATAAAGATATTTCTTTATGGAATGAAATTATAGATTTTCTATATGAGGTTTTTTGTAATCCTTTGATACGTGATGGAAGTTTTAATGAAGTATTTTTAGAAATTGAAAGAGAGAACGTAAGAAAGAATATTTTAAGTTTATATGATTCTAAAAGTTATTATGCTTATATTAGATGTGAGCAAATATCAACTCAGAATGAGCCTTATTCAAATTACATATATGGAGATGTTATGATACTAAAACACATAACAGGAGAAAGCTTGTATAAATTTTACTTAAAATTAAAAGAAATGCCTTACTATTTTTTTATAATTGGTGATTTTGATGAAACAAAAGTACGTTACTCAATTGAAGAGAAATTTAAAAAAGGTATAACGAAGAAATTTTATACAAACAATAACAAGTTTTTGAAAACTTATTTTGTCGAAGAGTCCGAACAGTTTGACGTTAGTCAAACAAAATTAGTAATAAACTTCAAGACTCCAATAACGATTTTTAATGGAGATTATTATGCATTTTTTGTTTTTAATAAAATACTTGGGGGAGGATATTCAAAGCTTTATAGAGAGATTAGAGTTAAGAGGAATCTGGTATATAATATAAATTCTCATTATGAAAAGTTTAAAGGAATGCTATCTATAGAATGTGGAATTAATGACGAAAATTTTGAATTGACTAAAGATGTTATATTAAACGAGATTGATAATATATCAAACGGTTCAGTTACTCAGGAGGATATAGATAATGCAAAAAGTAGTATTAAACGTGTTTTGATGTCTGTTCAAGATAAAATAATATCAATTCATTCATTTATGGTTCCACTTCTCATATTTGAAAAAGAAGGAAGAATTGATGAATTTTTAAGAGAAATAAAGTTAGTAGATAGAGATAGAATCATCGACTCCTCTAAACAAATAGCAAAATCAGCTATATTTTCTGTAAGACCTATAAAGGAGAATTAATATGAAAGTATTTAAAGACGATAAATTGAAAGAATCTATACAGGTTTTTAAAGTCAATGGATTACATGTTTACGTTATGGAAAAGAAACAATTTTCTAATGTGTTATGTTCATTTGTAGTAAAATATGGTTCGAATGATATTTCTTTCAAGATTGACAGTGATAAGAATTTCAAAAGGTATCCTTTGGGAATTGCACATTTCTTAGAACATAAAATGTTCGATGGTAATGAGAAAGATGAGGTTTTTAAAAAATTCTCTAAAATAGGAGCGGATGTGAATGCTTATACAACTTACGATGTAACAAATTACTATTTTAATACCACAGATAAATTTGAAGATTGTATAAGATATTTGTGCGAAATGATTTATGGATTAAATTTAAGCGAAGAGAGTGTGGAAAGTGAAAAATTAGTAATAGAACAAGAAATCAAGATGTATGATGACGACCCTTACACTAAAGTATATAGAAATTTTATTACTACAATGTACGAAGATCATCCTATAAGAAACGATATACTTGGAGATAACAATACAGC
Organism: Anisomitus miae (SeqCode); assembly: GCF_054906395.1. Lineage (NCBI taxonomy): Bacteria > Bacillati > Bacillota > Clostridia > Eubacteriales > Clostridiaceae > Anisomitus (SeqCode) > Anisomitus miae (SeqCode). The sequence goes on from NZ_JBRACL010000006.1 coordinate 195,738, forward strand.
AAATGCTATAACGAAAAATCATCTTGAAGATTGTTATGAAAATTTTTATTCAAATAATAATATGTTTCTTACCATCGTAGGAAATGTAGATGTGAGTGAGGCTAAACACATCTTAAGTAAATATGTAAAAGATAAGATAAAGCCTGATGTTATACGAGAAAAGTTCAATGCATATTCACCAATCAATAAACACTATGTTGAGGAAAATATGGGAATGAATGTACCGACCAACATTTTAGGATTTAAAGATATGACTTTAATAAATTCGACAGATACTGATTATGTAAGGAAACTTATTGTTTTTGAAATGATACATAGGATTTATTTTAGAGCAACCTCGGATTTTTATGATAAAATTTATAAGAGTAAGATTATTGATGGAAGTTATTATACTGAATACTCTCGTGGGAATGATTATGGTCATTATATGTTTTATGGAGATGGAGAGAAATTTAAGTACTTAGCAGAGAATTTGTTTAATTATTATTCTAAATATGATTTTTCGAAAGATAAAAATATATTTGATAGAGTTAAGAGGTCTATGCAGGGAAATTACATAAGTTTGTTCAATAGTGTAGACAATATTTCAAATTTAATGATTGTATTAATAAAAAATAGATCAAATTTATTTGAGTACCTTGATGTGCTGAATAGAATAAAGCTCGATGATGTTATTTATGAGTTTAAGAATATATTTAATGAATCTAATATGGTTCATTCTAAGATTTTTTAAATAATAAAGCCAGATTTCATTTTGAAATTTGGCATTTATGTTTATATGGAAAAATTTCCAAAAATATAGAATATACATATTTTCTTTTATAATTCAAAAATATATAATTGATTTAGTAATTATATTGGTAAGAAATGAGGAATATTTTTGAAATTTGAACATTTTCCAGTAATGTTGAATGAATGTGTAGATGCTCTCAATATAAAACCAAATGGAGTTTATATAGATTGTACACTTGGAGGAGGAGGACATTCTTATGAAATTTTAAAAAGATTAAATAGTGATGGGAAACTTATTGCTATTGATCAAGATGATTATTCAATTAAGTATTGCGTAAAAAAATTTGAAGGGATAGAAAATATTAAAATTATTAAGGGAAATTTTGAAAATATAAACTTTATAATTAAAAGTTTGGATTTAGAAAGAGTAGATGGTATCTTGATGGATCTTGGCGTATCTTCACATCAAATTGATACAGAAGATAGAGGGTTTAGTTATATGCGGAATAGTGTACTTGATATGCGTATGGATAGATCTAATGAGTTAACAGCTGAGAGTATTATTAATACTTACAGTGAAGAGAGATTGTCTGAAATATTTAAAATTTATGGAGAGGAAAGATACCATAAAAAAATTGCTTCTAGCATTATAAAGAGAAGGAATATTAAACCAATACGGATGACTTTTGATTTAGTTGAAATAATAGACAAAGTTATTCCAGGCTATGAGAGTAGGATTAGAGGACATTCTTCAAAAAAGGTTTTTCAGGCTTTGAGAATAGAAGTTAATAGGGAATTGGAGATTTTGGAAAACTCTATAATAGATTCGATAAATAGTTTAAGTATTGGTGGAAGAATTGTAATTATAACTTTCCATTCGTTAGAAGATAAAATAGTGAAAAAGGTTTTTAAATATTTATCTATGGACTGTATATGTTCTAAGGATTTACCTATATGTTGTTGCAGTAAAAAGAAAGAAATAAATATATTGAATAAGAAACCAATATCACCATCTTTGGATGAATTAAAGGTAAATTCTAGATCTTCATCTGCAAAATTAAGAGTAGCTGAAAAAGTATAAAATTAGAAATATATAAATATGTAATAAAATACTTTGGGGGTACATAATTATGGGTAAAGACGAAAATATAAAAAAAGAATTCGACAGTGATGTATATAAAGATATAAAAAGACGTTCACTAAATATTTGCGTTAGAAGAAGCTTTTTTTGTATTCTCGTGTGTTTTATAATATGTGGAATTCTTCTGATTTTGAGTAGCTCTAAAATTTATAAAAGGCAAAGAGAAATAACTGAGATAAAAAATGAAATTAATAGAGCTACGCAGGAATTAGAGAGTTTGCAACTTGAAATTTTAAATTTGAAGGGGTTTGATAAAATAATGGAATATGCTGAATATTTAGATATGAGTCCTCCTAAATTGGGAGAATCAGTATTTGTAGATTTGAATAATGATAATTTTGATGTGGAAGAACAAAATCATCCGGATAAACCGTTTCTTCTGAAAATATATGATCAACTATTCGGTAGAAATCGTTAATATCAGGAATAACCTTTTTATTTTGCTAAGAGGGCATGCTATGAAACAGAAATTTACAGATAAATTTTTGACTAAAAAAAGGGCACTCGTGACTATGTTTATATTTTATTTCTTAATAGTGGCAATAGTATTAAATCTTTTTAGAGTTATGATAATAAAGGGAGAAGAGTATTATGCAATTGCTGAAGACCAGTGGACTAGTTCCGTTAAAATTCAAGCAAAAAGAGGATCGATTTTAGACAGAAATTTGAAAGAATTGGCAGTTAGTGCAAATGTTTATAGAGTAGATTTAGATTTAAAAACAATTAGGGAGTATTTAGAGAAAAATTCATTGACTGTTGAGGATATAGCACCTAAAATGGCTGAAGCATTGGAAATGAATACAGACAAAGTACTTAAAGTCTTGAATACTAAGGATAGTAAAGGTAATCCAGCTGGATCAGCTTATTTAGTACGGAGAGTTGAGAAACAAAAGGTGGATAAAGTTAAGGAGTTAAATATATCAGGAGTAATAGTTTCTCCCGATACAAAAAGGTATTATCCTAATAATTCATATTTGTCTCATGTGCTCGGTTCGACCGACATTGATGGTAAAGGGTTAACGGGTATTGAATTGATGTATGATGAAGAACTTACGGGAGTTGATGGATTTAGGATAGTTGAATTAGATGCAAAATCAAGAGATTTACCTTATTCGATAAGTGAGTATATCGATCCTATTGATGGGAAAAATGTAGTTCTCACTATAGATGAAAAAATTCAATTTTTTGCAGAAAAGGCGGCTAGTCAGGCTTTAACAGATAATCAGGCTAAAACAGTTAGTATAATTGTTACCAATCCAGAAAATGGAGAAATACTAGCTATGGTAAATAAACCGGACTTTAATCCAAATACTGTTAGGGATGAAGTTAGTACATACGATGAACTGCAACAATTATGGAGAAATAGGGCAGTAAATGACATATATGAGCCAGGGTCAATATTTAAAATTGTTACAGCTATGGCAGCTATTGAAGAGGGACTGGTATCAGAAAGTGATATTTTTCATTGTGATGGACATAAGGAAGTCGGAGGAAGAATTATACATTGTTGGAAGAGAATTGGACATGGAGCTCAGAGTTTTGCCGAAATATTACAAAATTCATGTAATGTTGGATTTATGGCCATTGGAGAAAGGCTAGGTGCTGAAACTTTGAATAAATACATAGAAAAATTTGGGTTTGGACAAAAAACGGGAGTTGATTTACCAGGAGAGGCAAAAGGAATAATTAAAAAGACGGAGAATATTTCTACGGTAGATCTTGCTACTATATCTTTTGGTCAAACAAATACTACAACTCCAATTCAATTTTTGGCAGCAGTTAATGCTGTAGCTAACGATGGTGTATGGGTTAGACCACATTTATTTAAAGAAGTTTCTTATTATGATGATAAGTATAATTATATAGTTGATAAGAGGTTTGAAGATTATTCAGAAAGACGAGTTGTGAGTGAAGAGAGTGCTGCTTTAATGAGGAATTTGCTTGAAAAAGTTATTTCTGAAGGATCTGGATGGCGAGCTTTTATAGAAGGATATGAGATCGCAGGTAAAACAGGAACAGCACAAAAGGTTGATTCAGAAACTGGTACTTATGGAGCAGGAAAATATATTTCATCATTTGTTGGATTTGCTCCTGCAAGTGATCCTAAAATTAGTATATTTATATCTATAGATGAGCCGTCAGCTGGCGAGTACTACGCAGGAGTTATTACAACACCTGTAGCTAGACAGCTTTTCTCGGATTTGTTTAATTATTTGTCGATAAATGTATCTTCCACTGATGATGAAGTTAGAAAGAGTTTACTTAAAGATGTTATAATCCCTGAAATTAGGGGTTTGAATGTTAATGATGGTCAGCAATTATTGAAAGAATTGAAATTGGAATATGAAATTAATGGAGAAGGTGAAAAGATCGTAGATATAACTCCTAAACCAGGATATTCTATTAAAGAAGGTACTAAAGTCATGATATACAAAGGAAACTCTGAACAAATAGATACTCAGATATTAATGCCAGATTTATACGGATATAGTAAACAAGGAGCAATTGAGATTTTGGAAAGTATAGGACTAAAATACAAAATAACTGGTGAAGGACTAATGGTAAGTCAAAGTATCGAAGTTGGAAAAATAATTCAAAAAGGTGATACTGTAGAGTTGACTTTCAGTATAAAGGATATTCATTAGTTTTAATCAGAATTAAGGAGGGCTAGATGAGGTTAGTAGAATTATTTAGTAATTTTGACTATAATCTGGTTTTGGGATCTGATAAAATCGAAATTAATGGAATTACAGATGATACAAACAATATTCACGATGGAGATGTTTTTTTCTGCATAAATGGCTATAATTTTGATGGTCATAATTTCATACATGATGCTGTTTTAAAAGGTGCTGATTCTGTAGTTGTGGAAAAAGGATTTGAAAAGAATCTACCTACAAATTTGGACTGCACGATTATATCTGTAGAGGATACTAGAAAAGCGTTATCTATTGCTTCTATAAATTATTTTGGAAGATTGTATGAGAAGATAAAGATTATAGGTATTACGGGTACAAATGGTAAAACTACAACAACGTTTATATTGAGGGAAATTTTTCGTAACGCTGGATTTAAAACAGGATTAATTGGGACTATAAATAATTTTATTAATGACATAAAGATAAAGTCTAATAGAACAACTCCTGGAGCGATACAATTAAATAGCATACTTAACGATATGTACAACAATGGTGTTGAATATTGTTTTATGGAAGTTTCATCACACGCATTAGAACTTGATAGAGTTTATGGAATTGAATTTGATTATGGTGTTTTCACTAATTTAACTCAGGATCATTTGGATTTTCATAAAAATTTTTCGAGCTATTTCAATGCTAAATTTAAATTATTTGATATGAGTCATAAAAAAATTATTAATAGTGATGATAACTATGGGAAAGAAATTATAAATAGAATTGATTCAAATGTTATTACATATGGGATAGATGATTTAAAGAGTGATTTTATCGCTAAACACATTGTTTTACAAAAAAATCAAACCAATTTTGTTATATGTGATAAATTTGGCAGAGAATATAAATTTGATTATAATTTAGTTGGGAGATTCAACATTTATAATGCATTGCCGTCCATAATTATTGCATTAAATGAAGGGATATCCGTTAACGTTATACGTGAAAGTTTAAAAAGTGTTTTTGTAAGTGGACGCCTCGAAAATGTTTCTAAAAAATATAATCTTGATTGTGATATATATCTGGATTATGCTCATACCCCAGACGGAGTAAAAAGTTGTCTCAATACTCTTAAATATATAGCAACTGGTAGGATAATTTGCGTTATAGGTTGTGGTGGGGATAGGGATAAAGAAAAGCGTCCTTTGATTGGTAAGATAGCTTCTGAATTAAGTGATTATGTTTATTTAACGTCGGATAATCCAAGGAGTGAGGATCCTATAGAAATTATAAAAGACATAGAAAGTGGTATTGAAAAATCGAATTATGAAATCATAGTAAATCGATTCGATGCGATAAAAAAGTCTATAAAAAATAGAAAAGCCAATGATATAATTCTTATAGCAGGTAAGGGTCATGAAGATTATCAAATTTTAAAAGATAAAGTTATACATTTTGATGAAAAGGAAATTATAGAAAATATTTTTCGAGAAAGTTGTTAGTTATTAGAGGATGTGACATAAATGAGATTGGATTTGGAAGAGATTTTGGATTGCATATCTGGAAAATTATTAATAAATGGTAGGCAAAATAGTTTTGATAAAATATCGATTGATACCAGAAGTTTAAATGGTCAAGAAATTTTTTTAGCCATTAACGGTAAAAATTTCGATGGAAATAAATATGTTCTAGATGCAATAAAGGGTGGAGCAAGGTTATGTATAATAGATAAAAAATATTTTGATATTGGAGAAATTAAATATCCTGATATCTCAATTATACTTGTTAAAGATACTTTAGAGGCCTTAGAAAAATTAGCTATTTATGTAAGAAATAAGTTGGATATTGATGTAATCGCTGTAACAGGATCAGTTGGCAAGACAACAACAAAGGACATTATATACGACTTTTTGGTTTCAAAGTACAAGGTGTACAAGGCACAAGGTAATTTGAATAATCATTTGGGAATGCCTATATCTCTTGTTAATATTGATGACGATTCTGAAGTGTGTGTCTTTGAACTGGGAATGAATAGGTTTGGAGAAATTGATTATTTAGTTAACATATTAAGACCTAATATAGGCATTATAACTAATATAGCTGAAAACCATATAGAGTATTTTCAAACTAGTGAGAATATATTAAAAGCTAAGATGGAGATTATCAATTATTTTAGTGACAATAGTGTACTTATCTTAAATAACGAAGATAAATTGCTAAGCAATGTAAATTGTGGTTTTAAAACACTTAGAGTAGGATTTACACAAGAGTGTGATTTGTATGCCGATAATATTAATTTAACTTCGTCTTTTACAGAATTTGATATTTTATACAATGGAGAAAAGGAAAGAGTGACTTTGCCACTGCTCGGAAAGCACAATGTGTTGAATTCTCTTATTGGTTTTAAAATATGTGAAATTTTTGATGTACCTATTGATTTGCTGAAATCTAGATTAGAGCTTTTAAGTATTTCTGAATTGAGACAAGAAGTATTTGAACATAAAGATATGATTATTATAAATGATTGCTACAATGCTGGACCGACTTCCATGAAGAGTAGTATAGATGTACTAAGTTTATACACTAATAAAGAAAAAGTTTGTATTTTAGGGGATATGAATGAATTAGGAGATAAATCTAAGTATTACCATGGTGAAATTTCTAAGTACTTAAACTCTAGGGTTGATAAGCTTGTGGCTATAGGTGAATATAGGTATGAATACAAAAGGTATTTTGGAAATATTAAAAACTGTTTCTGCTTTGAATCTATAGATGATTTTAAAAATGAGATACATAATATTTTGATCGGTAGAGAAGCAATTTTGATAAAGGCTTCCAGATCGTTAAAATTTGAGAAGGTTGCAAATATAATAAAGGAAAAATTTTGAAAAGGGGGGGCTTTCACTTATTTTTAAAATAAGTTTAAGTTGTTGAGAGAATGGGAATTATCATAGAGATGTTTCTTCCTTTAGCGTGTTCATTTATTTTGACGTATCTATTTGGGAAAATTATGATTCCAGTATTGCACAAGATGAAATATGGACAAAGCATAAGAGAAGAAGGACCTAAGACACATATGAAAAAACAGGGGACGCCCACTATAGGTGGAGTTATTTTCATAGTACCGACTTTTTTAATAACTATTTGTTATTCCATATTCTATGTAAAAACTTTAAAAAACAATGCAATTTTCGCTATGATATCATTTTTAGCATTTGGGTTTATTGGATTTTTGGATGATTATTTAAAGATAAAGAGAAGAAAGAATTTAGGATTAAGGGCATATCAGAAAATGATATTGTTACTAGTTGTGACTTACATAATTTATCTTTTATCAAATGATTACAGTACAGTTTTGTATATACCTGTGCTTAATTTGAATATTGAACTTTTACATTTTTATTTACCATTTCTGTTTTTGTATTTTACAGGTGTGACAAACGCAGTTAATTTAACTGATGGATTAGATGGACTAGCTACTACAGTAACAATAATTGTTCTTACATTTTTGTTTTTGGCTAGTTTTGTATTTGGAGATATTGATTTAGGTATATTTATATTTATTTTGATTGGAGCACTTATGGCTTTTCTAATTTTTAATATTAATCCAGCTAGGGTTTTTATGGGGGATACTGGTTCTCTTGCATTGGGAGGAGCTGTTTCTGTAAGTGCTTTTATTTTAGGAATAGAAGTGATTTTGATTTTGGTTGGTATAGTGTACGTTGTTGAAACACTGTCAGTTATAATTCAGGTAATTTCGTATAAGCTTACTAAAAAAAGAGTATTTAAAATGGCTCCAATACATCACCACTTTGAGCATATTGGATGGAGTGAAAATAAGGTTGTATATGTTTTTGGAATAGTTACTTTAATAGCATGTGTTTTATCTTTTTTATTATTGTGAAAGGAAATAATTTATACATGAAAGAAAAAGGTAATGATATAAAACATAAAACTAGGATTTCAAGATTACTCAGATTAAATAAAGCTGATGGTGAAATAGATTATGTTCTTTTTTATACTGTTATCCTTCTTGTTGCTATAGGAGCAATTATGATATACAGTGCTAGCTCATATAGAGCGGCAAATGAGCTACATGATAGTATGGCATATTTAAAAAAACAGTTAATGTTTATAGTAATTGGGGGATTTTCCATGTTTTTCTTCATGACTTGGAATTATAACAGATTGAAAAATGCTAGATTGATAATAGTCTTGATGATTGTAACGATAATACTTTTACTGTTAGTATTCTTATTTCCTCCAATAAATGGTGCACAAAGATGGATACAAATAGGACCATTATCACTTCAGCCATCTGAGATGGCCAAATATGTTGTTGTACTATATTTAGCAAAGAGTTTAGACAAAAAGGGTGATGAAATAAAAAAGTTTTGGAGAGGAATTTTTCCGACATTGTTAGTTGCAGGATTGTTTGCAATTCTTGTACTTGCGGAAAAAAACTTAAGTATAACTTCGGTAATAATGTTTGTAACTTTTATACTTATAACGATTTCTGGAGCTAGAAAAAGACATCTATTTACATTGGGGGGAGTAGGTTTGCTTGCTGGTGTATTGTTGATATTGTCAGCTCCTTATAGATTAAAAAGACTTTTGAGTTTTTTAGACCCATGGGCAGATCCTAGAGGAGATGGATATCAACTTATACAGTCTTTATTAGCACTTGGATCTGGGGGATTTTTAGGATTAGGATTTGGGATGTCAAGACAAAAAGCGTATTATTTACCAGAACCCCACAATGACTTTATATTTTCTGTTATTGCTGAGGAAACAGGATTTCTAGGTGGCATGTTGTTGATTATATTATTTGCGGTTTTGATATGGAGAGGAGTTGTTATTTCTATAAAGTGTAAGGACAATTTTGGGACTTTGATGTCTATGGGAATTACGTCAGTGATTGCAATACAAGCAATAATAAATTTAGCCGTTGTTACAGGTAGTATGCCCGTAACTGGGGTACCGTTACCTTTTATAAGTTATGGAGGATCATCATTGTTATTTAATATGACTGCTATGGGAATTCTTTTAAATATTTCTAGAAATAGAATTAGATCGTAAAAAATATTTATGAGGTAATTTGTTGAATACTAAGTACAGTAAAGAGATTATTAATAAAAATAGATTAATAAAGAGAAGAAGGATATTCCTTCTAAGAAGAATTATATTTATATTTTTGGTATTCGTATTGTTTATGCTTATATTTGTAAACTCATCCATTTTTGCTATAAGGCATATAAAAATTTCGGGAAATAGAATTTTGTCTGAAGATTACATAATTAAGGAAATAAATTCACTATATAACAAAAATATATTTTTTCATTCAATAAAATCGGATGTGGATGTGTTGAAGGGAAATAAATACGTAGAAAATGTTAGCTTTAAGAAGATTTATCCAAACACAATAGATTTAATTATAAATGAGGTCAATGCTTATTACTATATGTATAATAGTGATAATTATTACGTATTTGATAAAGATGCAAAGCTTATAGATATTTCTGAAGGTAAAAAAGATATTCAATTGATTGAGATAGTCGGAGTAAGTTTACCAGATGATATAAAGGATGGTCAAATATTGTTTGATGATGATAGTAGAGAGCTAAGATGGATAAGAAATTTAAGCGAATTATTGAGTTTGAATAAGAGTAGTATCAAATTTGATTATGTAAATTTGAGTAATGTACATAGTGTGATAATAGGATACAACAATATACAAATAAAAATAGGTAGCAATTCTGATTTGAGAGATAAGCTGAACTTAGCGATAAATATCATAAACTCAAATGAAAAATTTAAAAATATGAAAGGATACATAGATGTAAGAGCTAAGGACTATCCGGTAATTTTGTTAGAATAATTTTTGAAATATATTCTATAAAAGAAGGAAATAGACTTTTTTTGTAGAATATTCTATGCCAAGAGAGAAGTGAAAGAAATTATAGGGGGTAGGAAATATGGCTTTGAAGAATGCGGCCGAAAAGGTTTGGGGTTTTTTTGGTCTCAAAGATGAGTATGAGGATGTTTTTGAAAATGAAAATAAGCAAAAAAGTCCTGATGAAACTTTTTCCATTAATAAACAAAATAGCCAAGCAGATTTGCCAAATTTGAGTGGTAAGGTAGTAAATCTTCATTCGGGTGCTAATGTAGCTAAGATGACTATAATAAAGCCTGTTGCTTATGAGGAGGTTTTGGGTATTTGTGACGACCTAAAGAATAGGAAGATTGTTATAGTTAATGCGACCATTCTAGAACCTAAGGTTGCTCAGAGGACTGTGGATTTTTTGTGTGGGGCGAGTTATGCCTTGGATGCGGAATTTCAAGAAGTTGAAAAATCTATTTATATATTGGCTCCTTCGAATGTTGAGGTTACAAATGAATTGAAGAAAGAGATACAAACAAGGAGTAGTTTGTTTAGTTGGGCTAAGTAAGAGAATTGTTATCCAAAGATAGATTTTCAGAAATTTGTAGTGGTTCTTGTGAAAATATAGACAAGCTATATAGTTTGTATATCGCTTCACTTAGGAGTGGGAAGATCAAGATTTCGGATGTCTTTTATGATAGAATGGTGTTTAGTTCGCTGAGATGTGTTCCTTCGGTCATTGGTTTGAAGGTCTGTTCGTATGGATTCGTGGATGATGCTCAAAGGGTTCTTATTGCATTTTCTCATTACGATATAGATGAAGATACTATCTTTAATACTGTTGCTAGAGTTTTGAGGATTTCTTATAACGATAAGTTTATTAAGTTATCTCATAGGGATTTTTTGGGCGGTATTATGTCTTTGGGTTTTACTCGTGAGAAAATGGGAGATTTGGTTTTAGAAGGTAATTGTGCGTATGTTCCGATTGTAACAAGTTTTGCAGAATATGTTATTCAAAATTTGAAGAAGATCAAAAATGTGTGTGTTGATGTTGGTTTTGCATTATTTAATAAATTACCTCGGAAAAATTTTGAAATTTTATATAGGGTTGTAGGCTCACTTAGGATTGATTGTATGGTGTCAGCTCTAACAAATATTTCTAGGGAAAGTGCTAAGAGTTTAATTAGAAGTTCGAAAGTTAGGCTTAATGGATTTGTGGTGTTAGATGTTGATACAAAGGTTTGTGAGTATGATATAATTACCATAAGTGGTTATGGTAAATTTAAAATTAGGGAAAACTTGGGTAGTACAGCTAAAAATAAAATTAAAGTTATTGTAGATAAATTTATTTGAATGAAAGTTTTGAGGTGAATGTTTGTGAAATTAACTCCGGTTGATATTACTAATAAGGAATTTAGGAAAATGCTCAGGGGGTATGATCCAGAAGAAGTAGATGAGTTTTTGGATCAGATCGTCGAAGATTACGAGGAGCTTTTTAAAGAGAATTCTTTATTAAAAGAGAAAATTAATGCCATGAATGAAAAGATTGAGCATTATGCCAAGATAGAATCAACTATACAAAATACATTGTTATTGGCTCAGAATGCAGCTGAGCAAGCTAAAATTTCTTCTCAGAAGGAAGCAGATATGGTTATAAAGCATGCAAATGATTCTGCTAAAAAGATATTGGATAAAGCACACACTGATGTGGTATCTATAACGCACGAATATGATAAATTAAAGCAGGAGTTTGTGAAATTTAGGGCTAAATTTAGGAATTTTATAACTGTGCAGATGGAAACTTTTGAAGACTTGGAGAAGGATTTTATCAAAAATTATAATTTGAATAAAGTTAATGAAGCAACACTTGAAAGCGTTAAGGAAGATGAAAATTTTGATAAAGAGTCTAATTTAGAATTGGAAAAAATCAATAAAGAGGATAAGGGGCATTCGATACAGAATTTTGGATCTGAGGATGAGCTTGCATCCAGATTTGGAAATTCGGAAGAGCTTGATTCTGATCTTGAAAATATAAAGAAGTTTTTTGTTAGTGAAACATAAAGTTTGTTCTATACTGCACTGGAGTCATTTATTGTACTCGGTGCAGTTTGTTTATAGGTTAACGTATGAAAGAAATTGTTGTTGATAGTGAAAAGTATTTGAATTTTAGACTTGATAAAGTTTTGTTGGATTATCTTGGGGAGCTTTATAGTAGGAGTTTTATTCAAAAATTAATTTTAGACAAAAAGATTATGGTAAATGATAAAGTTGTGAAAGTTTCCTATAGGTTAAGATTAAATGATAAAATTTCTATTTTAGATCGTGAAATTAAGAAATTATCCATTGAAAAAGAGGATATACCTTTAGACATTGTTTATGAGGACATAGATATTATTGTTGTAAACAAACCACAGGGAATGATAGTTCATCCTGCACAAAATATAAATACGGGTACTTTAGTTAATGCCTTAATGCATCACTATAAAGATTTGTCCGCTATTAACGGAATCGAAAGACCTGGAATTGTACATAGAATTGATAAAAATACGTCTGGCGTATTGGTTATTGCAAAAAATGATTTTTCTCATAGGTTTTTGAGTGAGCAATTTAAAGTTCACTCGATACGAAGAGAGTATGTTGCTTTGTTAAATGGTGTAATTAAAGATTCTGAAGGGACGGTTTCCGGTAACATTGGAAGACATCCTAAGGACAGAATTAAAATGGCGATTGTTAAAAATAGTAATGGTAAAAGTGCTATAACAGAATTTAAAGTTTTAAAGAGATACCATAAACATTCTCTGGTTTTGTGTAAACTTCATACGGGGAGGACTCATCAGATTAGAGTCCATATGAGCAGTATTGGATTTCCTATAGTTGGAGATTCTGTTTATGGATTGAAAAAAAATGATATATATAATGAAGGGCAACTTCTTCATGCTAGAGTTATAGGGTTCGTACATCCAAGTACGAAGAGATATATAGAATTTAAGGTAAAAATTCCAGATTATTTCAAAAATATAATATCTAACCTTTAAAGAATGTTATCACTTTGGAAAAAATATATTTCCCTCAATTGGATAAAAATAATGTAGATTAGTTTTGCTTAGTTTATTGTTTGTTTCGTAGTTTAGATTGAAGGAGGAAGTGTTGGTATGGGACTAAAAAATGCAGCGGATAAGGTTTGGGGATTTTTTGGGCTTAAAGATGGAGAATTTGAGTTTGAAGATGAAATGAGTGAAGAGATGAACACTAAGAATGATTTAAATAAAGATTTTGGCAAAATTACAAATTTTAAATCTATAGTGGGCAAAAATGACAACAAGTTTTATGGCGATACGAAAATGAGAATTGTTAAACCGGTTGTGTATAGTGACGTTCTCAATATATGTGAGGATTTAAAGGATAGAAAAATAATATTGATAAATACAACTTTGTTAGATTCCAAAATAGCTCATAGGATGTTGGATTTTTTATGTGGAGCGAGTTATGTTTTGAATGCGGAGCTTCAGGAAATTGAAAAGGGAATATATGTTTTTGTACCTTTCAATATAGAGCTTACATCCAAAGACGAAGATGAGCAAGATGGTAAAAAGTCAATTTTAGAATGGGATAATTAATACATATGGTTGGTTCATTATACAAGCTGTGGATTTTGGGTTTTTAAAAATCCACAGTTTATTTTTACAAAAAAGTAAATTCATAGAAATTATAAATATATTTTATTAAATATGTTTATTTGATTGAGCAATGTCGAATAGGTATATAAATATAATTCATTTTAATTAAAGAGGATTTTTTATAATGTCAAATAAAGAATATTTATATGAAAAATTTCAAATTGAAGAATACATGGTTAATTTTTTGAATGATGTGCTTTCTACCAAGTGGGATACTGATATAAGAAAGGAAATAGTTTTTTTAGGAGATTCGTTAATTAGAGATTATGATTTAAATAGATTCTTCCCAAATATTAAAGATAAATTATTTAATTGTGGCATATCTGGAATAACTACTGAGGGAATGTTCAATATAATTAAGCAAGGTGTCGTGCGTCATAAACCTGATACTGTCGTATTGCTAGTTGGAACAAACGATATGAGTGAATACAATGATAAACGAGATGGGGAAATAATTTTAAATATCGCACGGATAGTAACAGAATTAAAGATAATACTTGGGGGAGTAAATATAGTTTTGATATCGATATTGCCATGTGATGAAAAAAGATATGGAAAAGATGTTGTAGGAGGAGGAAGAGAAAATTCTAGAATAGTACAATTGAATGAGAGTCTTAAATATTTTAAAAAGTATTTTAAAGATTTATTTTATGTTGATGCCTTCGACGTTTTGTCAGATAAGAATGGTAATTTGATAAATTCACTTACTCATGATGGACTCCATTTAAATGTCAATGGATATGAGAAATTGACATCGTCACTAGAGCCAATTATAAACAAGCTATTAAAAAAAGATTGAAAAATTAGTGAAAAGTTTACATACTTAGTTATGTAAACTTATTTTGTTTTTGTTGTAAAATTTAAATAATCTAATTAGCTACTTAATTTATTTTGAGGAGTTGAAATTCTGTGAAAAGGAATACGAAAAAGAAGTTGATAACCATAGTATCCTCAATAATATTAATTATATTTTTAACAAGTATAATTATAGGATTAGTTATTTGAAAATTTTATCAGAGAGGATAAAAATTTTGATATGATTCTAAAATCTATAGAGATAAAAGGATTTAAGTCATTTGCTGATTACACAGAGCTTACATTTAGACAAGGCATAACCTCAGTTGTTGGACCTAACGGAAGTGGAAAAAGCAATATTTCAGATGCTATAAGGTGGTGTCTTGGTGAGCAAAGTGTGAAAACTTTGCGTGGTGGCAAAATGGAGGACATTATATTTTCAGGGACTCAATTCAGGAAACCAATATCTTTGGCTCAGGTTTCTCTTAGTATAGATAATTCAAAAAGAGAACTTCCAATAGAGTATTCCACATTAACAGTTTCTAGAAAATTGTACAGATCAGGTGAAAGTGAATATTTGATCAACAATAAGGTATGTAAACTTAAAGACATACACGAGTTGTTTTTTGATACAGGAATAGGAAAGGAAGGCTATTCGCTAATAGGTCAAGGAAGGATAGAAGCAATATTAAGTGGTAAGGTTGATGATAGGAGAGCACTTATAGAAGAGGCTGTTGGTATAACAAAGTATAAATTTAAAAAAGATGAAGCACAAAATAAAATTGATCAAGCAAATGAAAATTTAATAAGGATAAATCATATATTGAGTACCTATAATGAGTACATGAAGCCTTTGTATATTGAAAAAAATAAAGCAAAACAGTTCTTAAAATTGTCTAAAGAACTTAGAGAGATTGAGATTCTGCTATTTTCAAATAAAGTACATAAAATTTATAGTGAAATTAGAGATTTGAAAGTTGAGCTGAATTATAATTGCAAAGAATTAAATAATGTAAATGATGAAAAGGCATCTTTGGAAAATGATAAAGAGAAATTTGAAAATATTTTAAATCAGTTAGTCAATGAAGAAAAAGAGAATCGCAGTAATTTTTACGAAATAAAAGATAAAATTCAATCCATTACTAATGAATTGAATTTGGAAAATAATAGTATAAATGTCCTTAATAATTCAAACGCTATTTATAAAAAACAGTTGGATGAAAATAATTTTAAGCTAGATAACATAGAGTCAAAGGAAAATATAATTGATAAAACAAGAGCTAAATTCGAAAATGATCTTGAGGAGTTGTGTAATTATATAAATGAATTTAAAAAAATTGTTCAAGATAAAAAGCACCAAATAGAGGATATGAATTCTCAATTGGAAAAATTTAAATTGCAAGAATTAGAGCTCTTTGAAACTAACACAACTATAAGAAATAAAATTGGGTTTATGAATTCAAATTTTGAATCATTGATACACGAAAGAGATTCTTTGAAAATTGAAATAAGTATGATACAAAAAAGAATTTATGATATAGAGAATGATATTCAAGAACAAGAATTTAAAAGGGAAATAAAAAATAAAAATTTACTCGATAATCAAAATGATTTAACTGACATTGGAATTTTGATTAATGATATTGAGAGAAAGGTAAATACATATAAAGCAGAACTGGATAAACTTAATAAATCAATTGTAGTTCAAAAAACAAATTTGGATATGATGATCCAGTTTGAAAGTAATTATGATGGGTTTAGTCGAACTGGAAAAAGTTTAATGAATGAAATAAATAATGGAACTTTATCTATGTTTAAGGATAAATGTTTCATTGTAGGAAGCATTTTTAGTACCAAGCAAAAGTATGAACTCGCAATAGAAACTGCAATTGGAGGACATATATCAGATATAATTACAGAAAATGATTACATAATCAAAGAGATTATCAATTATTTAAAACGGAATAATGGTGGTAGGGTTACATTCCATCCTCTCAATATAATTAAAGATTTTAATGTAAAAACTATAACGGGTATTGAGGAGCAAAATGGATTTATAGATTTTGCTATTAATCTTGTAGATGTTGATAAGAGATTTATTAAAATTGCTAGAAACATTCTCGGTAAAACTATAATCTGTGATACCATAGATAATGGTATTGATATTGCCAAATTTATAAACTTTTCCAGTAAAATAGTGACCATTGATTCCCAAATTATTAATCCAGGAGGTTCTATAACTGGAGGAAGTAACAATCATTTTAAAAATACAAACATATTGGGTAGAAAGAGAAAGATTGAAGAACAAAGAGCTGAAATAAAGCAAAGTTTAATTAATGTTAAGCAAATTGAAGAAAAATATTTTGAGTATCAAAATAAATATGAAGAATTAAATTCAAATTCCAAGAGAATCGAGACTATCATTCAAGATTTGAAAATTGATTTGTTAAGAATAGACAATGAAGTAGATTTTAAAAATAAGAATAGAATTCGAGAGATCGAGGAAATGAATACCAGAAATAATAGTTTGATGAATTTGGAAAATTATATCTTGAATGAGGAAAGTGGCATTGAAAAATTAAATAGCGAATGTATATTTAATGAAGATGTATATCAAAGCGTAAAGAAAAATATAGAAGACATAAGTGAAAAAATAGCTTTATGCAATGAAAAATTAAAAATTGAGGAAGATAAAATAGCTTTAGATAGAATTGAAAAATCAAAAATAGAGGGGAATATTTCAAATATTAATTATGAAATCGAGAGGATTGCACTAGATAAAAAAGAGATAACTTTGATTAATGAAAGTATAAGAAAAGAGATTTATGGTATCGAAGATAAGATAAAAAATCATATACGTAATACTGAAGACTTGAAGGAGAAAATTAATATTCTTACTAACCATAATTTAGAAAACGAAAAGAAATTTGACGAGTATACAATTAGGCAAAATGATCTTAAAAATAAGGTCAAAGAGATAAGTACATATATAGAGGATACGAATCAAAGATCATATAAATTTGAAAATCTCATAAATTCTTTGAATATAAAAATTGCTAAGCTAGAGACAGAGTTTGATGCTCTTAGCTATAAATTACATAATGAGTATGATATTGAATTCAATGGAAGCAAAAATGAAAAGTATTTTTTAACAAACTCTGATATCGATTCTTTTACAGTGAAAGTTGTAACTTTGAAAAAGAATATATCAGATTTAGGAAATATAAATCTTGGTGCTATCGAAGAGTATGAAGAGCTAAATAAAAAAGTCGAATTCATGACTCATCAAAAAGAGGATCTTGATAAAAGTAAAAAGGAACTTCAAGAATTTATTGAAGAGATAACTTTAAAAATGAGAGAGATCTTTCTGGAAAAGTTTGAAATCATGAATAAAAATTTCGATAAAACTTTCAAAGAACTCTTTAAAGGTGGAAGTGCTTCTTTATTTTTGGGAGAAGGGGATGAGCTTGAAAGCAATATAGAAATAATCGTTCAGCCTCCAGGGAAAAAACTTCAGAATCTGAATCTGTTATCCGGTGGAGAAAAAGGATTGTCGGCTATTTCTCTTTTGTTTGCAATTCTTAGAATGAAGCCAGTATCATTTTGTGTTCTTGATGAAATAGAGGCTGCTCTTGATGATAGTAATGTTTTAAGATTCTCAGAATTTTTAAAAGAGTTTTCCTCAAATATACAATTTATAATAATAACTCATAGAAAGATAATAATGGAAGCGAGTGATGTTATATATGGGGTAACTATGCAGGAAAAGGGAATTTCAAAAGTTGTTTCTATAAATCTGGCAAATTATAAAGTGTGAGGGGGTACTACTGTGCTTAATAATTTTTTTTCCAAGTTAAAGCAGGGGCTAAATAAAACTAGAGAGAATTTTACGGACAAGTTAAATTCTATACTCGGAATAGCAATAGCTATAGATGAAGATTTGTATGAGGAAATTGAAGAAATGATTATTATGAGTGACATAAGTGTGGATGTCGCTTCACAGATGATAGAAAAATTAAAATGTGTAATACGTGAGAGAAAAATTAAAGATCCCGATATGATAAAACCACTACTCAAAGAAATCATGCTCGATATGTTAGAGGATACCACGGAATTATCAGAAGAGGAATTTCCCCAAATTATTGTTATGATTGGGATAAATGGTGTTGGCAAAACTACAAGTATCGGTAAGCTTGCTAATCATTTTAAAAATGAAGATAAAAGTGTTATTATAGCAGCAGGTGATACATTTAGGGCAGCAGCTATAGAACAATTACAGGTTTGGGCTGATAGAGTAGATGTGAAAATGATAAAGCATGATCAAGGAGCCGATTCTTCAGCTGTTATTTTTGATGCTATAAAATCTTTTAAAGCGAAGTCTTTGGACATTTTGATTTGTGATACAGCAGGTAGGTTACATAACAAAAAGAATCTTATGAATGAACTTAGGAAAATAAATAAGATTATTGAAAAAGAATGTGACAATGTGAGTAGGGAAATATATCTCGTTCTTGATGCGACTACTGGTCAAAATGCTCTCAATCAAGCTATTGAATTTAAAGAGGTTGCAGACATAACTGGTTTGATTTTAACCAAACTTGATGGAACAGCAAAGGGAGGAATGATTTTATCAATAAAGGATAAGTTAGGAATACCAGTTAAGTATATAGGAGTTGGTGAAGGTGTTGATGATTTGCAAAAATTTTCTCCAGAGGATTTTGTAGATGCATTGTTTTAGTTAATATGTCAAGTAGTTTTACTTGACATATTTTTTTTATAATGTTAGAATGGATTGGGTAATGGATAAGAGGAATTTGGAGAATAGAAATTACATAATTTTGCTCATAGACGCCTACGGAAATCTTTTAACTGATAAACAAAGATATATTTTAGAATTATATTTCTTTGAGGATTTGTCGTTAGTCGAAATCGCAAAAATTAATAATTCTAGTAGGCAGTCAATCTTATATTCAATAAACAATAGTGTGAATCAACTTGAGGCTTTTGAGAAAAAGGTAAAAGTATTAGAGAAAGATGAGGAACTCAAAGTTAAAAAAGGTGTGTTGGTGGAGATCTTGATGAAGCATTTGGATTATGATTCAAATTTGGATTTGTATAATTTTATTGAGAATATGTAGAACGGGGGTGTAGAATTGGCTTTTGATGGATTGGCGAATAAGCTTCAGGGGATTTTTAAAAAGCTGAGAGGCAAAGGTAGGTTATCTGAGCAAGATATAAAACTTGCTATGAGAGAAGTTAGATTGGCTTTACTCGAATCTGATGTCAATTATAAAGTTGTGAAAAGGTTTGTGAATAACGTAAGTGAGAAATCCTTAGGTGAAGAAGTCCTTGATAGCCTAACCCCTGCTCAGCAAGTTATAAAAATAGTAAATGAAGAATTAAAATTCATAATGGGAAATGAACAAAGCAAATTGAATTTCAAACATAGTGGGACTACAGTTATTATGCTTGTAGGGCTTCAAGGTGCTGGTAAAACGACTATGGCGGCGAAGTTAGCACTTCATTGTAGAAAGTTGGGTAAAAGTCCTATGTTAGTTGCTTGCGATGTTTATAGACCGGCTGCTATAAAACAATTGGAAGTTTTGGCTAACCAGATAAACATTCCAATGTTTTCGATGGGGAATGAAGTTAGTCCAGTTGAAATTGTGAAGAGTGCACTTGAGAAATCGAAGGATAGTTCATCGAATTTGTTAATAATAGATACAGCAGGTAGGTTGCATATAGATGAAGAATTGATGGATGAGCTCAAAAAGATTAAAGAGATTTCTGATCCAGATGATATCTTGATGGTCGTTGATTCTATGATTGGTCAGGAGTCGGTCAATGTAGCCCAAACCTTTGATGAAAATTTGGATATTAGTGGATTTATTTTAACGAAATTAGATGGAGATACTAGGGGGGGAGTAGCCCTTTCTATAAAGGAAGTAATAGGTAAGAATATTAAATTTATAGGTACTGGTGAAAAAGTAAATGATTTAGAGGTATTTCATCCAGACAGAATGGCTTCAAGGATACTTGGTATGGGTGACGTTATTTCACTTATCGAAAGGGCTCAAGAGGCTATCGATAAAGATGAAGCACAAAAATTGAGTGAAAGAATGCTTGCCAACGAATTTAATTTTGAAGATTTTAAGAGTGCTATGAAACAAATGCGAAAGATAGGTTCTTTTTCAAAAATATTGGAGATGATTCCTGGAATAGGAAGCTCCATGAAGGGTCTTAAAGGGATAAACTTAGAAGATAGTGAGAAGGAGCTTCAGAGGATTGGAGTTATTATAGATTCTATGACTTTGGCTGAAAGACGTAACCCTAAGCTTTTGATAGGTTCTTCGTCGAGGAAAAATAGAATTGCCAAAGGTTCGGGAAGTACTATACAGCAAGTTAATAAATTGATAAAAGATTTTGAAAATATGAGTAAGGTTATGAAACAGTTTAAAGGATTTGGAAAAGGTAAATTTGGAAAGAATGGAATTTTCCCTAAATTACCTTTCTAGCGTGAATGGATAGAAATTTTGAATAATCAGGAGGAAAAAATTATGGTAAAAATAAGATTAAGAAGAATGGGAAGTAAGAAAAGACCATTTTATAGAATTGTTGTGGCTGATTCAAGAAGTCCTAGAGATGGGAGATTTATAGCTGAAGTTGGCAATTATAATCCTATGAAAGATCCAATTGAGTTTAATTTTAAGGAAGAAGAAATAAGAAAGTGGATTTCTAATGGTGCTCAACCGACAGATGCAGTTAATAGATTGTTAATTAAGGCAGGTATTAATTAGTTTTAGAGATTTGTGGTGTTTGTTGTGATTAGATTTTTTTCTATAGGTAAAATATCTAAGCCTCATGGGGTTAGAGGTGAAGTCAATGTCTTGCCGTTTGATGAGGAGCTTAATATATTTAAGAAATTAGATAAAGTATTTTTGAGTAGTTATGATGTGGATGAAAGCGACTTGGAAGAAATTGAAATTGAATTTGTGAAATTTAAAAACAAGAGGGTCGTAATTAAATTTAGTCAATTTGATTCTTGTGATGATGCTGAGTCATTAAGAAATAAATTCGTGAGGATAAAGAGAGAGGATATTTCACTTAAGGATGGAGATTATTTTGTAGCAGATATAGTAGGGTGTTGCGTGTATGATGAGAACGGTTTATTTTTAGGTAAAATTGCAGATGTGATAAAGACTAAAAATAACGATGTGTATTGGATAAAGAAGTCAGATGACAATGATGAGTTACTGATTCCTATTTTAAGATCAGTAGTTTTAGATATAGATGTTTTCCAGAAGAAGATAATTATTAAACCTGTAAAGAGTTGGTTGTTATGAAGATAAGTATCTTAACTTTGTTCCCGAATATGTTTGAAGTATTTAATTATAGTATAGTGGGTAGAGCAAGGGCTAGCGGAAACGTAGAGATGAATTTGGTAAATATTAGGGATTTTTCTGTTGACAAGCATAAAAAGGTTGATGATTATCCTTTTGGTGGTGGTGCAGGACTCGTAATGGGGGTTGAGCCCATATACAATGCTATAAATAGCGTAAATAAAGCTATGGGAGATATGGTAATATATCTAGGACCAAGAGGAAGTACCTTTGATCATAAAAAGGCAATTGAGTTATCAAACCGAGAGCATTTGATATTTCTGTGTGGACATTACGAGGGAATTGATGAGAGGTGTTATAATTTTATAGATGAAGAAATTTCTATTGGCGATTTTGTTTTAACTGGTGGTGAGATGGCAGCTATTCCTATTATCGATAGTATAGTTAGACTTTTGCCAAATGTTATAAACGAACATAGTTTAGAAAGCGAGTCATTTGTTGGAGGCTTGATGGATTTTCCTCAATACACAAGACCACGTGAGTTTATGGGATTAAGTGTTCCAGATGTACTTTTGTCAGGAGATCATAACGAAATAAACAAATGGAGATATGCCAAATCCTTAGAGATAACACGTAAATTTAAACCTTATTTGTTAGAAGATCATAAATAAACTTGGAGGTTGTAAAAAATGAATGAATTGATTAAGTACATAGAATCTAAGTATATGAAAGAGGAAGTGCCTGCTTTTAATGTAGGCGATACTGTTAAAGTTAGTATACTTGTAACTGAGGGTAGTAAGGAAAGAACTCAGATTTATGAAGGAACAGTTATAAAAAGACAGAATGGTGGAATTAGGGAAACGTTTACTGTTAGGAGAATAGCTTATGGCGTTGGAACAGAGAAGACTTTTTTGTTGCACTCTCCTAAAGTTTTAAATATAGAAGTAACTAGATATGGTAAAGTTAGAAGAGCTAAGCTTTATTACTTAAGAGATAGAATAGGAAAAGCTACTAAAGTTAAGGAGAGAATTGTAAATAGGAAGTAGTTGGCGAGCTTATTTTATAAATGGTAAATTTCTGGTTTGGGGATTTACCTATTTTATTTTTTATTAAGGAGTTTTGTTATGAATATAAATTGGTTTCCTGGACATATGTTCAAAACACAAAAGGAAATTAAAAGTATGATTAATTTAGTTGATTTAATTATAGAAATACGAGATGCACGAGCTGTTATTGCAACTACAAATCCAGATATAGAAAATTTAACTAGAGGGAAACCTAGGATTATAGTTTTGAGTAAAATTGATTTGGCTGATAGCAATGTAACCAACGAATGGATTAAATTTTATGAAAATAGTGATATTAACTGCGTTAGTCTAAATATTGTTAGAAACAAAAATATAAAAGATATTAATTTTATGATTAACAGAATTCTCGGAGATAAAATAAAGAGGTATGAATTGAAAGGTGTTAAAAATTACACATTAAGAGGAATAATTCTTGGCATACCAAATGTCGGAAAGTCATCTTTAATAAATAGGATTTGTAATAGCAGTGTTGCTCGAGTTGGAAATAAGCCTGGAGTTACAAAATCTAAGCAATGGATTAAGACTAAATGGGGTATTGATTTATTGGATACTCCGGGAATACTATGGCCCAAATTCAGTAGTGAGGATGTGGCATTAAATCTTAGTTACATAGGGTCTATAAAAGATGAAATTTTAGATATTCAGGAATTGGCATATAGGTTAACCGAATTTTTATCATTAAATTATAGGAAAAATTTAGAATCTGTGTACAACCTGGTTGTATCAGATGATGTTTCTGAGAACTTTGATAATATAGGAATAAGACTTGGGTGTATAAAGAAAGGTTCTACTATTGATTATGATAGATTATCAAAGATGATATTAACAGATTTCAGATCAGGAAAGTTAGGAAATATTTCCTTAGAAACTCCTCAAGATTTTGAAAGGGTACAAAGAAATGAAATTTGAAAATTATAAGGTAAGCGATATAAAAATGTTTTTGAGCGATTTGGACATGGATAATCCCGAATTGGATATAATTATTGATGAAATATCGGGAGATAGTAGGGCAACAGTTAAGAGATTATTATCGCAATTTAAAAATAAGTATAGAAATTTTAATGATAGAAAATTAATGAATGAGAAATTTTATAATTTTGATAGAGATTATGTCCTAAGATATAACTATATTATTGCTGGATGTGATGAAGTTGGAAGAGGTCCATTAGCAGGACCTATTGTATGTGCTTGCGTTATACTTGATTTATATAGTAATGATAAAATCATAAAAGATATAAATGATTCTAAAAAAATAAAAGATAGAAATTTCAGAAAATATCTAAGTGATGTGATTAAAGAAAAGGCTAAGCACTTTAATATAGTTGAGATATCAAACACTGAAATAGATAGAATTGGAATAGGTGTTGCTAACCAGATTGGACTTAGAAGAAGTGTTGAAGGGGTTAATAGTTCAATTGATTTGGTTCTTTCGGATGGATATCCTATTGAAGATCTAAAATTTAAAAATATTCACTTAATAAAGGGGGATACAAAAAGTGCATCGATAATGTGTGCGTCTATAATTGCGAAGGTATATAGAGATGAAATTTTGATTAGCTACCATGAAGAATTTCCACAGTATGATTTTATAAATAACGTTGGGTATGGAACTCGTACTCATGTTCAAGCAATAATGAAATACGGTGCATGTAAATATCATCGCAGAAGTTTTCTAAAAAATTATATCCGCTAAAATATATTTTCAATATAGTTATAACTGTATTTGTTTGATGCCCAAAATTTTATTTCCATCAAATCAAATCTAAAATTGACATCGTGGAGATTGTTTATGCTTATGAAGTAGTTTGCTGTACGTTTAATTCTGAATTGTTTTGTCTTGGTAATTTGTTCCTTTGGCTCGTATATGAAATTACGCTTGAATAAAGACAGACTTTTAACTTCGACAAATGAAATCACATTATCTTTGACACATATTATATCAATTTCTCCAACTTGAGATCTGAAGTTTCTATGTAAAATTTTAAAATGTTTATTTACAAGCAACTGGGTTGTTAAATCCTCAGCGACATTTCCTATTTTCCTAGACACTATATTAGATTCCCTCGTTTTAAGAATTCTAAAAAATCTCATATAACAGGACTATTCTAAGGGATTTAGATTTTATTGTCAATTTAAATATTTATATTGATAAAAAAGGCACTCGTATAATACGAATGCCTTTTGACATTTTAGAACAGAGGGGCAAATAACCTACTTAAACCTTCTTCAAGTTTAATTAAAAAGGATTTATTCTTTTCATAATTCTCATCAAGCTTAATGCTATTTTTAACATCATCATAAAATATAGATTTCATTTTTGAATTTACTTCACGGTTCGTTATAAAAGCATTAATCTCATAGTTTAGTGAAAAACTTCTAGTATTAAAATTCGCCGTACCAACAGAAGTCACGTCATCATCCATAATCATTACCTTGGAATGTATAAATCCTTTGTACAAATAAACTTCAATGCCAGCATGTATAAGTTGGTTTATATATGAAGATGTTACTCTGTAAACAATTCTTTTATCATATATATAAGGGAGCATTATGCGAATTCTTACTCCATATTGTGCTGTGGAAATCAACGCCGACAAAAAGCTCTCATCAAGTCCGAGGTATGGCGTTTGAATGAAAACCTCTTTCCTCGAATTGTAAAGCATTCTCAAATACGAAGATTTTATTTTCTCGTAGTCTTTGTTATTAGGACCACTTGCTACAATTTGTGTATATGTCTTTTTTTGCACATCGGATTTAGGGAAATACTTTTTCATAAAGTTGTCCTCTGTCTCGATTCTGTGATTGCTTACGTATGCTAAATCTTGTATAAATTGACGCTGAAGAAAGTTTACAGACTCTCCAATTATTTTTAAATGACAATCTTTCCATGGACTAAGATTTTTTTTGAGTGACATGTATTCATCACCAACATTGACCCCACCTACATATCCTATTTTTCCATCAATTACAACTATTTTTCTATGATTTCTATAATTTAAATTCAGATTTATAAACTTTAAATAAGAAGGAAAGAATGGATGAACCTCGCCTCCTGCTTGTTTGAGTTTATCGAATAATTTTTTTGAAACAGAAATACATCCAACATCATCGTATATTAAACGCACTTTAACACCTTGTTGGGCTTTTTCTGTAAGAGTATCCACAAGTACATTTCCAATATTATCATTTTTTATTATATAGTAAAGTAAATGAATACTTTGTGTTGCATTTTTTATATCATTTATTAGCTCGCGAAATTTCTCTTGAGCAGTATTTAGAATTTTCACATCATTAAATTCCGTGATAGCAGAACCATTGTGTAGTAAATTAAATTTTAATATTGATACATCTATTTCTTCATTGGGTATATTGCTATATTGTTTAACATTTAATACCTTATCTATTTCGTTAAATATAATAAAATTTCTAAGTTCGACTTTATTTTTATTTAATTTGGGACCTCGTCCTAAAATAAAATATATATATAATGAAAATCCAGGTGGAAGAAGAAGAAATGTAAGAATCCACGACTGGATGCTTCTAGAATCTTTTCTTTCTAAAAAAATCATAATAAGTATGCTTAGCACATTTAAAAACAAGGATATCCACGAAAAAACTACAATCAAGATTGCCATACTTTAATACTCCTTTAAGAGAGGATTACAAGATACTAAACATAATTTTATATTTTACAAAATTTCTAATAAAAATACTATAGACAATGTATAAAAAAAATTTCATTGTTAATAATCTTTTGTAAGAGGTGGTTAATTTTGGTAATTATTTTAAAGAGTGCAACTTTTAATTATATAAAGGGACAAATAATAAATATTGAAGTTTCGATAACTAAGGGTATACCATCTTTTACGATAGTTGGTCTTCCAAGTACAGAAATCAGAGAATCTCGAGAGAGGGTACGAAGTGCGATATTAAATAGCGGATTTAAGTTTCCATTGGGGAGAATTACCGTTAATTTAGCACCTACTTATAGATGGTAAAAAGGAGGGATATGAAGAGTATGTTTTACCTGAGGAGAATTTTTGTGAATCAAAGTTTGTACAAGATGTTAAAATAGAGTATTTTAAAGATTTAAAAGGTTTTATATCTTATATATAATCAGGAATAAGGAGGCAATTTTTTGTATCTTGTAAAGATGAGAAATTACAAACGAATGAAATCCTGTTTGAAGATATACTTGGTCATATAAGTGAGAAAAGAGCTTTGCAAATAGCAGCAGCAGGATTTCATAATATAATTTTATATGGACCTGTCGGTAGTGGTAAAAGTATGCTTGCTAAATCTCTTAAGTCTGTGTTGCCTAAATTAGATTATGAAGAGAGTTTAGAGAAGGGAAGAGTATACAGTACTACATCTATTAGGGAAAATTTTAATGATCCAGTGTTTAGGGAAATATACCATACTGCATCTCCAAAACATATTTTTGGAAGCACAAAAGATTCTAGTATCGGTGAAGTTACCTTAAGTAACAATGGAGTTTTGTTTTTAGATGAGATGCTTGAATTTAAGAAAGATACTCTTGAAGCCTTACGAAAGGTTTTAGAGGATAGAAAAATTTTTATGACTAGGCTTAGAGAATTTATAGAATGTCCCGCAAAATTTATTTTGCTAGGAGCTACAAATTTATGCCCATGTGGAAATTATTTAAATAACAGTTCTATAAAACAGTGTGTATGTGATAATGTAAAACGCGAAAAATACATAAATAAATTATCTAAGAGTATGTTAGATCGTATTGATATTTTTACGTATGTTCCTGTAATTTATTATTTAGATCTAGGATTTGAAAAGGATATGAGAATGACTACGAAGCAAGTATTAAATGAAGTAGTCGAAGCTAGAGATATACAAGGAGTAGGTTTGGAAAATTTGGAATTAAGTATAATAGCGAAATGGATAATGAACTCATAAATAGATTCTGTAAATTAAAGCCATCTAGCAAGAGAATATTAGAGAATGTTTATAGAAATGAAAACATATCGACCAGATCATATTTTAAAATTTTGAAGATTGCAAGAACTATATCTGATCTGGATGGGAGTGATCAAATAAATGATGAGCATATAATGGAAGTCATAAATTACAGAAAGTTTATAAGCAAGGAGGCTGTTTGAAAATGGAAAAACATATGGATTTCTATGATTATTGGATCTTGCGTACAAATGTTAATTCGAATTTAAAGATTAGGTTGGTTAAAGAATATGAGAATTCAAAAAATGTATTTAACAATATTGTATTGAATAAAAATTTGGAATTTATAAATTTAGAGCAATATGGTAGATTTGTTAAGATGTATGAGGAATTGAAAGAAACATTTGATATAATTCAGTATAATAAAATTTTAAGTAAACATTCAGTGAAATTTACTAAAATAACAGATAATGATTATCCAAATAAGCTCAAAAATATAGAACATCCACCTTTTATATTATTTTATAAAGGGAATATAAAGCTTGTAGATTTATATTCTCTTTCAGTGATTGGTACTAGAAATTCTACCCCCTATGGCGAAGAAGTTTGTAAAAAAAATTGCAAAAGAATTGAGTTTGAATGGTGTAAATATAGTTAGTGGAGGGGCTAGAGGTATAGATATTTTGAGTCATAAGGTATGTATAGAAAATATGGGATTTCCAATATGTATTTTAGGGTCAGGGTTACTAAATTATTATCCTAAAGAAAATTCTGCTTATTTTGATAAAATTTCTGAAATGGGGTGTTTAATATCGGAATATGATTTGTATGTTAAGCCTAGCAGATATAATTTCCCAGAAAGAAATCGTATAATAAGTGCGATTGGTGATGGATTGATAGTAATTGAAGCTAAAGAAAAGAGTGGTACAATGATAACTGTTAGATATGCTCTTGATTATGGGAAAGATATAGCAGCTGTTCCAGGACCTATATTTTGGGAGAAAAGTTCGGGATGTAATGTTTTGATAAGAGATGGTGCTCACATAATTTCTAATATTTCGGATTTATATGAAATATTTAAAATAAAGAGAAAGATTTTTCCTGAAAATGCTGTTCAAGAGAAATGTGTTGATTTATTTAAAGATCCAGATAAATATAAAGTATTTTCGTTTATAAGGAGTAAACCAAGAAATGTAGATGAAATTGTTAACGGGATAAACATTGATCTTGTAGAATTGTATAAAATATTATTTGAGTTAGAGTATTTGGATGTAATTGAGATGCAAAATGGAAATTTATATCAATTGAAAACAGTATAAAATTTTGATTTTACTTTTAGACGTTGACTATATATAAAAAAATATATTATATTTAAAAATATAAATTATGAACTGTGTTTGTTTTACTATTGGGAAGGCTGGAGGTGCAAATCCTTTAGGATAGGATATAAAATATGGCAAAGTATTTAGTTATCGTTGAGTCACCGGCAAAAGCTAAAACTATAAAAAAATACTTAGGTTCTAATTATGATGTTATGGCATCCATGGGTCATGTTAGAGATTTACCTAAAAGTAGACTTGGTGTTTCTGTAGAAGAAAATTATGAACCTAGTTATATAAATGTCAGAGGCAAGGCTGATTTGATAAAATCTTTAAAAAAGGCTTACCAGAAGAGTGATAAAGTATTTCTTGCGACTGATCCAGATAGAGAAGGAGAAGCGATTTCTTGGCATCTGGCTTATATATTAGGTATAGATGCATCTGAAAAGTGTAGAGTTGAGTTCAATGAAATAACTAAGAGTACGATTAAAAATTCTATAAAAAATGCTAGAGAGATAAATATAAATTTGGTTGATGCGCAGCAAGCAAGGAGAATTGTAGATAGACTTGTTGGTTATGGGATAAGTCCGATTTTGTGGAAAAATGTTAAATCTAAATTAAGTGCAGGAAGAGTTCAATCTGCAGCATTGAGATTGATATGTGATAGAGAAAATGAGATAAGTAATTTTGAAGTAAAGCAGTACTTTACTATAGAGGCTCATGGTAAGAAAGATACAGTGAAATACGTCATGAAGCTACTCTCGTATGACTGCAAAAAGATAGAAAATTTAGATGAAAGTCAAGCTTTGAAAATATTAGAAGAATTGTCTGTTAATAGATACATAGTTAAGGAAGTGAAGCACGGTGTCAAAAACAGAAAACCTTTTCCTCCTTTTACAACGAGTACATTGCAGCAAGATGCGTATAAGAAATTAAACTTTCAGAGTAAGAAGACTATGTCGATAGCTCAGAGTTTATATGAAGGTGTGGAGATTAAAGGTCATGGCACAGTAGGTTTGATTACATATATGAGAACAGATTCTGTGCGTATATCAAATGATTCTCTTGCTCAAGCTAATGAATTTATAACTTCGCTTTATGGAAAGGAGTATGCTACTAAAACATTTAGACATTATTCTAAAAACAAAAATGTTCAAGATGCACATGAAGCTATAAGACCAACAAATATAAGTATAACCCCTGATATAGCGAAGCAAACTTTGAAGGATGATCAATATAAGTTGTATCTTTTGATATGGAATAGGTTTTTAGCGAGTCAAATGAGTGATGCTATTTATAAAACGGTTTCGGTAAGTGTTAGTAATGGAAATTATTTGTTTAAAATGAGTGGGTCTGTTTTACAGTTTGATGGTTTCTTGAAGTTATACATAGAGGATAGTGGAGAAGATAAAGATTTAATTATTCCAGAATTTGAGGAAAATGAGGAGTTAATAAATGTTAAGGCAGAGCATATTGAGCATTTTACACACCCACCACCAAGATACACAGAGGCGTCTTTTATAAAGCTGTTAGAAGAAAAGTCTATTGGTAGACCTAGTACATATGTTCCTACGATTGGAACTTTATTCGATAGAGTGTACATAAAGAGGCAAAATAAACAATTTGTTCCAACGGAACTCGGGATTATCGTAAATAATTTAATGAAAGAAAATTTTACAGAAATAGTTGATGTAGAATTCACTGCAGATATGGAAAAAAAATTAGATTTTATTGAAGAGGGTAAGATAAAGTGGAGAAATATTGTTCACGAGTTTTATGAGCCCTTAAAGAAGAAGATAGCTGAAGCTGAGAGCACAATTGAAAGAGTTATCATAGAAGATGAAGTAACTGATGTCGTGTGTGAGAAATGTGGAGGGAATATGGTCAAGAAACATAGTAGATTTGGAGTTTTTTTGGCGTGCCCTAATTATCCTGAATGTAAAAATACAAAATCTATAGTAAAGGAATTAAAGGTTAATTGTCCTAAATGCAGTGGGAAGATATTAATTAAAAAGAGTAAAAGAGGAAAACCATTTTACGGATGTGAAAATTATCCAAATTGTGACTTTGTGTCTTGGTACGAGCCGTCTTCTAGTGTTAAGTGCTCTAGATGTGGTGGATTAACTGTGAAAAAGAAGAGTAAGAAAAAAGGAGATACGTATGAATGTATCAATCCTAATTGCAGTTCGAGTGATAAATAAGATTCAATAAAATAATTAAAAACTATGTTGAACCATTAAAAATGATGTGGTATAGTAGTAGCATAATTATGCACATTATTTGTTTTTAAACAAGGGTGACTTTTTATTGAAAGTTTTGTTTAAATTTAAGGATAGTGGAAGAATTAACCGAAATGGAGGAATGTAAAATATGTCAGTTATATCTATGAAGCAGTTGCTAGAGGCAGGTGTTCATTTTGGGCATCAAACAAGGAGATGGAATCCTAAAATGGATAAATTTATATTTGCCGAAAGAAATGGAATTTATATAATAGATTTACAAAAAACGGTTAAAAAATTGGAAGAAGCTTATGAATTTGTGAGAGGTTTGTCGTCCGAAGGAAAGGATATTTTGTTTGTTGGGACTAAGAAGCAGGCTCAAGATACAATTTCTGAAGAAGCAAAGAGAGTTGGTATGCACTATGTTAATCATAGATGGTTAGGTGGAATGTTAACTAATTTTCGCACCATAAAGACTAGGATAAAGCGTCTTGAGGAATTAAGAAATATGGAAGAAGATGGTACATTCTCTGTTTTGTTAAAGAAGGAAGTTATAAAGTTGAGGGCGGAAATTGATAAGCTAGAGCGTAATCTTGGTGGTATCAAACAATTGGACGATACCAATATAGGTGCTATGTTTATAATAGATCCTAAAAAAGAGAGAAATGCAGTACTTGAAGCTAAAAAATTGGGCATACCTATAGTTTCTGTAGTTGATACTAATTGTGATCCCGACGAAATAGATTTTCCAATACCAGGAAATGATGATGCTATAAGAGCCGTTAAGTTAATAACGAGTAAGATTGCCGATGCTGTTATCGAAGGAAGGCAAGGTGTAGATATAGATGAGCCAGTAGAGGTTCAGGAAGCTTAATATTTGGAGGTGTTGTTGTATGGTAAGTGCTCAATTGGTCAAAGAGCTTAGAGAATTGACAGGTGCAGGTATGATGGATTGCAAAAGGGCTTTGTCTGAAGCGAGTGGTAATTTGGAGAGAGCGGTTGATATTCTGAGAGAGAAGGGTTTGTCATATGCTGCTAAAAAAGCAGGAAGAGTAGCGGCGGAAGGAGTGGTTTCTTCGTATGTAAGTTCGGATTTTTCTAGAGGTACTTTGATTGAACTCAATTGTGAAACTGATTTTGTTGCTATGAATCCTATGTTTCTAGATTTATCAAAACAGATAGCTGAAATCGCTTCCGATAAGTTTTGTGATGATGTCGAGGGCGTTCTGAGATCGTCTTATAAGTTTAGCGATGAGTTTGAGACTGTTGGAGATGCGATAGTTGGACTTATGGCTAAATTGGGCGAGAATATAAGTTTAAGAAGAATTGTAAATTATAGTACTGATCAAGGGGTTATATGTACATATATACATGGAGATGGGAAAATTGGTTCTATTGTAGAACTTAGAAGTGAATTAAAAGATGAAAAGATATTTAAAATTGCTAAGGATATTTGCATGCAGGTAGCTGCTAGTAACCCGATGTTTTTAAGTATTGATAATGTTGATAGAGATGTTGTGGATAGAGAACGTCAGATTTTAAAAGTTCAAGCTATCAATGAAGGAAAACCTGAGAGTGTTGTTGATAAGATGGTAGAAGGTAGGATGAAAAAGTATTTTCAGGAAGTATGTTTGCTTGAACAGAGTTTTATTAAGGATTCAGATTTAACGATTAAGGAGTTTATTAGTGCCGAATCTAAAGAACTAGGGTGTGTTGTTGACGTAATCGAATTTTCTCGTTTCGAGAAAGGTGAAGGCATAGAGAAGAGTGAGGAGAATTTTGCTGAAGAGGTTCGAAAGCAGATTGATATAGGTAAGTAGATCTATTTTTATTTAGAGAGAACATGTGTTTTGCTGTTCTCTTTTTTTAGAATTAGATTTAATTTTGGAGGGTGAGAATTTGGAGTACAAATTTAAAAGAGTGTTACTGAAATTATCAGGTGAAGCACTTGCTGGTAAAAAAGGATTTGGTATTGATTTTGATGTTTGTAGAAAAATTGCCAGAGAAGTTAAGCAATTGAAAGATAGTGGGGTAGAAGTAGGAATTGTCGTTGGTGGAGGTAATATATGGAGAGGTAGAGCTGGTAAAGGTATGGATCGTACAACAGCTGACCATATGGGTATGCTTGCCACTTGTATAAACTCTTTAGCATTGCAGGATTCTTTAGAGGAATGTGGAGTTGTTACTAGGGTGTTAAGTGCTATTGAAATAAGGCAAATTGCTGAGCCTTACATAAGAAGAAAGGCTGTTAGGCATTTAGAAAAAGGTAGAGCAGTTATTTTTTCAGCGGGTACTGGAAATCCATTTTTTTCAACAGATACAGCAGCTGCATTAAGGGCTGCTGAAATTGAGGCAGAGGTTATACTTTTAGCTAAAAAGGTTGATGGGATATATGATAAGGACCCTGTACAAAATCCTGATGCTAAAAAATATAGGGAATTAAATTATATAGATATACTCAGTAAAAAATTAAAAGTTATGGATTCTACGGCTTCTTCTTTATGCATGGATAATAATATTCCAATAATTGTGTTCAATATTGATGTAGAAGGTAATATTTTGAAAGCTGTAAAAGGAGAGAATATAGGAACTTTTGTAAATAAGTAGATAAATTATAGAGGGGTTTAGTGATGGATAATGTGATTTTAATTTTTAAAGATAAAATGTCGAAAACTTTAGAAATTTTACGTTCTGATCTATCTTCAGTAAAGGTGGGTAGGGCTAATCCGAGTATACTCGATAAAATAGAGGTAGAGTATTACGGTGTTATGACCAAACTTAATCAAATTGCAAATATATCGACTCCAGATTCTAAAATGATTGTTATACAGCCTTGGGAAAAAGGTATACTTAAAGATATAGAAAAGTCTATCCTGAAATCTGATTTAGGGTTGGTTCCAAATAATGATGGTACATCTATAAGGTTAGTTATACCAGAAATGACAGAGGAAACTCGTAGAAATACTGTGAAAAAAGTTAAGAAAATAGCAGAGGATAGTAAGGTGGTGATAAGAACAATAAGAAGAGAAGCAAACGATAAGGTTAAATCCTTAAAAAAAGATGGTACTATAACAGAAGATGATCTCAAAAAGCTTGAGGAAGAAATTCAAAAAATAACTGATAAATATATAAAAGATATAGATTTTGTTATTATAGCTAAAGAAAAAGAAATAATGTTGATTTAAGGAAGGCTTTAAATTTGGGTAATAAAGATATCAATATTCCGAATCATTTGGCAATTATATTAGATGGTAATGGTAGATGGGCTAAGAATAGAGGGTTTTCTCGAACGGAAGGCCATAAGGAAGGCGTTAAAAATTTGGAAATGCTCATCAAGGAATGTAAAGAACTTAGTATAAAATATTTAACCTTGTATATTTTTTCTACTGAAAATTGGAAGAGACCTGTATTTGAGGTAAATAATTTAATGTTACTTTTAAATAAATATCTAACTGATAAAGCAGAGGTTCTCTTTGATGAGGGTGTAAGATTAAATGTTATTGGTGAAATTACTGGTCTTCCATCAAAAACATTTAGGCTTATACAAGATGTTGTACAGAAAACTAGGAATAATTCGAGATTAGTTTTAAGTCTTGCAGTGAATTATGGGTCTAGAAATGAAATTATAAATGCGATTAAAAAAATATCAGAAGATGTGTTGAATGGGATTCTTAATCTCAATGACATAAATGAGAATTTATTTTCAAATTATTTATATACGAATGGTTTACCTGATCCTGATTTATTAATAAGGACAAGTGGAGAATATAGATTAAGTAATTTTTTGTTATGGCAATGTGCATATACAGAATTTTGGTATACTGATATACTTTGGCCAGATTTTAGAAAGGAGAATTTATATGAAGCAATAGAAAGTTTTAGTAAAAGAAAGCGAAGGTTTGGAAGGGTAAGCAATGAAAGTTAATTGCAGGTTTGTAGGATCTTTATTTGTAACTATACCTATAGTTACAGCTTTGATTATAGGTGGTATTTTATTAAAATTTGTAACTCTATGTTTGACTTTACTATCTATAATGGAATTTTCACAAGCTTTAAGTAAAAAAAAAATAAGTATTAATAAATATTTAATAATAATTTTTATAATAATATATTATATAGTCGGATTGAAATACTTAGATATATTAGTTTTTGTGTTTTTTATTTTATTATTATTTTGTATACTTAATAGGAATAATACTATAATAGATATAAGTTTAGGTTTTATATCTATTTTTTATATAGTTATACCATTTAGTTTTATTTTTATTTTGGGAGAGACAAATATATATTTGTGTTGGATGATATTTTTAAGTGCATGGAGTACTGATACTATAGCGTATTTTGCAGGAAAAAGTTTTGGAAAACATAAAATTAGTAGTATAAGTCCAAATAAAACTCTCGAAGGATTTATCTTTGGACTTATAGGATGTATTTTAGTAATTTTAACCTATGGAATAATGTTTAAAGATATTTTAAATATATCGGTTACGAATTTGATATTAGCTGGAATTTTGATGGGAATTATGGGGCAAATGGGTGATTTAATGGCTTCATCTATAAAAAGGTTTGTTGGAATTAAAGATTTTGGAAATTTAATACCAGGTCATGGTGGTATTTTAGATAGATTTGATAGTATATTGATGATATCTAGTGTTGTGTTTGTTCTCTCGAAGGTTTTAATATGAGGAAGGAGTATTAAATGAACGGTGTAATTATAGTATTTTTAGTGGCATTAAGTTTTGGATTACTTATAGTTGGTCATGAATTTGGCCACTTTATAGTAGCAAAAATTAATGGTGTAAAAGTTGAAGAATTTGCTGTAGGAATGGGTCCATTAATTTGCAAATTTCAAGGAAAAGAAACTATGTATTCATTAAGACTCTTACCTATAGGTGGGTATGTTAAAATGTTAGGTGAGTATGATGAATCAGAAAATGATGTTTCAG
Organism: Anisomitus miae (SeqCode); assembly: GCF_054906395.1. Lineage (NCBI taxonomy): Bacteria > Bacillati > Bacillota > Clostridia > Eubacteriales > Clostridiaceae > Anisomitus (SeqCode) > Anisomitus miae (SeqCode). The sequence continues at coordinate 232,438 of NZ_JBRACL010000006.1, forward strand.
ATCATTTTAAGGATAGAGCGTACATATTTAAGCATCCTTTGAGAAAGATATCTATAATTTTAGCTGGTCCTGTTATGAATTTTATCTTAGCGTTTGCTATATTTTGGGGTATAGTTTCTTTTCATGGATATAATTCTATGATTGTTGGAGAAGTTAGAGATGGAAGTCCTGCCTATAAGTCTGGAATAATGGTTGGTGATGAAATCGTATCTTTAAATTTCGGAAGTTTTTTAAATTGGAACGATTTTGTATATAAATTACAAAATTTGGACAGTAATGAATCTATTAATATAGGTTTGATAAGAGACGGTGAAAAATTGAATTTTATTGTTGAGCCTGAAGTTGAAGGAAATTCTATTATAATAGGAATTGCTCCAAAGTTTGTAAGTAATGTAGGATTTGGAGAAGGTGTAGTTAACGGATTTAAGAGGATGATTTTTGAAGTGAAACAGGTTGTAAATTCCTTAGTTCAATTGATTACTGGTAAGGTTTCGGTTACTGATTTAGGAGGACCTGTTACCATATTTAAATTTTCTGGTTATGCTGCTCAACAAGGCATTTTACAGTTAATGAATTTTACTGCATTTTTAAGTATCAATCTCGGAGTTTTTAATTTAATACCATTTCCAGCTCTAGATGGTGGTACAATTATAGTTAATTTGGTAGAATTGATATCTAAGAAGAAAATTAAACAAGAAATATTAGCAAAAATAAATTTTGTTGGATTCTCATTATTAATTTTATTTATGATATTTGTTACGCTGAAGGATATTTTTTTCCCATTGAAATTTTAAAAAAGTTAGTTATGTATTTTTGGAAAGGAGTACTTATAATTGAGTAGAGTAGTAAAAAAAAAAATAAAAATAGGAAATAAGTATATCGGAGGCAATAATTCGATAGCTATTCAATCTATGACTAACACGAGTACAAAAGATATAAGTGCAACGGTTGATCAAATAAATAAATTAGAAGAAGTAGGCTGTGATATAGTTAGAATAGCGGTAACGGACTTAGATGAATCGGGATCTATTAGGAAGATAAAAAAAATGGTAAATTTACCACTTGTTGCAGATATACAGTTCGATTATAAACTTGCTATAGATTGTGTGAAAAATGGTATAGATAAAATAAGGATAAATCCAGGGAATATAGGTAATAAAGGGAAAATAAAGGAAATAGTAGATGTATGCAAGTATTATGATATTCCAATCAGGATCGGCGTCAATGGTGGATCTCTTGAAAGGGATCTGTTAGAAAAATATGCTAAGAAAACAACAGATGCTTTAGTTGAGAGTGTGTTGAGGAATATAGACATATTGGAAAGTTTCCAATTTAATAATATTGTAGTATCTGTTAAATCATCTGATGTAAAAATGATGATAGATTCTTATGTTAGAATATCGAGTTTGATTAATTATCCTTTACATCTTGGAGTGACAGAAGCAGGTTTGTTTTTATCTGGATCTGTAAAGTCAAGTGTTGGGATAGGTACTTTATTATATAAAGGTATAGGGGATACTGTACGTGTCTCATTGACTGATGATCCAATAAATGAGATAAAGGTTGCAAAAGAAATTTTAAAATCTTTAGGTTTGTATGATGAAGGTGTTAATTTAATTTCTTGTCCGACGTGTTCGAGAACCAAGGTTAATTTAATAGATTTGACAAATCAGGTGAAAAAGATTACTGAAAGAATTGATAAAAATTTAACTATTGCAGTAATGGGTTGTGTTGTCAATGGTCCTGGTGAAGCTAGAGAGGCTGATCTTGGTATTGCTGGTGGAAATGGTGAGGGGTTAATATTCAAAAAGGGAAAGATTTTAAGGAAGGTAAAGGAAGAAGATCTAATTAAAGAAATTGAAAAAGAACTGGATACGTTATAGGAGAGGTTATTTTAAAAAACCTCTCTTTTAAATTTAGATTTTAAAGGTATATACAAAATGGAAATTTTAAAAATTGAAATTTTTAAATCGTTACATAAAATTTTAATTTATGCTAAAAGAGTGAGTGTTGATTCAAATAAATTTATTGACGAATTAAAAATGACATTAAGTAAAGATTTTGAATATAGGATAATTCATATAAAGGAATTACCTAATAAGAATTTAAAAGATTTTATAGTTTATTGTTATAGTTCATTATTAGACTTCATTAAATTTAATTTTCCAATACTTTACTCTGTATTTTCTACTAAGCCTAACTTAGATGATACAAATTTAATATATAAAACGTCAAATAGTTTTATAATTGATAGATTCTATAAAAATGATTTACATATTGAAATTAGCAATTTTATGAAAAAATTCTTTGATTTAGATGTTAATATACAGATTATTAAAACTAAAGAAATAAAAACACATGATTATAAAGAATTTATTCCACAAATTAAGGTAGATTCTATCAAAGATACCTCTTTTACCAAAGAAATAAAACTAAATACAGCGTCTAGTGAAAGTGTAATTGTTGGAAACAATATTGCTGAAGAGTCCGTAAATATTAAATCATTAGATATTCCTGAAAAAAACATTGTTATTGAAGGTATTATTTTTAATCTAAACTTAATAAATACCAAAACTGGAAAAAAGCTTATTACTTTTTTTGTTCATGATGAGACGTCTTCCATAAATGTAAAATATTTTGTGAAAACTAAGGAATATAAGGATATAACTACTAAGCTGACCGAAGGTATCTATGTAAAAATTAAAGGTGAAGTTATAACAGATAAGTTCACTCAAGATTTAATAATTATGGCAAATAGCATAAATTTATCTAAAAAACTAGAGAGAATGGATAATCATGATCAAAAAAGGGTTGAGCTACACCTTCACACTAATATGAGTACCATGGATTCAGTTATAGGCATTAATGAGTTATTTAAAACTATAAAACGTTGGGGTCATAAATCTATTGCTATAACTGATCATAATGTTGTGCAAGCATTTCCTAATATAATGGATATTGCAAAGAAATTTGATATAAAGCCTATATATGGTATAGAAATTAGTTTTGTTGATGATTTAAAGCCTATGATAGATAAAACAGAAAATAAAAATATCAATGATACATTTGTGGTTTTTGATATCGAAACTACTGGTTTTTCTAATTTGAATGATAAAATTATTGAAATCGGTGCTGTAAAAATAAGAAATGCTGAAATCATTGATGAGTTTTCAACATTTGTAAATCCTCAAAAAAATATTCCAAATAAGATCGTTGAACTTACAGGAATAACAAATGAAATGGTTTCAGAAGCACCTATTATAGATGATGTGATCCATAAGTTTTATAGATTTTGTAAAGACTCAATTGTTGTTGCTCATAATATAGATTTTGACATGTCATTTATACGCAGAAATAGTAAAAAGTTTGAATTAGATTTTCACAATCCATTATTAGATACTATCGATTTATGTAAATTTTTATTTCCAGAACTTAAAAAGTATAAGTTGAATAGCATTTCGAAATATTTAAATATAAATCTTGAAAATCATCATAGAGCTGTAGATGATGCAAGAGCTACTGCAATTATATTAATTAAGTGTTTTGAAAAATTGAAATCAATGGGTATAATCAATTTATCAGAGCTTAATGATAGATATTTAAAGAACATCAACACTTCGAAGCTTTATACAAATCATGTTGTATTGCTAGCTAAAAATCAGGTAGGACTTAAAAATATTTACAAGCTTGTATCTAAAGGACACCTGAATTATTTTTTTAAAACACCTAGAATTCCTAAGAGTGAGTTGTTAAAACATAGAGAAGGTTTAATAATTGGTGCATCGTTCAGAGAAGGGGAAGTGTTTAAATGTATTGCAAATTTTTATGATGAAGGTAGGATAAAGGACATTGTTTCTATGTACGATTATCTAGAAGTTTCATCTCCATTAAATTGCAAAGAATACATAAATTCAGAAAAAATTCTAGATTACAAGGAAGCTGAAGATATAATTCGAAAAATTTATAAAATAGGAAAAGATAATAATAAGTTAGTAATTGCAGTTTCTAATGCTCATTATATAAATAAAAATGATAATATTTATAGAAATATTTTAAGGGTCTGTCAAAACTTCAAAGTAGATTTAGATGATACAGGATTTTATTTACGCACTACTGATGAAATGTTTGAAGAATTTAAATTTTTACCACATGATGTTGCCGAAGAAATAATTATCACAAACACAAATAAAATTGATGAAATGATCGAGGAAGCATGTCCTATACCATCAGGTACGTTCCCTCCAAAAATTGATGGTGCTGATAAAGAAGTGAAAAATATGACATTCAATAAAGCATATTCAATATATGGAAATCCATTACCTGATATCGTCAAAACCAGAATTGACAAAGAGATAAATTCCATAATCGATAATGGATATGCTGTCTTGTATCTTATTGCCCATAAATTAGTAACAAAATCTCTAGATGATGGTTACCTTGTTGGTTCCAGAGGCTCGGTTGGATCATCCATAGTTGCAACATTTTGCGGAATAACAGAGGTCAATGGTCTTCCTCCTCATTATATTTGTCCAAAATGTCAGAATAGCGAATTCATTTTAGATGGAAGTGTTAATGCAGGTGTCGATTTACCTCCTAAGAAATGTAATATTTGTGGAGGTGAGTATTTAAGAGAAGGTTTCGATATACCTTTTGAGACATTTTTAGGTTTTGATGGCGATAAGGAGCCAGATATAGATTTGAATTTTTCAGGGGAATATCAACCGACTGTACATAAATATGTTGAAGATTTATTTGGTAAAGGATTTGTGTTTAGAGCAGGTACAATAGGAACTGTTGCGGAAAAGACAGCCTACGGTTATGTGAAAAAATATATTGAGGAATTAAATTTAAAAATTTCTCAATCTGAAATTGAAAGACTATCAAGAGGGTTAACAGGAGTTAAAAGAACAACAGGTCAACATCCAGGAGGAATAATGGTCGTTCCAAAGGATAATGATATTTTTAATTTTACTCCTATACAACATCCTGCTGATGATGCTAATACAAATGTTATCACTACACATTTTGATTATCATTCCATAAGTGGGCGACTTTTGAAATTAGATATTCTTGGACATGACGATCCCACCATGTTAAAAATGCTTAAGGATTTAACAGGTTTGGATCCACAGACTATTCCGCTTGATGATCCCAAAGTTCTTAGTTTGTTTAATGAAGTCAGTGCTTTAGGTATAACTGATGATGATATAGATTGTGCAGTAGGAACTTTAGGCATTCCTGAATTTGGTACAAAATTTGTAAGGCAAATGCTTTTAGATACTAAGCCAACAAATTTTTCTGATTTAGTCAGAATATCTGGATTATCTCATGGGACTGATGTATGGATTAATAATGCTCAAGAATTTATAAAAAATGGAAATACGACTCTTAAAGAATGTATATCAACAAGAGATGATATTATGGTTTATTTAGTTTACAGAGGTTTAAATCCTAAGGTAGCTTTTGATATTATGGAAAATGTACGTAAGGGAAAAGGACTTACGGATGAACAAGAACAAATAATGATTGAAAATAAAATAGAGAGTTGGTATATAGAATCTTGTAAGCGTATTAAATATATGTTTCCCAAAGGTCACGCTGTTGCCTATGTCATAATGGCTGTGAGGATTGCTTATTATAAGCTATATTATCCACTTGAATATTACACGGCTTATTGTACTGTGAGAGCTGATGAGTTTGATGCAAATTTAATTTGCAATGGGGTTGATTTGATTAAACAAAGTTTGAATGATTTGAAATCTCTTGGAAATAATTTGACTCACAGAGATAAGGGATTATTGACGATCTTGGAAATTGTTCTTGAGGCTCATGCTAGAGGAATAAAATTTCATAAAGTGGATTTGTACAAATGCCATTATAATGATTTTAAAATAGAGGATGGTGGGATTTTACCACCAATAAAATCGTTACAAGGTGTTGGGATAACAGCAGCTAAAAATTTATACGATGCTGCAAGGGTATGTGAATTTATATCATTACAAGATTTAAAGAATAGAGCTAAAGTTTCTAAGACTGTAATTGAAACTTTGCAATCTCATGGATGCATAAAGAATTTACCAGAAACGAATCAGACAACTATGGATTTGATTTTTTAATAAATAACATTTGCATTGAATTTAAAGTTATGATATAATTTGTGAACACGGGGTTTTTATTTGTGTTATTTGGGAGAGTAGGTTTCTTGACCTGCTCTCCTGTATTTTTAATAAAAATTTTTACAGTTAAGAGAAGGAAGATAGGTTTGAATAGTTTTATTAACTTAGTTAAAGAGAAGATAAGCGATTCTGTAAAAAGAATGGGATATGAAATATATCATGCAGAGTATGTAAATGAACTTGGGCACAATTATTTGAGAATAATGATAGTGAAGCAAGATGTAAATGAAAAAATTACAATCAGTGATTGTGAAATAGTGTCGAAGGGTATAAATAATTTGATTGACGAAGTAAACGTGGATAATAATAAATTCTTTCTTGAAGTCTCTTCCCCTGGAATAAATAGAAAGCTTTATACAATGGATCACATAAAGCAAGCTGTGGGTAGAGTTGTTCGTGTTAAATTACATAAAGCCTTAAATGATTGCAAAATTTACATTGGGACTTTAGAGGAGGTTGACAATTCACAAATAATATTAAATGTGAAAGACGACAAGGTTGAAGTAGGTATTGATAATATAAAAAATATGAATTTGGAAGAAGTGTCTTAGGAGGATATCATGAACAAAGAATTTATAGATGCTCTTAAAACGATAGTTAAAGATAAAGGTATAAGTGAGGATTTGATTTTCACAACTATTGAAGATGCATTGATAGCAGCTTATAAAAAAAATTATTCCAATCAGGGAGCTTCTCAAAATGTTAAAGTAACTATGAATAGAGTTACTGGTGAAATAAAAGTTTTTGCACAAAAGCTTATTGTAGAAGCGATAAGATATTCTTCTATCGAGATTCTTTTAGGTGATGCTAGAAAGATTAGTCCTTATTATGATATCGGTGATATATGTGACGTGGAGGTTACACCAAAAAGTTTTGGTAGGGTTGCAGCGACTTTAGCAAAGCAAGTTGTTATGCAACGTATAAAAGAGGCAGAAAGAGATTTATTGTATAGAGAGTTTGCAGAAAAGGAATTTAAAATTATAACAGGAACGGTACTTAGAAACGATAGAGATCATGTCTTTATTAACATTGGAAGAATTGAGACGGTTCTAAGAACAAACGATAAAATTCCAAGAGAAAGATTTGAAAGAAATGAAAGAATAAAATTGTATGTTTCGGAAGTTATAAATTCTCCTAAAGGTACACAAGTTCGTGTTTCAAGAACTGACCCTAATTTTATAAAGAAACTATTTGAAATCGAAGTAAGCGAAATACAAGATGGAATAGTTGAAATAAAAAGTATAGTTAGAGAGGCTGGAGCTAGAACCAAGATGGCGGTGCACTCGAATTTAGATGAAATAGATCCAGTTGGAGCATGTGTAGGTGAGCAAGGAATAAGGGTAAGAAGTATTGTAAATGAGATTAAAAATGAAAAAATAGATATTGTAAAGTGGAGTGATAACCCTAAGATTTATATATCGAACGCATTGAGTCCTGCAAAGATTTTTAGCATAGACGTCGATGAAGAAAACAGAATTGCTGATGTCGTTGTTGAAGATTCTCAACTATCGTTGTCGATAGGTAAGGAAGGTCAAAATGTAAGACTTGCTGCTAGGTTGACTGGTTGGAAGATTGATATAAAACCTTTATCAAAATATAAAGTCAACATAGAGGAATTAAGTTCTAAAGATTTTGATGATGATAGTTTTGATAAGGAGAGTACTCCTAATGAAAGCTAAAGGCATTTTGTTTAGAAAATGTATCGGTTGTAACGAAATGAAAGATAGAAGCAAGCTCATACGAATCTGCAGAACGATAACTAATAGTGTAGAGATTGATTTAACATACAAAATGGAAGGAAGAGGAGCTTATATTTGTAATAATAACTTAGAGTGTTTAAATAAGAGTATAAAATTTAATAAAATTTACAGAGCTATTAAGGTAGAAATCCCTCCACAAATCGTCATTGAGTTACGTGAACAAATAAAGTAGATATTGAAATTTACAACTTAAGGAGGTAATTGTTGTGTCAAAAGTTCGAATTTATGAATTAGCAAAAGAACTCGGAGTATCGAGCAAAGAATTAATAAATGTTTTAAAAGTAGAATTTAACGTAGATGTCAAGAACCATATGAGTGTTTTAAATGATGAAGATGGTGAATTGATAAAAGAATATTTTGAGAATAGTGATAATTCTAAAAACGATTTAAACATTAGTGATACGTATCTAAAAGATGACGATGTTAATTCGGATAAGCATGATATAGTTCAAGAATATGAAGATATCATGATAGAACAAATAGATAAATTAACTCAGAAAAGTAAAAGTAAAAATAAGAAACAAGCTAATTTTAAAAATGAAAAAATTATACATAGTTCAGAGAAGGTAGACGAAGTAATCGAGATAGGTAAAACAATAGGGATTAAGGAATTATCTCAAAAAATAAATAAATCTACCGCAGATATAATTAAAAATTTAATGTTTTTAGGATTGATGGTATCTATTAATCAAGAGATTGATTTTGAAATAGCACAAAAGCTTTGTCGAAAATATGAAATATCCTGTGTGAGAAAGGATGATGATGGCGAACAGGAATACAATTTAATTAAACCTCAAGAGATCAATTCTAAAAATTTGAGTAAACGTCCTCCAATAATAACAGTTATGGGACATGTTGACCATGGTAAAACGTCCTTACTTGATTTTATAAGGAAAACAAATGTTACACAAAAAGAAGCAGGGGGAATAACACAACACATAGGAGCGTATAAGGTACAAGTTGGAGATGAAATTATAACTTTTATAGATACTCCTGGGCATGAAGCCTTTACTCAAATGAGAGCTAGAGGAGCTAAGGTTACTGATATAGTTGTACTTGTTGTTGCAGCAGACGATGGAATAATGCCTCAAACTGTTGAAGCAATAAATCATTGCAAATCTGCAAATGTTCCAATTATTGTTGCAGTGAATAAGATCGATAAGCCTGAAGCTAACGTAGATAAAGTAAAACAAGAACTTACAGAATATGAAATTATTGCAGAGGATTGGGGAGGAAGTACAGTATTTGTAAATGTTTCTGCTAAAACAGGTCAGGGTATTGATGAATTATTAGAGATGATCATTTTGACTGCGGACATTCAAGAACTTAAGGCTGATAGTCAATCTGTTCCTCAAGGAACTGTAATTGAATCTAAACTCGATAAAGGTAAAGGTCCTCTCGCAACTCTTTTAGTGCAAAATGGTACTTTGAAAATTGGTGATTCAGTGATTGTTGGGAATACATACGGTAAGATAAGAGCTATGTATGATGAAAATGATAATGTAATAAAAGAAGCAGGACCGTCTATACCTGTACTAGTATTGGGATTGAATGAAGTTCCAGATGCCGGTGATAAATTTGAATTTATTAAAGATGAAAGAGTTGCTAGACAAATCTCTGATGAGAGAAAACAGAAAATTAAAAATAGTCAAAACAATAATTCTAAGGTCTCTTTAGAAACTGTTTATAGTCAAATAAAAGAGGGTACCATAAAAGAATTGAGTCTAATAATAAAATCTGATGTTCAAGGTTCATCAGAGGCTTTAAAACAATCACTTGAAAAGCTGTCATCAGACAGTGTTAAAGTTAAGGTTATACATAGTGCAGTTGGTGCGATAAACGAAAGTGATATAATATTTGCTAGTACATCAAACGCCATAATAATCGGTTTTAATGTTAGACCGGATAACAATGCTTTGATCCTTTCTGAAAAGGAGAAAGTTGATATCCGAACATATAGATTAATTTATGAAGCATTGGATGATATAAAGTCTGCGATGATAGGTCTCTTAGATCCAGATATAAAAGAAGTTTATTTAGGTCGTGTAGAAATAAGAAAATTGTACAAAATTTCTAACGTTGGCACGGTTGCTGGGTGTTACGTTTTAGATGGTAAGATAACTAGAAATTGCAGTATTAGAATATTGCGTCAAGGTGTTGTTATATTTGAATCTAAATTGTCTTCATTAAAGAGATTTAAAGATGATGTTAAGGAAGTTGCGAAAGGTTATGAATGTGGTTTATCTATTGAAAACTTCAACGATATAAAAGAGGAAGATATTATTGAAGGATTCGAGATGAGAGAGTTTAAAAGAAATAACCTTTAATTTTTGAAAAAAGGTGTGATTGCTTTGGGAAAATTTAGAATGGAACGTGTTAATGAAGAGATAAAAAGGGTATTGGGATACTGCATACAGAACGAACTAAAAGATCCTAGAATAAAGGGATTGTTAACTGTAACTAGAGTGGAGACCACTCAAGATTTTAAGTATGCTAAGGTTTATTTGAGTATATTTGATAAGAACAAACAAGACATTTTTGAAATTTTAAAGAAGTCAGTAGGAGAAATGAAAAGAGCTATTTCCCAAAATGTTAAAATTAGATTTGTGCCAGATATTAATTTGAAATTGGATAATTCTATAGAATATAGTTTTCATATTGATGAAATACTGAGAACGAAGATAGAGAAGGTTAATGAAAATGATATCATTTAAAAAGATTGAGGATTTAATTAATAATTCAAAGACAATCGGTATAACCTATCACGTATCACCTGATGGTGATGCAATAGGAAGTCTTTTAGCTTTAAAATTTGCTTTACATAAATTGAATAAAAATGTTATCATTTTTTCAAAGGACAATCTTAAAAAGAATACCTTGCTTAGTTTTTTGCCTGGGATACGTGAAGTGGATGGAAACACTTACAAAGTTGGTAATGATGTTGACCTTCTTATAATAGTAGATTGTGCCAATTTAGAAAGGGTTTCTTGTGAGTTTGATATCGATGAGGTTGAAACTCTTGGAATCGATCATCATATAAGCAATGATAATTATTGTAAATATAATTTTGTGGATAGTGGTGCAAGCTCAACTGGGGAGATTGTTTATGGAATTGTGAAAAAGTTCGGTATAGAGATAGATAAAAACATTTCCACCTGTATTTATACATCAATAATGACTGATACTGGTGGGTTGAGATTTGAATGCAGTACGAAGAAAACATTTAGCATTATTGGTGAGATAGTTGATACTGGATTGGACTTTTGGAATATTTATGAAAGATTGTTTTTAGTTCAGCCATATTCGAAAATAAAACTTTTAAGTTTGGTATTTGATAAATTGAAGATTGTGGATGGAAAAATTTGTATAATGAAAATTACCGAAGATATGTTTCAAAAATCTGGATGTTCTGATGAGCACACTTCAGATATTGTGAGTATGGGTCTTACGATAAAGAACGTTTTGGTTAGTGTTCTTATTAAAAACTTTCAAAACAAAGTAAAGGTTAGTTTAAGAGGTAAAGATAATATAGATGTTTGCAAGGTAGCTCAGGTGTTTGGTGGAGGTGGTCACGTAAAAGCTGCTGCGTTTGTTACGGATTTAGACATGGTGAAAATAGAAAAATTATTGTTAGATGAGATTAGGTCATTGTTATGATTAACGGATTTTTAAATATTTATAAGCCAGTAGGCGTTTCTTCTAATAATGTTGTTACTGAAATTAAAAAAATTTTAAATATTAGGAAAGTTGGGCATGCAGGGACTTTAGATCCTTTGGCTTGCGGAGTTTTGCCTATATGTATTGGCAGTGCGACAAAGATTAGTGAATATTTGCTTAACTGTAACAAAACTTATAGTGTAAATTTGAAATTCGGTATTTTGACAGATACATACGATTGTGAAGGAAAGATCTTAAAACTCGATGAAAATGTAAATTTGTATGAATATGATTTAAATTTAGTCCTAGAGAGTTTTATTGGAGAGTATGATCAGATTCCACCTAAGTTTTCAGCACTAAAAGTTAATGGGAAAAGGGCATATGACTTAGCAAGGAGAGGCATAGAGTTTGAACTCAGATCCAGGAGGGTGAAAATATATTCAATAGAGAATATAAGGTTTAGTAAAAATGAGTGTTCATTTATCGTTAAGTGTTCGAAAGGAACCTACATACGGAGTCTTTGTAAAGACATAGGAGATAAATTGGGAACGTATGCTACTATGACTTTTCTAGAGCGTATCTGTAGTGGTAATTTTAAGAAAGAGCATTCTATTAATTTTGATGGTATGAATGCGGAGATTATATTGGATAGCATAGTTCCTATTGAGGATATCTTTGAAATACCTAAGTTGTCTGTAGATGATGATGAATTTTTAAATCTTTTAGTGAATGGTGTCTCTGTTAAAAATCCAAAGTACGTAAATAATATTCGGGATGGAATTTATTATTTATATAGTAAAGAGGTCTTAATAGGAATTTGTGAGAAGAAATTAAGTTGTTTTAAGATGATTAAGTTTTTAAGTTAAGGTATAAGGTATGCGGATAATTGAGTCTATACATGATAAGATAACCGATGATACTGTTTTGTGTATTGGAAACTTTGACGGTCTACACGTTGCACATCAAAAGATTATCTCTAAAGTAGTTGAGTATGCGTGGAAAAGATCTCTTAAAAGTATGGTTATAACATTCAAACAGCATCCATTATCTTTGTTGAACTATTCAAAAGTTCCAAAGTTATTAATGTCGCTAAATGAAAAGGTAAGATTCATAGAAGGTATGGGTGTGGATTATCTAGTTTTGTACGATTTTATGGATGTAAAGAATTTTACTGCAGAGGAATTTGTTCGGCATTTAGTGGAGAATTATAAAATGAAAAAGATTATCTGTGGTTTTAATTTTAGATTCGGAGAAAAGAATAAAGGTGACGTTCATTATTTGAAATCGATTAAACATGTCTATAACTATGAAGTTGAAACTATTAAGCCTATGAAAATTTTAAATAAAAGAGTTAGTAGTACGAGGATTAGGACGTATATAAAATTTGGCGAAGTTGAGAAGGTACAAAAGTTTTTAGGTAGGATGTTTAGTATTGAAGACACGGTCATTAGAGGTAAAAAGTTAGGACGTCAATTTGGGTTTCCTACAGCTAATGTCAGATTTAATAATGATTATTGTATACCTCAAAATGGTGTGTATGCTACTATAACTGAGTTTAAAGATGTGAAATTCTCTTCAATGACTAATATAGGCTATAATCCAACCTTTAAGAATAAGTACATATCTATTGAGACTCATATATCAAATTTCAGTGAAAATTTGTATGGTAAAAAATTGAAAATATATTTTGTAAAAAAGTTGCGTGATGAAATTTTATTTAGCGATGTGTATTCTCTTGTAGATCAGCTTACGAAAGACAAGAGTAATGCTTATGAAATTACAAAAAAATATTTGAAATAGTTAATGTTTTTGTTATACTTATCTAGTAAAACCTTAGACTAGGTTGTATGTGATTTAATACATCTTGGTCGGAGGGGATTTTAGGAGGATTAGTTTCTATGATTGATAAGGGAAAAAAACAACAAATAATTAATGAATATGCTAGGCATGAAAGCGATACTGGTTCTGTTGAGGTTCAGATAGCACTATTAACTAGCAGAATATCTGAGTTAACTAAACATTTGAAGGTACATAAGAAAGACCATCATTCGAGAAGAGGTCTTTTAATAATGGTTGGTAAAAGAAGAGGGTTGTTGAATTATTTGATGAAGCATGATATTTTAAAGTATAGAGAACTTATTAAGAGTTTAGGAATTAGAAGATAGTTAGCGTTATTTACGAGAGCGGTTTTTGTTTCCGCTCTTAAATTATATGAATTTGATTTTTGAATGGAGGATATTTTTAGTGCTAAATGTTTTAGAAGAAACATTTGAAGGTAGAAAATTAGCTCTTAGATGTGGAGATTTAGGTATGTTATCTGATACATCTATTTTAATGAGTTATGGGGATACTTGTGTTCTTGTTAACGTAAATGCATCTGATAAGCCAAGAGAAGGGATAGACTTTTTCCCATTAAGTATTGAATACGAGGAACGGTTATATTCTGTTGGTAAAATACCTGGAGGATTTATAAAAAGAGAAGGGAAACCATCTACTCAGGCAATATTAAATGGAAGAGCCATAGATAGACCGTTGAGACCATTATTTCCAAAAGGGTACAGAAATGATGTACAGGTGGTGTGCACGGTAATGTCAGTTGAAAACGATAATCTCCCCGAGATTTTATCTATTAATGCAGCTTCGTTAGCCTTGTGCATGTCAAGTGTATGTTATAGAGAGCCAGTTGGGGCTGTTATGGTAGGACTAATAGATGGTAAATTTGTTGCGAATCCTACATCCAAGCAAAGAGAAGAAACAAAGTTGAATTTGACGGTATGTGGAACGAGTGAAAAAGTAATAATGATTGAAGCAGGCGGAGATGAAATACCTGAAGATGTGATGTATGAGGCCATAAGATTCGGGTTTGATAAGTGTCAACAGATTATAAAATTTCAACTTGATGCAATCAAAAAATTTGGAAAGGAAAAATCCGAACCAGAGTTATATAAAGTTCCTGATAATGTTTTCCAGGAAGTGTATGCATTCTCTTATGAAAAAATAAAGAATATCATGTACACAACTGACAAAATTGAAAGAGCTGAAATAATGGATGATTTAAAGAATGTAATAAATGAACATTTTTTAGAAATCTTTCCTGATAATATGTTAGATGTCAATAACGTTATTTATAATATACAAAAGGATATCGTAAGAAACATGATAATAGATGAGAAAAGAAGACCAGACGGTAGAAAATTTAACGAGATTAGACCTATATCATGTGATGTTTCTGTATTACCTAGAACTCATGGAACTGGATTGTTTACTCGTGGTTTAACGCAAGTTTTAACTATTGCAACTTTGGGACCTCTTGCAGATGTTCAAATTATAGATGGAATAGGAGAGGAAGAATACAAAAGATATATGCATCATTATAATTTTCCTTCCTATAGTGTCGGTGAGGTTAAACCTTTACGTGGACCAGGAAGAAGAGAAATTGGACATGGTGCACTTGCAGAAAAAGCTCTTGAACCTTTAATACCTTCAAAAGAAGAATTTCCTTATGCGATACGTCTAGTTTCTGAAGTTTTAAGTTCTAATGGTTCTACATCTCAAGCTTCTGTTTGTGGAAGTACACTTGCTTTATTGGATGCAGGGGTTCCAATAAAGCGTCCGGCAGCAGGAATTGCAATTGGTTTATTTACAACTGATGATTTAAGTAAAGAAGAACTTTTGACAGATATTCAAGGTGTGGAAGATTTTTTTGGAGATATGGATTTTAAAGTTGCAGGTACTGAAAATGGTATAACTGCTATTCAAGTTGATACTAAGATAAATGGCCTATCGTGGAATTGTATTAGGAAAAGCTTAGATTTAGCTAAGAAAGCCAGAATTGAGATTTTAAAAAAAATAAGTGATTGTATTCCTAAATATAGAGATGAATTATCTGAATATGCACCAAAAATTAAAATTATAAAAATTGATCCTGATAAGATTAGAGACGTTATTGGAATTGGTGGTAAAGTAATTAATAAGATAATTGCTGATGCAGAATTAAGGAAACAGGCTATTCATATAGAAGATGATGGTAGAATTTTTATTTCTGACTATGATATTAAGAAAGTAGATTACGCTGTTAATCAAATAGAAATTATAACAAAGGAAATTAAGGTTGGCGAAATATATCTTGGTAAAGTTGTGAAAATAACAAATTTTGGTGCATTTGTTGATATTTTTAATGGTAAAGAAGGATTGGTTCATTTGTCTAAATTGTCCAACAAAAAAATTGATAAAGTTGAGAGTGAGGTTTCTGTAGGAGATGAAATATTGGTTAAAGTAATTGACATTGATTCTCATGGAAGAATTAATTTGTCTAGAAAAGACATATTAGATAAAAATGAATCGACTGATGCTATCAGAGAATGAATTTTATTTAGTGAGAGCAAGAGATTATAAATCCTTGCTATTTTTATTTTTTGTGTTGTAATAAAAATTCTTAAAAGTAATATTTTATATTATGGGAGGGGCGTATGAAAGAAAAAAATAAATTTTATAGTGACATTCAAAAGTACGAGATAATAAATTTAAATGATGGAGAAAAATATGGTTATTTGTTCAATCATGATCTTGTAATTGACGAAAGAGGAAATTTCAAATATTTAATAATTAATAATAGAAAGGAAAAATCTATTTTTTTTAAAACTTCTAAAAAATCTTTTCAAATACCATGGAACTTTATAAAAAAAATTGGTACAAGAACAATTATAATTGATGCTGAAGATATAGATAACAATATACTTAATATTTTATAAATATTAAAATTATTTTTTCGGGGTTTAGATAGTATGGAACTAGTATTGCAAAAATTTGGCGGGACATCTGTACAAACTAAAAATTCAAGATTAAATTGTATCAACAAGATAAAAGATTCAATTAATAATGGGAATAAACTCATAATAGTTATATCAGCTATTGGGAGAAAAAGTGATCCGTATTCAACAGATACTTTATTATCTCTAGTATCAGAAGATTTTAAGAAAAACAATCCAGAGTATATAGACAAACTTATTAGTTGTGGAGAAATAATTAGTGCCATAATTTTTTCATCTGAACTCAAGTCTAACGATGTAGAGGCAATACCTTTGGTTGGACAAGACATTGGCATATTAACTGATAGTAATTTTGGGAATGCACAAATTTTGAATATAGATGTATCCAATATTCAAGAATTAATTTCTGAAAATATTGTACCTGTAGTAGCCGGATTTCAAGGTGTAACACAGAATGGTAAAATTACCACATTAGGTAGAGGAGGGAGTGATATATCAGCTGTAAAGTTAGCAACAGCATTGAAATGTAACAGAATAGAATTTTTTAAAGATGTAAATGGGCTTATGACTGTAGATCCTAAGATAGTTTCCACAGCAAGATCAGTTGAAAATGTAAGTTATGAAGAGTTGTTGGAGTTGACAACTTATGGTAATAATATAATTCATCCTGAGGCTGTAAGAAGTATTATGAATGAAAATATTCCAGTTGTTATAAAGAATACCTTCAATAATTTTAAAGGTACTATGGTCAACAAGGATATAACAAGTGATAAATACTTGTTCAAAGGAATGACTTATTTGTTAAATTGCATTCAAATAAAGATATTTAGGAACAAAAATTTAAGTAACAATAATTACTTTAAAGTTTTTCAAAAAATATCTAGCGAAGATATAAATATTGATTTCATGAATATTTTTATAGATCATAAGGTGTTTACAATTTACAAAGATGATTTTGAGAAAATCGATAAAATATTAAGAAATTATGAGATAAATTATGAAATTATAAGTAATTGTTCTAAAATCAGCATTGTAAAAGCTAATCTCAAAAAAATATCTATAATTATTGCCAAATTAATAGAGTTACTATACAAAGAAGATGTGGAAGTATTACAAACAAATCATTCAAATATGAGTATTTGGATTTTGGTTAAAGATGAAGATTTAAATAAGAGTTTAAATATAATTCATGATAATTTTTTTAATATTTCGTAGATTAGTAAGTTTTAATTTTAAACTTGCTAATTTTTATTTTTTTGAATAAATAATTAGTTTATTTACAAAATAAATACTGGATGCTTTATCTTGGACATTGAAAGGAGTTGAATTTATGTTTTACGATATGCCAAGCATTTATAAAGATGCTTTTCAATTTTTAGCTTCTACAGGACAATTAGTAGAAGGTAAATCAGAGAATAATCAACCAACAGAGACTGCGAAAAATATAAAAGATTTTGGAATGATAGAAGTGATAAATTCAAGTGATCCTGCTAGTCATATACAAACAATAAATATAATAGGTCAAATTGAGGGACATGGAATATCTTCTCCACAAACTAAAAGTACAAAATATGAGCATGTAATTCCTGAACTTATAGCAATGGAACAAAATCCTAATGTAAAAGGAGTTCTTATAACTTTGAATACCCTTGGAGGAGATGTTGAAGCTGGACTTGCTATTGCTGAAATGATAAATAGTTTAAGTATGCCAACTGTTTCCCTTGTCTTAGGAGGGAGTCATTCTATTGGTGTTCCTCTGGCAACAGCTTCTAATTATGCTTTTATTACTCCTTCAGCGACTATGATATTACATCCTATAAGAATGAATGGACTTATAATTGGTGTTCCTCAAACATTTGATTATTTTAAAAAGATGCAAGAAAGGATTACTGATTTTATAGTTAGGACAAGTAGTGTTAAAAAAGATGTTCTTGAGGGATTGCTTCAAGAAACAGGGGATTTGTTAAATGATATGGGAACCATATTGATTGGGCAAGAGGCTGTTGAATATGGTTTGATCGAAGAGGTAGGCGGAATTAATGATGCTCTCCGAAAATTAAATTCTATGATAGAGGAAAAGGGAAAAAGTAATAATAGGTAGAATAATTAAGCTTAGGGATATAATTTTTGTTGAAACAAAAATTTTTTTGTGACAAAATATCCGTGTGTAGATTTGCATTTATGTTATTTCTAAAGAGGGTTTTAAGATTATGAAAAATGTTAGTAACAACAAATACAAAGAGATCATAGGAATCATTTTGATTTTAATATCGTTTTTATTATTGATAGGTTTTTATTCAAACACAGATGCATTTTTATTAGCATTTATAAGAAATCTCATCAAAGATGGAATTGGTGTTGGAGGATATATTCTTCCATTCATTATAGGATTTATAGGTATCTTAATCATATCCCAAAAAAATTTAAAAAGATTAAATAAAAAATTCTATAGTTTGATTTGCTTTCTCGTAACTATTTATTTTATAGTAAGTTTGGTAACCTTAGACACATATAATCAAAAAAATTATCTTTCTTCCATACAGCTAATCATAAATACAAGTTCTTTTTTTCACGGTGGAATTTTAGGTCTTAGTATAATGCGTATCTTAGAATCTGTTATAGGATTTTTAGGAAGTTTAATACTTTTGATAGCTGTAAACTTAATTAGTTTAATTATAATTTTAGATAAATCGATATATGATATTGCTAAAGTATTTAAAAAAAAAGTAAGTAATATTGGTCGTAGAAATAAAGTTTTTAAACATGTTGATGCTAGTTCTGATATAATTTTGGGTAAGGGCAGCAGTGTTAAGATAGATAATGATAAGAAGAAAAAAAGCAATAAGTCTATAGCTAAGTTTTTAGCCAAGTCTTTATCTATTGAAGAGCCTAAAATTGATAATAATTATAAGGAAAAAATCGTTTTAGATAATGTTGATAATAAAAAACAGGAATCTGAATTTTTAAATTTTGGGAACTTTAGTTTTGAGCAAATAAATTTAGATGATGATATTGAAAATAAAAATGTTAAGAATAATATTCAAAGTGCTAATGGCAGAGTGTATGAGAATACTGAGATAAATATCGACTATTTGGAAAATACGGATAACGAATTATCAATTGAAGAGGGTAGTGAATTGCAAGTCAAAAAAGAGTTACTACAGAAAACTCTTGACAATTTCAGGGTCAAGGCAGTTATAAAAAATGTTGAAAAAGGTCCTGCTGTTACAAGATATGAAGTTGAGCCTGATAAAGGTGTAAAGGTGAGTAAGATTTTAAATCTTTCTGATGATATAGCATTGGCATTGGCTACAAGTGGAATAAGAATTGAAGCTCCCATTCCTGGTAAGTCACTGATAGGTATTGAGGTTCCGAATGATTTTGTTTCTACAATAAGGCTAAAGGAAATAATTCAATCTGAAGAATTTAATTCATCTAAGTTGAAAATAAGTATTGGTCTTGGCAAGGATATAAGTGGTAAGAGTATTGTAGCAGATTTGGCAACAATGCCCCACTTATTGATTGCGGGTGCTACTGGTTCTGGAAAGTCAGTTTGTATAAATACAATACTTGTTAGTATTCTATATAAATATTTACCTGATGAAGTTAAGATTATTTTAATCGATCCAAAGGTTGTTGAACTTAATATTTATAATGGAATACCACATTTGTTAATTCCTGTTGTGACCGATCCTAAAAAGGCATCTAATGCTCTCAATTGGGCCATCACAGAAATGACAAAACGATATAACAAATTTGCTGAAAAGGGAGTTAGAAATATAGATAGCTACAATGAGCTATTTTATAAAAATGAAATCGATAAAAAGATTCCGTACATAGTTATTGTTATTGATGAGTTGGCAGATTTGATGATGGTATGTCACAATGAAGTCGAAGAATCTATTGCTAGGCTCGCACAAATGGCAAGAGCTGCAGGCATGCATTTAATAATTGCAACTCAAAGACCTTCTGTTGACGTTATAACTGGGGTGATTAAGGCAAATATTCCTTCGAGAATTTCATTTTCCGTTTCAAGTTCAATTGATTCGAGAACCATATTAGATCAATCTGGTGCAGAAAAGCTATTGGGTAGAGGTGATATGTTATTTTATCCAATGGGATATTTGAAACCTCAAAGAGTTCAAGGTGCCTTTATATCCGAATTTGAAGTTGAAAAATTTGTTAAGGAAATTAAGAATAATTATAAGTCTATAATAAACTACAATGAAGAGATTATGGAACATATAAACAATATTGATTATAAAAAAGACAGCTCTGATTCGTATGATGATGATGTATTAATACAAGAGGCTATGAAGATAATTTTTGAACATAACAATGCTAGTACTTCCTTAGTGCAACGCAAATTAAGGATAGGTTATAACAGAGCTGCGAGCATAATGGAAGAGCTTGAGAAACGAGGCATTATTGGCATGAAAAATTCAACAAATAAGAGGGAAATTTTGATTGATAAGGAAGATTATTTTAATTAATAAAGGTGAGGAAGCTAATAGTGAAAAAACTGAAATTAGGTGTTATTAGTTTAGGGTGTGATAAAAATACCATTGATACGGAGATGTTTTTGGGTAGTCTTGTAAACAAATTTGAGTTTACTAATGTTGAAGAGGATTCAGATGTGTTGATAGTAAATACATGTTCGTTTATTGAATCTGCAAAGCAAGAATCAATAGATACGATACTAGAGGTTGCTAAGCACAAGAATAAAAAATTGAAAGTTTTGGTGGCTACTGGTTGTTTGACAAAACGTTATGGAAAAGAGTTATTCGAATCTATTCCCGAGATAGATATAATTTTAGGTGTTATGAACTATGATAAGCTCTATGAACACATAATGAGTTTTTTACAAAATAAAAATCGCATACTTGATAATGAAAATAAGGAAGGTATTATTTTTGAATCTGGAAGAGTGATAACAACTCCTAGGCATTATGCTTATTTGAAAATTTCAGAAGGTTGCAATAATAAATGTACGTTTTGTATAATACCCAAAATAAGAGGTGGGCATGTTAGTAGAACTATTGAGAGCTTAGTGGCAGAGGTGAAAACTATTGTGCAGCAAGGCGTAAAGGAACTTATACTTATAGCTCAAGATGTGACCAAATATGGTCTTGATATTTATGGTAAGAAAAGACTCGTTGATCTCATTAGAGAATTATCCAAAATTGATGAGATTAAATGGATACGACTTCATTATGCTTATCCAGAAGACATAAGTGATGAATTAATAGAAGAGATAAAGAGTAACGATAAGTTGTGTAAATATATTGATATTCCTATTCAACATGTAAGTGATAAAGTTTTGATTGCCATGGCTCGTCATACTAGGAAACATAAAATTTATGATCTTATATCTAGACTTAGAGAGATTCCTGATTTGGTTATAAGAACTTCTTTGATAGTAGGTTTTCCTGGTGAAACTGATGAAGACTTTAAGATGTTGGAAGATTTTATAATCAAAGGAAACATAGATAATGTTGGTGTTTTTACATATTCGCAGGAAGAAGGCACTCCTGCAGCAGGTTTTAAAGATCAAATATATGAGAAGACGAAGATACAAAGACGGAATAGGATTATGGAAATTCAGAAAAGCGTATCTCGTGAGTTGCTTGAAAGAAAGAATGGACAAATATTTGAAGCAATAGTGGATTCTAAACATGAAGAACTTTATATTGGAAGATTAAATTTTCAAAGTCCTGGAATTGATGGTATAATTTATATAAAATCTAGAAACAATCTAAAAGTAGGTGAATTTGTTAATGTAAAAATTACATCTTGTATAGATTACGATTTTATAGGAGAGGTTATTTAATGAATTTGCCTAATAAATTAACTTTATTTAGAATTATTCTTGTTCCAATATTTATTATTTTTATGAATTTTGATACACAAATTGGTATATTAGGAGCTTTGACCGTTTTTATAATAGCTTCCATAACAGATCAATTAGATGGATACATTGCAAGAAAATATAATTTAATAACAGATTTTGGTAAATTTATGGATCCATTGGCAGATAAGTTGCTTGTTTCTTCGGCATTTATTTCCTTTGTTGAATTTGGTGTTGTTAGATCTGTACCTGTTATAATAATAATTTTTAGAGAGTTTATAATTACTGGTATAAGATTAGTATTATCATCTCAAAGTGGCAAAGTTGTAGCTGCGAATATTTATGGTAAGCTCAAAACCATATTTCAAATTTTATCTGTGATATTTATTTTAGTTGAATTATATTTGACCAGATTTGGAGTTTTGGTATCGAGGGGCTATTTATTAGTAGATATTATTCACTTTATTTCCTATATAATGTTTTATGTTTGTGTAGTTCTTACTGTCTTATCTGGTATTGATTATATTATCAAAAATTTAAAGAGTTTAAAGGAGACTTTGTAATGTCCATAGATCTAGATAAAATGAAGGCCATAGAAATGGCGATGAGTCAAATAGAAAAGCAGTATGGTAAGGGTTCTGTTATGAAGTTAGGTGAGCAAAGTACTTTGAATATAGAAAGTGTATCAACTGGATGTTTAGATTTAGATATAGCGCTAGGAATTGGTGGATTACCTAAAGGTAGAATTGTTGAGATTTATGGTCCTGAATCGTCGGGGAAAACTACAGTAGCATTACATGTGATAGCAGAAGCACAAAAAAAAGGAGGTGCAGCAGCATTTATCGATGCTGAACATGCTCTGGATCCCACATATGCTAAAAATTTAGGAGTGGATACAGAAAATTTAATAATTTCTCAACCTGATAATGGAGAGCAAGCTCTTGAAATTGCAGAGGCTTTAGTTAGATCTGGAGCTATAGATGTAATTGTAGTAGATTCAGTAGCTGCATTAGTTCCGAGAGCTGAGATAGAAGGAGAGATGGGAGATTCTCATGTTGGTTTGCAGGCAAGATTAATGTCTCAAGCTCTCAGAAAACTTGCTGGTCATATAAATAAATCTAAATGTGTTGCTGTTTTTATAAATCAGTTGAGAGAAAAAGTTGGTATAATGTTTGGTAATCCAGAAACTACGCCTGGAGGAAGAGCTTTGAAATTTTATGCATCTGTAAGATTGGATGTTAGAAGAATCGATTCCATAAAACAAGGTGATGAAATTATAGGAAATAGAACTCGTGTGAAAATAATGAAAAATAAGGTAGCACCT
Organism: Anisomitus miae (SeqCode); assembly: GCF_054906395.1. NCBI lineage: Bacteria > Bacillati > Bacillota > Clostridia > Eubacteriales > Clostridiaceae > Anisomitus (SeqCode) > Anisomitus miae (SeqCode). The sequence goes on from NZ_JBRACL010000006.1 coordinate 255,972, forward strand.
CCATTTAGATTATCGGAATTTGATATTATATATAACAAGGGTATATCTCGAGAAGGAAGTTTGCTTGATCTTGCTGTAAAAGAAAATATAGTACAAAAGAGTGGTTCTTGGTTTTCATATAACAATGAAAAAATGGGGCAAGGAAGAGAAAATGCAAAACAATATTTATTAGACAATTCCATGATATTAGGCGAAATTGAAAATATAATTTTGGAAAAGTATAATATAGGTAAAAATATGAGTCATCAAAAAGAAATGGCAACCGAAAGAGATTCAATCATGGATAAGTAAAAAATCTGAAATTATCGAAAAATTGTTTATATGTTGTACTTATAATTGACATAAAGTAAAAATTAATATACAATTGTTGTGAACTAGTCATTAAATTACGTTATGATTGGACGATTTTCAGTAAGAATATAGTATGACACCAATACGCTTTTTAGAAGTTTATTTTTAAAGCAAGGAGGTGTTATTAAAGAAGTGGAAGATAATATTTTAGGTATAGTTTTTTCTGTTGTAAATATAGTTTTATTTATTTCTTTATTGATATTATTGACTCTGATAAAGAATCATTTTAGAAAAAAGTGTGTTGACTCTGACATTAAAATGGCTGAATGTGATGAAAAATGTAAAGTTTTAATTGAAAGTGCTCGGAAAGAGGCTGAAGCGTTAAAAAAAGAATTGTTAATAGAAGCTAAGGAAGATGCTCATAAGGTGAGATTAGAATTTGAAAAAGAGTCTAGGGATAGAAGAAATGAGATACAGAGACTTGAAAGAAGACTTCTTCAGAGGGAGGAAGCCTTGGATAAAAGGACGAATGTTCTTGAAAAGAAAGAACAGGAGATAGATTCTCGTTTGTTAGAAATTGATGATGTTGAGAAAAATATTAAGGATATGGATCTCAAGAAAAGATATGAGTTAGAAGTTATTTCTAAAATGACTTCTGATGAGGCGAGGGTTTTTTTATTAAATGAGGTTGAGAAGGAATTAAAGTATGAGTCTGCTGTTTTGATAAAAGAATTTGAAAATAAAGTGAAAGAAGAAAGTGCTAATAAGGCAAAGGAAATTATAACTGGTGCTATACAGAGGTATGCTGCAGATCATGTGTCTGAGTCTACCGTCCATGTGGTTCCGTTACCTAATGATGAAATGAAGGGTAGGATAATAGGTAGAGAAGGTCGTAATATACGTACACTTGAAATGCTTACTGGAGTTGATCTTATCATAGATGATACCCCTGAGGCTGTTGTTCTCTCAAGTTTTGATCCTGTTAGAAGAGAAATTGCTAAGATTGCTCTGGAAAAATTGATTTTAGATGGTAGAATCCATCCTACTAAAATAGAAGAGATGGTTGATAGAGCAAAGAGGAATATCGAGAGTGAGATAAAGGAAACAGGGGAGCAGGCATTGTTTGAAACGGGAGTTAATGGTGTACATACAGAGATAGTTAAGTTATTAGGTAGATTGAAATATAGGACTAGTTATGGTCAAAATGTTTTGAAACATTCAATAGAAGTTGCATATTTAGCAAGTACTATGGCATTTGAGTTAGGGTTAGATACAAACGTTGCGAAGAGAGCTGGTTTGTTGCATGACATAGGTAAGGCATTAGATCATGAGATAGAAGGTACTCATGCCATGATAGGTTATGAGTTTGCTAAGCGTTATAACGAGAGTGATGCTGTGGCTGAAGCGATAGGTGCTCATCATGAAGATATTGCTATGACACGTTTGGAGTCTGTATTGGTTCAGGCAGCTGATGCAATATCTGCTGCGCGACCAGGTGCTAGAAGGGAAACTTTGCATGCGTATATAAAGAGATTAAACCAATTAGAATCTATAGCTAATTCCTACGAAGGCGTAGAAAAGTCTTATGTTATTCAAGCTGGAAGAGAAATAAGGATAATAGTTAAGCCGGATGTTATTGATGATTTGGATGCTGCTCGTATAGCGAGGGATATTGTTAAAAGGGTCGAGAAGGAGTTAGAGTTTTCTGGTCAAATTAAAATAAATGTTATAAGGGAGACGCGAGTTATTGAGTTTGCAAAGTAGGTTTTTGTTTATAGGATATTTTTATTAATTTCTGTTTTGAAATTTAGAATAGTTTTATTTATGTACTTTTAGTAAAAAATAAAAAAAGTTATATGTAATACATTTAGATTAATTATAGGGGGATTAAATATGGAAGTGTTAAAAGTTTCTACAAAGTCGAATCCAAATTCGGTAGCGGGTGCGTTAGCGGCAATTTTGAAAGAGAAATCTTTAGTTGAAATTCAGGCTATTGGAGCTGGTGCTATAAATCAAGCGGTTAAGGCTGTTGCTATAGCTAGAGGATTTGTAGCACCTAGTGGAAAAGATATAGTTTGCATACCGGCATTTACAGATATACAAATTGATGGTGAAGAGAGAACGGCTATTAAATTAATAGTTCAACCTAGATAAAAATTATGTTATTAAGGTTAAAGTTTTTAAAAATCATAATTATAAATAAAAACAAAAAAGGAGATTTGAAAAGTTATGCAGTCAATTAATGTAAAAATTCTTAATGATACAGGTTTACATGCACGACCTGCTACATTGTTAGTAAAGAAAGCGTCTTCTTTTAAATGTGATGTTAGTATTGAGTGTAATGGAAAGAAAGTTAATGCTAAAAGTTTGATAGGTATTTTATCTTTAGGTGCTACAAAGGATTCAGAAATAACTATTATAACTTCTGGTGAAGATGAATTTGAAGCTGTAAAAGATTTAGTTAAGTTAGTAGAAACTCTAGAAGATTAGAGATAATTTCTTATAGATATAAGGGAGGACAATATAAGGAAAGTATGAGTATTTTGTTCTTCCTTTATTTTTAGAACAATATTCTTCGCAAAATATGTATTTTGCGAAGAAATAAATAATCAAAAGTAAAGTGAGAAATCAAGAAAATGGAAAATCAAATACCAATTTTATTAGAGGATTTTTTGAACTATCTATTAGTAGTTAAAGGGAAGTCCATAAATACATTAAAAGAATATAAAATGGATCTTATGATATTTTTCAAATTTATTATAGAGTATAAAAACATAAAAATTAAACCTAATAAAGTGGATTTGGAATTCATAAAAAACATATCATTAAGTGATATATATGCTTATATGAATTTTATTAAAGTTAATCGTTTAAACAATGCAAGTACGAGAAGCAGGAAAACTGCTTCTCTTAAAACTTTTTACAATTACTTGACCAAAGTAAAAATTATTGATCAAAATATCACTTTGCAACTTGAAACTCCTAAAATACCTAAGCGAAATCCAATATATTTAAATTTACAAGAATCTAAACAATTAATAGATAATATAGATTTTAATCAAAAATTTTCTTCAAGAGATTATTGCATGATTACCCTCTTTTTAAATTGTGCCCTAAGATTATCAGAGCTATGTTCTATAAATATAAAAAACATCGATCTAGATAATAATACTTTGAATATTATTGGTAAAGGTGATAAAGAAAGAATAATATATTTAAATAATACAGTAATTGAATCTATAAAAAAATATTTGAAAGATAGATCTTCATATAAAATAAATCAAAAAGATACTGATGCACTATTTATAAGTTCCCATGGAAATAGAATAAGTAATCGAGCTGTTCAGTTAATAATAAAGAAATACAGTAAGATATTTGATAAAAATATTACCCCACATAAGCTGAGGCATACATCAGCAACGTTAATGTTTAAACATGGAAAAATAGATATAAGAACGTTGCAAAAAGTATTAGGACATGAGAATATTTCTACAACTCAGATATATACCCATGTTGATGATGAAAGTATAAAAAATGCATTTAATTCGAATCCATTAAATATTGATATTAAAAAAGACTCAAATAATTAGTAATTTTTATTAATCAGGTTCTTAATTACATTTAGTATAGCCAATTGTCCATGCTCGAAAGTGAGAGAACCTTGAAGATAAGCAACATATGGTGTCCTAATTGGAGCGTCACAAGAAAGCTCAATCGAGGAACCAGATACAAAAGTACCTGCAGCCATTATAATTTTATTTTCATACCCAGGCATATCCCAAGGTTCACATTCTAAGAAGGAATCTATAGGTGAATTTTTTTGAATATCTCTACAAAAGTCCAGGAGTTCTTTTTTTGTATTAAATTTTATAGATTGTATTATATCGCTTCTCTTTTCATAATATCTTGGATATACATCATAGTTTAAATGCTCAAAAATACTAGAAGCAAATATCGCAGTCTTCAAAGATTCAACTACTATATTTGGAGCCATAAAAAGTCCTTGAAATATTTGTCTTAAATCAATTAAACTTGAACCACACTCTGAACCTATACCAGGAACAGTTAATCTATACGCAGCATTTTCGACTAACCGTTTCTTTCCAACTATGTATCCACCAGTTGGAGCAAGACCACCACCAATATTTTTTATAAGTGAACCTGCCATTAAGTCAACACCTAAATGAGTTGGCTCTACTATATCCGTGAATTCCCCATAACAATTATCTACAAAGATATTTACGTTCTTATTGACGCTTTTTATAATTTTTACTATATCTTTTATTTCATCAGATAAGATTGACTTTCTCAAAGAATATCCTCTGGAACGTTGGATGTACACCATTTTTACTTTAGAGTTATTCTTTAAAGTATTCATAATGAACTCTTTGTTAAAGGTGTTATTCTTTAAATCACATTCCAAATAATCCACACCTAAATTTTTCAAGCTTCCTACATGATTACTATTAATTCCAATTACGTTTTCTATGGTATCATAAGGTTTACCCGTAATAGAAAACATAACATCTCTTCTATTCAGATTACCAAGTATTGCACAGCCAATCGCATGTGATCCATTTACAAATTGCAATCGCACTAGAGCACTCTCAACACCAAAAATTTTACAATATAAATTTTCAATACCATCTCTTCCCAAATCTGAATACGCATATCCTGTAGTACTAGCAAAATGTGAACTTGATATCCTACATTCCTTAAAAGCATTTAAAACTCTATTTTGATTATATAGCTTCAAAAAATCTAGTTCCTCAAATATAGTTCTTATATCATCACAACTTCTTTTATAAATATTGCATACACCTTTTCCAAAAGATTTTTCAATAAATTTGTACATTATATTTAAAACTTAACTCCTATCAAAATCATCCATTATATATTTTAAAATTTCGTCTTTGTTCATGTCATCTCTTGAAATAAACTTACTACCAATCTCTCTTTTAAACCAAGTCAATTGCCTTTTTGCATAATTCCTAGAATTCTGTTTTATACGATCTATCATCTCAGTTAGCGTCAAGTGTTTGTCTAAATATTCAAAAACTTCTTTATAGCCAATCCCTTTCATGGATTGCATATCTTTTCTGTATCCTTTCAGTCTTAAATTCATAACTTCATTTATAAGCCCATCTTTTATTATAAGATCTACTCTTTTGTTGATATTATCATATAGTGCACCTCTATTCAAATTTAGGACGTAATATTTAAAATCAAAAATTGAATTCTCAGTACTTTCTTTAAAAGAACTGAATGGCTTTTTAGTCAAATGATAGACTTCTAAAGCTCGGACAACTCTTTTCAAATTATTAAAATGAATACTATTATAACTCTCGTTGTCAATTTCTTTTAATAGACTATGTACATACAAATTCCCTTTTTGCTTTGATAAATTATATAAATATTCCCTATAGTCTTTATCCTCTCCTGAGGTGCAATGTTTTTGATCATACAATAAGGAACGTATATAAAGCCCTGTCCCTCCAACTATTATGGGTAACTTATTCCTTGATACAATATCATCAATAGCTTTCTTTGCTAAATCAACATAAATTGATACGTTAAACTCTTGGTCAGGGTATACAATATCAATCATATGATGTTTTACACCCTGCATATCTTCTTCCTTAATCTTAGCTGATCCAATATCCACATATTTATAAACTTGCATTGAGTCAGCTGATATAATCTCTCCACCCATAGACTTAGCCAAACTGATAGATAAACTCGTTTTTCCCACACCAGTCGGACCTGCTATTACCATAACTCTTTTCTTAAACATGAGATTTAAACCCTTTTAAACATCTTTTCGATATCATTCAAAGAAAACTTTATTATTATAGGTCTTCCATGTGGACACGTAAATGGATTCTCAAGTTTCATAAGTCTAGATAACAAAATTTTAATTTCACTCATATTTAATTTACAGTTAGCCTTAACCGCACTCCTACACGACTTAGTGGCAATCAAGTCATACTTCACTTCGTCTAAAGCTCCATTACCAAAATTCTCTATATTTTGAATTATATCCAAGATCAAAGACTTGACATCACAGTCTTTAAACTCAAAAGGAACTTCTCTAACCACGATTGAAGTATCACCGAACTCTTCTATACTAAAACCACATTTCATAAAATGTTGAACATTACTTTTAAATAAGGTATATTCCAAATCATCAAGTTCTACTATTACTGGAATTATAAACTGTCTAAGTACATTTTGGTTTCTTACCTTATTGATAAATTCCTCAAATAGCACTTTCTCGTGAGCTACATGTTGATCTATAATGTACAAACAATTATACCATTCGCCAATTATATACGTATTACTATATTGACCTATTATCTTAAAATCGGAAGAAACCTCTTCCTCTAATTTCTCAAATTTTGAATTTTCCTCTAAAGTCTCTACATGATCCTTATCAAATTCAGAAACATTAACTAGGTTGTAAGGTATAGTACTCTCTATAATTGGATTCATTAAACTATCTTTACGTTTATTTATGAATTCCTGAATCTCTGCTTTCGAAAAAGGTTTTATAACTGGCTGTATAAAATTTGAGACATTACTATTGTTAGGATATAAAATTTTGCTTAGCTCATTTTTCTTTACTAAAGTAGAATTTGATAAACAATCATTTAACCCATCGATGCAAGTCTTGTATAGAAAACTGTATATTAATTTTTCGTTTTCAAACTTTATCTCCGTTTTCGTTGGATGTATATTAACATCTATCTCCTGAGGATCTACATTTAAGAATAAAACAAAAAACGGAAACCTATTCACTGTTATGTAATTTCTGTAAGCGTTCTCAATAGATAATACCAGACTTCTATTTTTAATAATTCTATTATTCACAAAGAAATATTGACCATTTCTCGAACTCTTACAGAAGTTAATATCTCCAACATATCCAAAAATATTCATTTTTTCACAATTATTTTCTACAAAGAACAAATTCTCCAGGATAGATATTCCAAAAATATTTATTATTGCATCACGCAAGCTTTTTCCGTTTGTCTTAAATACAAGTTTACCATTTGAAATATATTCAAAGCTAATTTCATAATTTGATAAAGCAAGTTGTGTAACAATGCCTCTTACTATTGCAGTTTCTCTATTTTCATTTTTGAGAAATTTAAATCTTGCTGGAGTATTAAAAAACACATCTTGAATCTCAATTTCGGTTCCAATAGAACATGTACATTCACCCTTTTCTATAACTTCTCCACCATGAACACGTAAGCTGGTGCCAAAATCAAATTCCTTACTTCTCGATTTTAAAAAAACTTTTGAAACAGAAGCTATACTCGGCAATGCCTCTCCTCTAAATCCTAGAGACGTTATATTAAATAAATCTTCTTCGCTTTTAATTTTACTTGTAGCATGAGGCAAAAATATTTTTTCAATATCATCCTGATAGATTCCTTCACCATCATCAGTTACTCTTATTAAATCTCTACCTCCACCACTAATTTCAATTGTTATATTTTTAGCATAAGCATCTATGCTATTTTCGACCAGTTCCTTCACGATTGCAGACGGTCTTTCAACAACCTCCCCTGCTGCAATTTTATTATAAATAGCCGCATCTAATATATTAACCCTACTCATAACCTATTTTAATATTAACCTTTTACAACTTTCAATTATATCATTGAGTTTTTCAAGAGCATTGATAGGTGTAATATTCATTACGTCAATATCACTCAACATTTTTAAAAACTCCTGTGTTTCATCAACAGATTTCACAAGATCCTTTCTACAAAAATCCTTATGAGCTATTTCATTTTCATCCGATCCAATACATTGAACTATGTCATTACATTCAACCTGTTTTTCTAGATTTACCAAAATATTTTTTGCAAATTCTATTACATTCTCATTTATTCCTGCGAGCTTGGCAACTTCTATACCGTAAGAATCATCCACTGCTCCTCTTGAAACTTTCCTTGAGAAAATTAAATTACCTTCAATCTTTTTTGCCGATACACTATAATTTTTAACATTTGGGTTTATTTCTTCAATTTGTGTCAACTCATGATAATGAGTAGCAAACAAGGTCTTAGGGCGGATCTTACTTATTGAAGTTAAATATTCTATTATTGCATAAGCTATACTCAGTCCATCATAAGTACTCGTTCCTCTGCCAACTTCATCTAATATTATTAAACTATTTTGGGTGAAGTTATCTAATATGTACGCTACCTCCTTCATTTCAACCATGAATGTACTTCTTCCCAAAAACAAATCGTCAGAAGCCCCTATTCTAGTGAAAATTTTATCGCACACGGAAACTTTTGCATAACTTGCAGGGACGAAACTTCCTATTTGTGTCATTATTACAATTAGTGCAACTTGTTTCATGAAAGTAGATTTTCCAGCCATGTTAGGACCCGTTATTAAATGAAGCTGGTCTTCAAAATTATTTAAATAAACATCATTTGGGATATAATTGATTTTATTCATCAATCTTTCTATAACAGGATGACGAGCATCATTTACTTCGATGGATCCATCATCTGAAATAATAGGTTTTACATATTTATTCTCTATGGCAACTAGTGCGAGAGAAAATAAGGAATCAACAATCGCAATATTCCTAGAAACATTTTTTATTCTTGAAACGCTCTTCTCAATTTTCTCACGAATACTTGTGTATATTTGATATTCTAACTCATTTAATTTATCTTCTGCATTTAAAATTTTCTCTTCCATGTTCTTCAATTCTTCAGTTATATATCTTTCAGAATTGGATAACGTTTGTTTCCTTATATATCTATCCTTAGGTACGAGATCATAATTTGATTTACTGATTTCTATGTAATATCCGAAAATTTTGTTGTACCCTATCTTGAGTGATCTAATTCCTGTTAGAGATTTTTCTTCCTTTTCCATATTGATAAGACATTCTTTAGCATTATTTTTCAGATATTTGAGATTATCCACATCTGAATTATATCCAGACTTTATTATTGAATTATCCTTTATGACTATACCAGCATCGTCACATATAGATTTATCTATAAGGTCATATATATCGTCTAGGACATCGAAGCTATCATAAATATCTTTAAATAACGGAGAGCTAAATTGTATTAGTACTTTTTTGATATCTGGCAAGAGCTTTAAACATTTTTTCAAAGCTAACATTTCTCTTGGATTGATAGATAAACTAGATATTTTCGAAACTATCCTGTCTATATCTGTTATATCAGATAGTAATTCTTTGAGCTTTGAATGGAGGTCAAAATTTTCGATCAACTCTTCAATGGAATTTTGTCTTTTGATAATTTTATTAATCTTAAGCAAAGGTTTCTCTATCCACTGTTTTAATAAACGTGCCCCCATTGAGGTGTTAGTTTTATTCAGAACCCAATACAATGTAGATTTTTTTGAATTATCGTAAGTATTAGTTATGAGTTCAAGATTCTTTTTAGAATTTTTATCTATCAACAAATAGTCATAAACATTATAAAATTCAATTTGTTTAACATTAGATAAACTGATTCTCTGAGTTTCAAATATGTAATTGTAAAAACCATTTATAGAACTTATTTGATATGATTTTATGTTTTTAACTTTTTCAATATCTTTAGGAGTATGTAAGTTTGAAAAAAATTCGAAATCTTTTATTGTGATTAAGAAGTCATTAGATGAATTTAAATTACTAGTTTCAATATTCAAATCTTGATTTACTATAATTTCCTTTGGAGAGAACTTCGTAAGTTCATCTGATAAAAGGGAAATATTATCTACCGCAGTACTATACACTTCACCAGTTGTTATATCCCCAAAAGTTATTCCAAAAGATTCAGAATATAAATCATAAAATACACTAGCTAAAAAAACATTTGACTCAAATTCATTTAGAGTTTCATCAAAATACGTTCCAGGAGTAATAATTTTTACAACATCTCTTTTAACAATTCCTTTAGACAGATTAGCATCTTCAACTTGTTCACAAATAGCAACTTTAAAACCTTTATTAACAAGCTTAGCTATGTAATTTTGTGATGAGACATAAGGTATACCACACATCGGAGCTTTTTCATCAAGCCCACACTCTCTTCCTGTTAAGACCAATTCCAATTCTTTAGATGCAATCTTTGCATCTTCAAAGAACATCTCGTAAAAATCTCCTAATCTAAAAAAGACTATACAGTCTTTATATTTATCTTTAATTTGTAAATATTGACTCATCATTGGAGTTAACATAATTAATTTCTCCTAAGAATTTTAATGTTAATTTTCAAACTTGAATACCTTCCAAAGAAAATGACTTTGGTTTAGTTATTTTAACATTTACTATTTTATTTATAGAACTCACATCTCCACTAAAGTTGACAAGTTTACCATTATTTGTTCTACCAGAAATTTTAGAATTATCAGTTTTAGAAACTCCTTCAACCAACACTTTAACGATTTTATCTTTATAGCCATTATTTATTTCTGCACATATAGAATTCACAGTATCGACTAACCTATTAAACCTTTCATGTTTAATATCATCGGGAATTTGATTAGGCATCATATCAGCACGAGTATATTTTCTATTGGAATATATAAACATGAACGCTGAATCATATCTAACTTTTTTTACAAGATCTAAAGTCTCTTTAAAATCTTCCTCTGTTTCGCCAGGAAAACCAACAATTATATCGGTTGTTATCGCAATATCTGGAATAAGCGATTTTACCTTGTCAATTTTACTTAAATACTCTTCCTTTGTATAGTGCCTATTCATAGATTTCAATATCCTATTTGATCCGCTTTGTACAGGAAGATGAAGTTGATTACAAACTTTTTCAGAATTAAGCATCGCATCTATTAGTTCATCTGAAAAATCCTTTGGATGAGATGTCATATACCTTATTCTTTCAATACCTTCAATCTTATTTATCTTCTTAAGCAATAGAGGAAAATTTATATATTCGTCTAGTCCTTTACCATATGAATTAACATTTTGTCCAAGCAAGGTTATTTCTTTATACCCTTTTAATGAAAGTTTTTTTATTTCATTTACTATATCTTCAGATTTTCTAGATTTTTCTCTTCCACGGACTTGAGGCACTACACAATAAGTACAAAAATTATCACAGCCATACATAATGGTGACAAAAGCTTTTAACGAACTTTTTCTATCTATATCAATATTTTCTATTATTTCATTTGAACCAGACTCTATTTCAATAACACGTTCATCATTCATTATCACACGATTTAAATATTCGGGGAATTTATGTAAATTATGTGTTCCAAAAATTATATCAACAAAAGGATATTTTTTTGATATTTCTTGAGGAATACCTTTCTGTTGCATCATGCAACCACACACAGAAATTATTAAATCTTTCTTTTGATTTTTCAAATTTTTAAGTTGTCCTAAATTTCCATACACCTTAAGCTCGGCATTTTCTCTAACACAACAAGTATTGAAAATTATAATATCAGCACTATTTCTAACATTACATGGAGAATATCCCATTGACATGAGCATACCCGATAGTTTTTCAGAATCTTCCTCATTCATCTGACACCCCCATGTTTCTACAAAATAAAATTTATCTTTGTGAATAATACTCAATCTAAAATTGCTCTCCTTCTAAAAAATTATCGTATCTAAATTATATCACATATAATTCAAGTTTTAAATCTGTAACAACTACTGCAACAACATTAAGATAATTTAATATATACCTAGATAGCATTTTTACGTTTCTTAGAAATAAAATCTTTAAATTTATCAATATTCGTATTTATTATTAGATCAATAGGAAAATCAACTTCTCTCACAACTTGTAGAGCAAATTTATTCTCTCCGACATATGTACTAAAGTGTGCGTCACTTCCTATCGCTACAAAAGTTTGATATTTTTTGCATATCTTTAGTAATTTTCTAGCATTATCCCAAGTGTTTATTCTGCTACTCGTAGGACTTAATGAAGAATTATTTAATTCTATGAGTGTATCGGTCTCTTTTGCTTTTTTAACAATAGGCTCAAAATCTACGGGCACCTTACCATCTTCAGGATGTCCAACTATATTAACATAGGGATTATTCATAACATTTAAAAATGCTCTTGTGTTTTCTTCAACAGTTCCTGGTTTTATACACACAGTATGAAAACTCGCAATGGCAATATCAAACTTACTCAACACATTCTCAGGTATATCCACTTCACCATCAAAATTTAAAATGTTAAGTTCTGATCCCATAAAAATCTCAACACCATTTATATATCTATCTATAGCCTTAAAATTTCTGAAATATATTTCGTGGCAACTGCCAGGCATTTTAGGAGCATGATCTGTTATGCATAACAATTTCAATCCTTTTTCATGTGCAGAATGTGCCATTTCGCTAATTGTGCAATAAGCGTGACCACTTGCTATTGTATGAGCATGCGTATCAATCAAAAATCTCACAGGATGTCCTCCTACTTCTCTAAAAATAAATCATCTTTTAAAAAACGTTAAACTCGTATTCGTAGTACATTTTCAATTTTCTCAACAATCTTATTTCGTCTATATCTTTTCCTTCAAGATAAATTTTATTTGCAAATTTAACAAATTTATAAGGATATTTTACATAAAAATAAAATAAAATTTCTTCGATTTTACAAAATTTGTAATAACTATTATAAAATTTATAAATTTTATTCAATATCTTCATATTAAATTTATTTTTATACAAAATCCTTCTTCCAAACCTTGCTATATCATAAATTCTATAATTTAAAACTATACCACCAAAATCTATTAAATAGATGGCACCATTACTCAATATGAAATTTTGGTAATATAAACTGTTATGGCATATAATTTTGTTACTTTCAAGAAAATTAATACATTTTTCTAATTCTATAGCTTCTTTAATCTTAGATATATTAAATATTGCCTTATCTATATTATCATAGTAGAATTTATCAATAATATTAAATTGTCTTTTATCTGAAATTAACTTTTTTATTTTATATAAATTTAAAATGTCTTTATCAAAATTCTTTATCCAATTATAATCATCTTTCAAATCCATGGAAGAATAGTCGATGTTTTTTATAGATTCATGATAAAGGTATATAGTCTTTATACATTTTCTAATTTCAGACCAACTTCTAATATTGGCTTCTCTACCATCAATCCAGTCAAAACAAACGTAAAAATTATTATCTATCTCTATGAAAAATTCATTATTCAGATTGTAAACAATATTTTGTACATATTTGAAATTATTAGTTTTTAGGTAATCAATAATTTTTTTAGTATTAAAAAGCTTTTTTTTTGAGTTAAACTTTTTTACAATCAAACTTTTATCTTTTGATTTAATTTTATAAACGCTTCTGAGTTTTTGTATTTCATAATTATGTATACCATACTGATTTGCAATAGTAGATATATATTTTACAAAACCCAAATAATCAAATCCTTAATAAATGATATCTGTAGAGTTTATTAATAACTTCTTACAAATATTACATCTAAAAAAGACTGTACTTAAGATAATTAAATCTTTTAAGAGCTTGATTTAACTTTAAATACTTACATTTAAATATATTTTTTATATCGTTAAACTCATCAATTCGTAAAAAATAATTCTCAAAATCATCTTTTCCTAAGATGTACTTACTCCTTATAAAATCATTTGATATTTCTTCAATGAAATTATGAACTCTATTCTCTTTAAACTGAAATGGAGAAAATTTAAAATACACAATGTTATTTTTAGAAAGATCTATTTCGAAATCCTTACTAATTCTAAATTCCTCAGAGTCATCAATCAGGCTATAATTTATTTTCATAATATCACGATGGAAAATCCCATCATTTATAAGACAATAAACCATTAGATTAATCTTACTCCTTAAACAAAAATAATAAGTATTATTATATTCACATTTTTTTTATTTAGTATTAAAATTACTTACTGTTTAGTCTACAAATTAAATTATCAATATCTTGCTTAGAAAATCGAAAAAATATATTATTATGATTTATTTCTCTGCTAATATTACTCTTGAAAATTTTTCTAATTTCTTTGAAAATTTTATTTATATCATCAAATAAATTTAGATATATAAGCTCATATTCATAAGGAACATCAAATTTATTTGATTTTCTGATTTCATTAAATGGAAATAGGGTATTTGTTGCACAAATTTTAAAAACATCTTTACCAAAAGATTTTACATTTGATAAAAAATATATATATCCGGATTTAACTTTTTCTTCCTGGTATTTTATATACTTGTCCTTTTCCTTTAAATAAGAAATATGATTCTCAATTCTAATTAGTTTTTCTTGAATAATATCTTTTTTAGTTTTATCCATTTCTGTTAATAACTTTTCAAAATAAGACTTCTTTTTTTCTAGAGATTTTTTCATGTCTTTTTCAAATTTATTGCGTATAGAAACTATCTCTTTCCTTTTTTTATTATCCTTTAATCTTAAATTTTTATTTATTAGCTCTTTTCTCTTCATTTCAGCGTAATGTTCGTAAACATGAATTTCGTTTATATATGTTTCTATAAATTTTTCTGAGATCTCAAAATATCTTTCTTCACAGATATTAGTATAAAAACTTAACATCAAATTAAACAATTCTATATGTTTGTTCGAAGTTGTTATCAATACTCTATTTTTTATTGTTTCAAATTCCTTATTTAAGCCTCTTAAAATTACTTTTTCAAAATTAATATCTCTTGAAGTGTTTAAATAATCTCCGTATTTAAATACAGCATTTTGTTTTACCAAATCACTACGAGTGTTATGTATAGTTTTGATATTTGACTCAAATTCAATATTTTCTAAAGAACATTTACTATATCCTAAAATTTTTTCGTAATATATTTCCTCAAATTTGTACAATTCATCTTTATAATAATTGACTTTCTTATGTAAATCGTTGATCTTTATATTGACAGATATTTGTGTATCTTTTAGTAGTTTTCTTAAATTTTTCAATTCTAATTCAGCTTTTTTAAATTCTAAACTAACTTGATTTACATCATATTCAATCTCTTTGGATTCAATGTCTTTTGTATCATTGTTATTTTTGATAAAGTTAAACAATTTCCTAGAAACCTCACCTTATAAAATATTTATCGACAAATGATCAATAAAATTGTAATACCTTTGCACTGGATTCCATTATATATCAAAGTTGAATTTGAAAAAAGAGTTACCCAGATAAAAATTAAGCACTTATACGAAAATTACGTATAAGTGCTTAATTTGAATTTTTATAGAATTATACAAATTAATCCGCCGCTACCTTCATTAACAATCTTTTGTAATGTTTTTTGAATCTTAGCTTGGACATCCTCAGGCATTTTATATAATTTATTTTGAAGACCTTCCTTAACTAAAACTTCTAAACTTTTCCCAAACATATTTGATTGCCACATGCTTGATGGATCGTTCTCAAATTGTTCTAAGAGTGATTTAACAAGTTCTTCAGTCTCTCTTTCTGTTCCCATTATCGGAGAAATTTCAGTTTGAATATCTGCCTTTATTAAATGAAGGGATGGAGCAGATGCCTTTAATTTAACCCCATAACGAGTTCCTTGTCTTATTATTTCTGGTTCCTCAAACTTCATTTCAGAGAGTTGAGGTGCAACCAATCCATATCCCGTTTCTCTAACATCATTTAAGGCTCTTTCGACTTTATCATATTCAATCTTTGCTTTACATAAATCTTTAACGAATTCTAATAAATGTCCTTCATCAACTATTTCTTTTTCGCAAATCTCGCTTAAGATTTTGTAAAATATGCTATTGTGTATATTAAATCTCAATTTCGATTTACCAATTCCAAGATTTGTTTCAACTACATCTATACCACTTAAAAATTCATCTTTTTCAATCATATAATCAGATATTTTCTTAACATCACTTATTTTATCTATGTCCTGACTCATATCTTTAATCAAAGATACAAAATTATTTTTAAGCCAATGGTTTGAGTCAAGTCCATTTATCCAACTTGGTAGGTCAATATGAATTTCTTTAACTGGAAACTCCAGTAATATTTTTTCAAATAAATCTTCTATATGATTTTCTTCCATTTTCGCAACATCAATTGCAACAACTGGAACATCATATTTTTCTTCTAAGTTAATTCTAAGTTCTTGTGTTTCAATGGTGTTTGGATGTTTTGTATTTAATACAATTACAAATGGTTTATTTATACTTTTTAAATCTAAAATTACTCTTTCTTCAGCGTCAACATAACTTTCTCTATCTATTCCAGTAAATGAACCGTCGGTTGTAATAACAACCCCAACGGTTGAATGGTCTGTTATTACTTTTCTAGTACCAATCTCCGCAGCTTCTTCAAAAGGTATTTCTTCATCAAACCAAGGAGTTTTAACCATTTTAGGGGAATCATTTTCTAAATATCCTAAAGCTTCATCAACTATGTATCCAACACAATCAACTAACCTAACTTTCAATTTTATATTTTCGTTAAAGCTAATTTCTATAGCTTCATTTGGAATAAATTTAGGTTCTGTAGTATGAATACTTTTTCCTGATCCACTTTGTGGCAATTCATCTTTAGCCCGTTCTTTCTTAAAAGCATTTTCGATTTTAGGAATAACCATTTTATCCATGAACGTTTTGACAAAAGTGGATTTTCCTGTTCTTACTGGACCAACAACTCCAATATATATATCTCCTTGCGTTCTTTTCGATATATCTTCGTATATGTTTAGGTTTTCCAAAACTAACTACCTCCACGATTTTAAACTTAATCTATTAAATATGTATTTTCTTTTTTTCCATTTTATTCCAAATTAATTTTATAAAAGCTCTTATCCTAAAATAAGACAAGAGCTCTCTGTAAAGTTATATATTTAACATTTCATATTTAACATCATGGCACATCAATTTGTCTTCCACGTACTTTAAGTCTTTGTTATTAAACAAAAAATCATACAAGGATTTAATTATCGGAACTTCAATATTTTTTTCTTTAGCTATCTCATAAAATATTTTACACGTATTAATTCCTTCAACAGTCATACCAATTTCACAAATAGCTTGCTCTAATTTCATACCCTTACCAATTAAAAAACCACATCTTCTGTTTCTGCTGTGTTTACTTAAACAAGTTACTATTAGATCACCAATTCCGCTAAGACCTAAAAATGTCTCTATTTTTCCGCCTAGTCTTACTCCTATAGTAACTATTTCTTGTAACGAATGAGTTATAACAGCCGCACTTGAGTTATCACCATATCCTAACCCATTTATAATTCCAACAGCTAATGCTATTATGTTTTTCATTGCACCACCTAACTCTACGCCTATTATATCAGGATTAGTATAAATTTTCAAAATATCGCTAGACAAAGTATCTTGTACAAATTCAGCGTAACACATCTCTTTTGAAGTTGAAACAAGTGATGTCGGTTTTTTCAAAGCAATCTCTTCAGCATGACTAGGTCCAGATAAAACTACAATAGGATTACTCACAAGCTCTTCCTCTAAAACATCAGATAGACGCTTATGAGTTTTTTCTTCCAAGCCTTTAGATAAGCAAACAATCACTGTGCCATCCTTAACAGTATCTTTAATTTTTTTTGAAACCTCCCTGACTGCACGAGAAGGTATTGAAAAAAATATTATATCACTATAAACTACAGCTTCATATATATCATTCGTTGCAACGACATTTTCAGGAATTTCTATGTTGCTCAAATATCTAGAGTTTTTTCTAAACCTATTAATAGAATCTATTATTTCATTATTTCTATCAAACATCTTTACATTAAAATTATATCTAGAAAAAACCACGGCTAACGCCGTACCAAAACTTCCACTTCCTAAAAACGTCAAATTCATTTTTTATCTTTCCTCTCTTTATATTGTATATCTATTCCTGTTCCCTCAAAATCAAAACTTTCTCTAATTTGATTATGTAGATATCTGTTATAAGAGAAATGTAATGTCGATTTGTCATTTATGAAAAACACAAACTTAGGTGGTTTAATTCCAACTTGTGTACAGTAATAAATTTTAAGTCTTTTTAATCCAACTATAGGAGGCTCTTTAATCATCATGGACCTACCTATAATTTCATTTAATACTCCTGTTGCAATTCTTTTTGAATAATTCTCATAGCATTTCTTTACCACTGACAATACATTACAGACTCTTTGACCTGTTAGTGCAGATATAAATAAGTAAGGTGCATATGTAACAAAACTAAGTGAATTTTGCACTTTCTTCTTAAACGCATTATAGGTTTTGTTATCCTTATCTATCGCATCCCATTTGTTAATTAAAATCAATATAGCCTTATTTCTTTGATGTGCATAACCTAATATTTTCTCATCTTGTTCAGTTACTCCTTGAGTAGCATCTATAACTAACACACAAACATCACATCTATCAATGCTATACAAACTTCTTACTGCACTATAATGCTCAACGTTTTCCTTTATTTTTGATTTCTTCCTAAGACCTGCAGTGTCTATAAGAATGAATTTTCCTTCATCAGTTTCAAAATATGTATCTATAGAATCCCTAGTTGTCCCAGCCACATCGCTTACAATTGTTCTATTCTCGCCTAAAATTTTATTTATAAGAGAAGATTTGCCAACGTTAGGCTTTCCTACGACTGCCACCTTGATAATATCATTTTCTTCATCGTCATTTTCTATAAAATCGAAATGACACACAACTTCATCAAGCATATCACCTAAACCAAGAGCCTGTGTCGATGAAATTGAAATAGGTTCTCCCAGACCAAGTTCATAAAATTCATATAAATTCATTTCGTCTTTTTTAGAATCAATTTTATTAACAACTAGTACAATCCTCTTATTACTTTTCCTAAGCATTCGAGCGACTTCCCTATCCCCATCAACAAGACCAGCTTTACCATCTACAATAAAGATTATTACATCGGCAGTTTCGATTGCAAGCTCCGTCTGAATACGCATATTCTTAAACATGTCATTATTGGTTTTAAATTCTATTCCACCTGTATCTATTAACGTAAATTTATATTTCAGCCACTCGGCATCTCTGTAAATTCTATCTCTTGTGACTCCCGGAGTATTATCAACTATGGAAATTCTATCTCCTACAATCCTATTAAACAATGTAGATTTTCCGACATTTGGACGTCCAACAACTGCAACAATTGGTTTTTTCATTACTCATCCTCCATCTTTAGATTGGAACCCCAATACATTTTGTAAACTTAAAGTACAATAAACTAACAAATTCTATAATGCGTTTTTAGATTCAGGGTTTAAAAAAATAAGAACTGGACTGCTACATTTTCGCACTCCATACCCAATTCAAAAATCATATTAACAATATTTCAAAATTCATACATCGTAGATTAACAAAATATCCAAATCGTTCCTAAAATCTCGCATCTCATTATACCATAATTCCTTGAATTTTAAAAGAGAATTGACAAAAAAAGGATTATATTTGAATTAATATTCTAAAATAACATTTAGGAATTAATACTTATGTATTTTCCTATTGAACTCAATTATTTTTTCTAATACCTCGTCAGCCGTATCTTTTACTATATAAGTTTTACCGTTTAGCATAATGATTGCAGTTTCCGGTATCATTTCTATTCTTTCTATTTCATTGGAGTTGAGATAGAAAATTGTATTGTTGATCGTAGTAAGTTCAATCATAAGAATTACCTCCTAACTTCATTATTCTAATATAAAAAAATAAGAGTTGAAAATCAACTCTCTTACCTAATATTTTCATATTTCTCTCCATCTACCTCTAAGACCTTATCTAAATCCACAATTTTTATTTCTCCACTTCCTCTAACTTTCACTTTAAGTTTGATTGAATAATCTTCTACAATTACTCCTTTTACCTCTCCATCCATAGTCTCATAATCAGATGATGTTTCTCCACCATTATCAATTACAAATTTCACATTTTTATTCATCATACCTGCCCCAAGAAGCATTGCCATATTATTGTTTATATAATCCAATCGATTATCTTCCATATCTATTACACTTATTATGTCTTTATCTTCAAATTCTCCTATTGTAACTTGTCCCTTTTCATCTAAGTATTCTACACTAACCAACGTTCTTGATCCATTCTTTGCTACTGATCTTACAATTCCTGTTATGATTTGTCCGTTTTTATCGTACGCATTGAGCATTACTCCCTTTCCTATTAGCGATTGTGAAGCAAACGCACTCATGGTACTGTTTAAATTTGACATTTGTTCCATTGCTGCAAATTGTGCGAACTGTGAAATATATTCTGTGCCATTTTGTTCTTGAGTTGGGTCTTGATTGGACATTTGAGCTGCCAAAATTCTTAAAAATGCATTTTTATCCATGTCTTCTCCTGGTTGAATTATTTTTGTTCCTCTATCTGTCGTCTGTCCCCCGTAAATACTTCTTTCACTTAAAGAATTTCCTTTGTAAATATCAGTAGGCCTTTTAGAATTTTGATTTTGAGAATCTTTTAATACATTTTCAAAATCAAAATCATTGTTTTTTGTATCATTATTGACGGTCGCTTTACTATTGCTAACACTCATTGAATAAATACTTTTTTTACCTACATACATACATAAACCTCACAAAAAGTTTTACTTATACTAAAACTCCAGTTTGCAAATCTTCACCTTCATCTAAAACTCGATTGGTTTCAATTTTTATGTTATTATTTTTCTGACTATTGTCATTGGCATTGTTGCTATTTGGATTTTTTGAATTTGAATCAAAATCAAACTGTCCGATGTCAACGTGAATATTTCTAAGGTCTATTTGATGATTTTCTCTAACCATATTTTTAATCTGGGTAATAGTGTTATCTATGAGTTTCATAGCTTCACTTTGCTCGGCTCTTATGATTATTCTAACACTGTCTTTAATCACTTCATATTTTATATCTATTTTCCCTAGATGCTCTGGAGTTATCTGTATTGACATTTCGGATTTCCCATTATTCGACATGTATTTTATGTTATCTATAAATTCTCTTTGAAACTTGCTAACGTTGTTTGCATCGATAACTTTTTCAAAAGAAACATCTTGTAAATCACCATTCCTTATGATGTCGAAGTAATAATTCTCTATATTTGTATTCAAACCTGTATCGTCATAAATTTCCTTTAATATATTTGAGTCCCTCGTAGAGTTATTAATAGTTCCATTCATCGATCTAAAATTTACAACTTCATTTATAGAATTTCGAAATTCTTCTGTTGTTGATTGACTTAATTTGTTACTATTATCATGTACAAAAATCGAAGCATTTAACTTGTTTGTGATTTCATTTTTTAAATTCTTTAATAGCTCTTTGTCATTTAAAAATACTTCAGAGTCTAGTATCTTTAGTATGGGATTGTCAAATTCTCTTTCCTCAAATTTGATAATTTCATTTCTTAATACCATTTTAAAGTTTTCAGCACTATTAAAAATTTGATTTAGAACATCCCCATTAGAGATATTTTCATTTTTGATTTTTGTTTCATTACATCCAATAAAAGATAAAACCTTAGATAAATTTCCTTTATCTATTTTATTTGAATTATAAAATTTCTCAGAAACTGAATTGGGAATTTTCTTAAAATCAAAAACATTTCTACTCTTATCGCTATCAAAATAAATTAAATCTAATATATAAATCAACGATTTTAAATTTTCAAAATTTTCATCATCTTCCATATCCTCACTATGCTCACCATAATCTTTTTCGATTTTAACATCTTTAGTGTCTGTTTTATTTACATTAGCATGATGGAATTCTATATTAGAATTATTTCTTAGATCAATGTTCTCATCATCAAATGCACAATCAGAATTTTCATCACCATAATTACCATTTCTAGAATATAAATGATCATCTTTTAATTGAGAACTCTTTGAATTTTGATATTCAAAATGATTTGATTCGTCTAACAGTTCATCAAATCGAGTTTCTGTATTGTCACGCTTCATATTTTTAGAGGAGTTTTTATTCAAATAAAGATTATCAACACTATTAAAATTAACGTTCATGTTATTTTTCTCCTTCAAATTCTTTATAGTACATATTGATGGACAATTCATCCAAAAAACTTTGTTCTTCCTTGTCCTGCTCCCTCAAAAAATCTTCAAATTCCTTATCTCTCAAATTCTCTAAGACTTTTCTATTCTTCTTTTTGTCCTTATAATCCTCGAGTCTATGTTCATATTCTTCTTCCAATTTTTTTCTATCTTTCTTATTCAATTCAATAGAGTTTTCAAGGTATTGACCATAATTCGTTCTTATAATATCCTCAATTCTAGTAGTGCATTTTGCGAAATTATTTTTCCTATATAGATGATTTAGCCTATTTATATTTTCGTCAATAACTTTAATTTTTGTACCGATATCTGCAAATTTTTGAGAAGCTTCTTTCTCAAGTCTTAGTCTCATATTTAGTAATTTGTTTAGTGAATATTTGAATTTTTTCATAAATACCTCTGATATCAAATCAAATTATTAAATATCCCTTTTAAAATAGTTAAGTTTTGCTCATAATTAGTATTTTCAAACGTTGACTGTTTTAAATATTCATTTATTTGAATTATATATTGAATAGATTTATCGATTTCAGGATTGCTTCCGTGAACATACGCTCCTATATTTATTAAATCTTCAGCCTCCTTATAGACTGCTAATATATTTCTAACTTTTCCTGCTAAATCTGCGTGTTCATTAGAAACTATTTTTGACATAAGCCTACTTACACTTTTCAAAACATCAACTGCTGGATAGTGATTTTTCTGTGCTAAATCTCTCGATAGAACAATATGTCCATCTAAAATTCCTCTGACCGTATCTGCGATGGGATCATTCATATCATCACCATCAACAAGCACAGTATAGAAGGCAGTTATTGAACCATTATCTGATGGTCCTGTTCTTTCTAAAAGTTTTGGCAATATAGAAAATACCGATGGGGTATATCCTTTTGTAGTTGGAGGCTCACCAATAGCAAGACCAATTTCTCTTTGAGCCATAGCAAATCTGGTTACGGAGTCCATCATTAAAATTACGTTTTTACCTTTCTCTCTAAAGTATTCTGCTATAGCTGTAGTGACCAATGCAGCTTTTAAACGTATAAGTGCTGGTTCATCGGAAGTAGCACATACTATAATTGACTTTTTCAATCCAGCATCTCCCAAATCATGATATATAAATTCCTGAAGCTCTCTTCCTCGTTCACCTATCAAGCCAATCACGTTTACGTCTGCAGATGCATTTCTTCCAATCATTCCCATTAATGTGCTTTTACCAACACCAGATCCTGCAAATATACCAACCCTTTGACCAATACCACAAGTTAGTAAACCATCAATAACCCTGACACCTGTATGAATTATTTCTGAAATTGGTTTTCTATCAATAGCAATTGGAGGTTTATTATCTACTCTAAATTCCTCATAGTCTCTTAATTTTTTACCATCCTGAATTCTACCCAGACCATCTAACACACACCCTATGAGCTCATCTGAGATATTTAAGGATAACAATTTCTTTGTTGCTACAACTTTGCTTCCAACAGAAATACCTCTAACATCCCCAAATGGCATCAGTATACTTCTTTCCTGATTTATGCCAACGACTTCACATTCAATTTTCTCGTCGTAATCATTATGTATATAACAAATCTCTCCAACAAAAGGAACTATACCCTCAGCTTCTATGGTTAATCCAACAAGTCTTTTAACTCGACCTTCTGCATAAATAGGTTCGATTTTTTCGTAATCCTTTTTCATTTGCTTAAAGTCTATATACATAATCTCCTAAACATCCTTTTTAAAAATTATTTCCTTTATCATGTCTAGATTATCTTCAATGTTATATTTTATAATTCCTCCGTTTCTTTCAATTAGGAAATTGCCTTTTTCGATATCTTTGCTTATCACCACATGAAAATCTCCAAATATTCCTGATTGATCTTTCCATTTACTTACCTGTTCCTTAACAAACTTGTAATTAAATTCACTACACTTTATAACAACCGGAGAACTATCCTTTATATTTTTGATACAATCATAAATTATATTGTTTAAAATATCAGAATCATTTAATTGTCTTTTTATTATTTTCGAAACCATACCAAAGATAAGGTTCTTTATTTCATCTTCTTTTGATTTGATATATTCCCTAGCTTCTTGTTTAGCGTTTTCATAAAACTCTATAGCATCACTTATTAAAGCACTTTTCTGAGATTCAATTTCCGAAATTGCTTTAGCTTTTCCCTCTTCAAATCCTTCTTTATATCCTTGAACCTTACTGGAAACTTTAGCTCTAACAATTTCTATTTGTGCATTTTCCATTGATTCATTTAAAATTTTAGACGCTTCTTTCTTTGCTCTAACGATTAGCATCTCTCCAATATTTTTGAATTTTAAGATTTCTTTACGCCTCATTCTAAATTTTTTTGTACGTATCATCTTTATCAAATCATCTTCTGATTTAATTTCCCGAGCGATATTATTCTGCATAGTGTATACTTCATAAATGTTTGGACTTATATAAATTTTTGAATTAGTATCCCGAGTTGGATTTTTTATAATTTTGTTATTGTATGATGTCATCTTCTCCTCCTCTCACAATTATTATCTCTCCTTGCTCATCTAACTTTCTTATATTTGCAACTATGCCTTGCTGAGCTTTTTCAACATCAGATAATTTCACAGGTCCCATATATTCAATTTCTTCTCTAACATTATCCGAAGCTCCCTTAGACAAATTGCTAAAAATAAGTTCTTTAACTGAGTCACTACTTCCCTTCAAAGCCAAAGCTAGATCCTTCTGATCTATGCTTCTGAGTACTTTTTGAATGTCAGCAGATGTAAGAGTAACAATATCTTCAAAAACAAACATAGATGCTCTAAGTTTTTCAGCAAGTTCCTTGTCTTGATTTTCAAGACCACTAGTTATATTTCTTTCTGTATTTCTATCAACTCTATTCAGCATATCTACAAGTGACTCGAGACCTCCAATAATAGCTGATTCTGGTTTAACAAAGTTTGATAATTTGTATTCCAAAACTCTTTCTACCTCTTTAACTGCATATGGAGATGTATTTCTTATTGTAGCAACCCTATAAGCAACATCATTTTGTAAGCTATCTGGTAAACAGCTCAATATCTGTGCAGCCTTTTCAGGTTGAAGATAACATAAAACTAATGCTATAGTTTGAGGATGCTCATCGATTATAATATTTAACAATTGAGTTGGATCAGCTTTCCTAACGATACTAAATGGTCTATATAT
Organism: Anisomitus miae (SeqCode); assembly: GCF_054906395.1. Lineage (NCBI taxonomy): Bacteria > Bacillati > Bacillota > Clostridia > Eubacteriales > Clostridiaceae > Anisomitus (SeqCode) > Anisomitus miae (SeqCode). Next base: position 281,544 of record NZ_JBRACL010000006.1, read on the forward strand.
GTCTGTAGCTTCTTTAATTTTATCAAGAATCTCAACCGCTTTATCTCTACCCAATGCTTTGCTTAAAATATTTTTTGCGTATTCAAATCCACCTTCAAGTAAAAACTCTTTTGCTTTATTCATCTCTATAAATTCATGTAAAATCTCTTTCCTTTCATCGACAGTTACAGAACTAATGGTTGCTATCTCAAAGGAGATTTTATTTATCTCATCTTCATTCAAATATTTCATTATCTCCGATGCAATTTCTGAACCTAATGTTATCAGTAAAATTGCTGTTTTTTGTACACCTGAAATTTTCTTTTTCAATTAACACGCCCTCCTATATAAAATTAGTTTGTGTAAAATTTTATATTTTTAAGCGTGGTTTTAAACAATAAAAGCTTCTAACACTAATCTTGTGATAGAAGTCTTTATGTTTTTTATCTTCCAATTTCCAAAGCCTTAAGAAACATTTGCTTATTAGCGTTAAATGCATCTGCATTTGACTCATAAGATCGTGTTGCCATAATCATATCTGCCATTTCATTTAGAATATTAACGTTACTTGTTTCAACGAATCCTGCTTCGTTTGCATTTGGATGGTTGGGATCATATGACATCTTAAAAGGGCTTGGATCTTCAATAATTTTAGAAACCGTAACACCCTTAAATTTGTTTAGCCCTTTAGCCGATTTATCTATATATTGATTAAAGACAGCGATTTTCCTTCTATAAGCTTCAGATCGATCTGTTCTAACGGAATTATAATTTGCAATATTTGAAGATATCAAATCCATTCTCATTCTTTCTGCAGCAAGTCCACTAGCACTAATCCTCATAGCACGAAAAGCATTATTCAACATAACAATCCTCCGTTTTCAAATTTTAACCTCTATTGATAGCTAACGATGCCAATTGAAACTTATTGTTAATGGAAGAAATCAACGCATTGTACATTAATGTGTTAGAAGCTTGATTTGCTTTTTCTATATCTATATCTACATTATTACCATCACTTCTCATACTTGTTCCTTTATCCTTTACAATTTCATAAGATTCATTTTTCAATAAAATATGTTTCTCGTTGGTAGTTTTTAATGATGCTCTTTTCACTTTAGAATTTAAAAATTCTTCAAATTTCACACTAGAGCGTTTAAAGTTTTTTGTATTTATATTTGATAAATTATTTGAAATGACATCTTTTCTAACTGAAGATACTTCAAGTGCTGTTTTTAATAAATCATACAATTTAGTCATCACCTCAAATTCGAAAAAAATCAATTATACAGTTTCCCTATAGCATCTAAAATATCTGCTGGAAAATATATTGTTTTACTCATATTTTTTATGTTAGCCTCAGTAAGTACAAGAGTTTTTGAAAAATTCAACATTTCGAGAGCTATATCTGCGTTTTCAATTTTGCTTTTTGGACCTGTCAATAATTCTTCTAAATCACCTAAATTTTTAACTTTATCTTCAAGCGTATTACTAAGAGCACCTAACTTTGACCTTGCATCTAGAACTTGACTATTTGCATTGTCTAATTTTTCCAAAATCGATGATGTTTCAGAATTGATTATGTCCAAATTTGCTATACCAAGATTCTCAAGAGATAAGTTGTATGTAGGAATTTTAGTAATCCCTCCTGGATTTCCAGTAGATAGCGATTCAATGTTCCCCGGTTTTGAATTATCTTTAACATCTGTATCGCCCAAAATATTAACACCATTGAAAGAAAAGTTTCCAACTTCAAATTCTATGTCTTTAAGCAATGTGTTAACTTCGTTGCTTATAATTTGTTTTTCGTTATCCTCAATTGTACTACTCGTAACGCCTATAACCAATTCCCTAATTCTAGATATCCTATCATTCAAATTAGACATGACGCTATCAGCAGACTGAATCATACTAATAGAATCTTGAATATTATTTTCAGATGATTGATATCCCCTTATCTCTTTTTCTAAATTACCCAATTTCGAAACATAATTAGGGTTGTCCTTAGACGAATTAATTTTTTTACCAGATGAGATATTATTGATACTCTTAGAGTGTTCAGAAATATTTTTTTTATACGCTTGCAAGGTTTTTAAAGCAGTCGAATTAAAAGTTAATTTCATAAAAATACACTTCCCTTCTACTCCATTTATTATCTAAGTTATCTATTGTAAATTTTTTAATTTCATTTGCCATTTGTATAAAATATACTTAATCTCATACTTTAAAATTTCATTACAAAGTTCATAATCGTTTGAGTGAAAAGCTTTTCCAAAACTTTCTAGTGCAAAAGTTAAATCTAGTTCACCCTTAAGTATTAGTTCTTTTAAAGAGTTGTTACTTTGTATGAATTTAAAGAGCTCATTAAATTGGTTTCCAAATTCACCAACATATGTTTTTATAACCTCTGAATTTTCATTTTTTACAACTACACTACAAACTTTGTCTAAAAAACTAGATAACTGAATTATATAATTATTACACTCATCTAAATATTTCATATTTAAACCTATCATAAATTCTATCTCCAATCTAATTATGTTCAATTTTAACCATAATTATTTAAATTTATATTTTAAAAATAAAATTCAACGAGAGACAAATTTCAAAATTATAAATTTTAATATTTTAAATTTGTATTCAATATATTAAAATGTATTAGAGTAGTTTTTTATAAGGAGTTTTTTATGGGTAATAGTTTTCTAAAAGATTTTTTAATGATTAGCTCTTTTAATACTTTGAGTTGGCTAATAATTTTAGCTTTTATTTTTATATTTATGTTTTTTTTAAAGAAAAAACATGTAAGTTTTTCAAATAGGATGTTAACAGGGACTGGATTAGGAGTTGTTTTAGGATTCGCAATACAAATTATTGCAAAATTTCCCGAAAACCCCACAGAAATAACTTGGATAAATGAATCTACAAAGTGGTTTTCATTATTTGGAAATGGCTTTATAGATTTGGTTAGAATGATAATAGTACCTCTAATTATTATTTCGATAATACACATCATAGTAACTATGCAACAAAATACCAAATTTAAACAACTAACCATTTATACGTTAATAGTTTTATTTTCGACAGTTGCTATTGCAACTTTAGTTGGTATAACTATGGCTATTTTGTTTAGGCTTGGTATAAATTCGACAATAACTGGTGGTACTTACGAAATTAAAGAAATTAATTCAATCGTAGATATCTTGAGAAATCTTATTCCTAAAAATCCAGTTGAGGCAATGTCAAATTCTAACGTCATAGCAGTAGTTATATTCTCGATTTTTATAGGAATGGCTGCTAAAAAAATGAGCAAGGCTTTTCCTAAAACTCTAGATAGCTTCAATAAACTTATAGAAGCATTACACAAAATTATAATAAGTGTTACAATGACAATAATGAACCTTATGCCGTATGCAGTAGTACCGTTACTTGCAAATACAATTGCTCAAAGAGGCATACAATCAATTTTAGACGTCATACTTTTCATTATTGCATTATATTTAGCAATAATTGTAATGTTTATAATTCATTTAGTTCTTTTAGCTACATTTGGGTTTAATCCATTGATATATATCAAAAAATCATTTCCTTCATTGATACTAGCTTTTACATCAAGATCCAGTCTTGGATGTATTCCTGTTACAATTGAAACACTTGATTCCATGGGAGTAAATTCTGCTACTTCAACATTTGTATCTAGCTTCGGAGCAACTACTGGAATGAATGGATGTGCTGGAATATTTCCAGGAATGCTAGTAATAATGGTTGCAAACATGACAGGGAATCCTATAGATTTGAGTTTTCTAATTATGTCACTTCTTGTTATAACAATAAGCTCTGTTGGAATAGCTGGAGTTCCAGGAACTGCAACAACAAGTGCCTCTATAAATCTTTCTGCTGTAGGATTTGGACAATATTTTGATTTGACAAGTCCAATATTGGCTATTGATCCAATTTTAGATATGGGAAGAACAATGATAAACATCAATGGAGTTTTAACAGCATCGTTGATAGTAGATAAAAAATTGGGACAAATCGATATGAATAAATTTAAAGATTTAGATTCTAAGATAGATGGTAGATTAACATAAAATAAGTGGAATTTTAAATTCCACTTATTTTTTTCACCGAAAACAAAAAGCCACTTTACAAAAAGTAACTCATTCATTTAATTATTTGATTTTCATATAATCGTTTATACAAATCTACAAATTCCATCGCAATAATTTTAAAACTTTCCGCACTCATTAGTTGATCCTCAGCATGAACTAAAATCAAATTTACATTATCACAACTATTGCAAGATGACGTATCAAACAAAAGCTGCGAGTGTATAACATGTCCCTTACGAAAAGCATCTATTCCGTTTTTTATAGAATCGTACGCTTTTTCAAAATTATTCTGCTTGGCATATCCAATAGCTTCTATATAATATGACCTAGCACTTCCTACGTTTGATATTATCTCAAGACTTCTCTTGCGAAGATCTTCCCACAAATAAAATCACTCCTTACTATCAATTAGCAAAGCACTGCTTGAGTATATTTTTACAATTCATAGATACGTAATCCTCTAAGCCAATCAACAAAATAGACTTATTATCTGTGACAATTCTCTTAATTTTATTAAAAAGATACCTAACTTGAGGTGCTAACAAAATAATATCTGCTTTAGTAATGTTTTCTTCAACTTCAATATCACCTACAGACCAAACATTAACATCAAAATTCATTAACTTAGCGAATTTAATCATTTTTTGCACAAGCATATTAGTCGACATACCTGACGAGCAAACCAACAAAATATTTTTCATAAACACCTTCCTTTTTAAATCGAATCTACTGTGTTCTTAAAACTCTTTGGACATAAACATTTATCTCTTCGACTTTAACACCAGTAAACGTTTCGATTTGATTTTTAACATTTTCTTGAAGTTCTCGTATTACCTGAGGAATCTTTATCCCATAGTCTACAGATACGCTTACATTAACGCTAGTCTTGTTATTATTAACCATAACTTTAATCCCTTTAGAAATAACTTTCTTATTCAAAGAACTATTGTTATCTGCACCAAACAGTGGATATACTCCTTTTATTTCACTTGCTGCAATTCCAGCTATGACTGTTATAACGTCATCCGATATCTTAATAACACCGATGCTCATATATTCCACCCCTCCAAACTAACTGCTCTACAATTATATCAAATGATTATTTCAAATTCTATATTTATTTTAACAAAAACTGTTAACTTAAATTCCAGTTTAATGAAATATGCAATCCAGTTATTTCTGGAATCGTATACTGACTGATAATAATATTGATTTATAGGGGATGTCTGGCAAGCATATGAATATTTGAAATATTTATCTGTATAAAGATTGCAAGTCCATATAAGAAATTCTGTTGAAATAGGATTACCATAGTGGTGATACTTACAAGCATGGCAATAGTAATCTACTTCGGCGTATTGATTAAAGACAGTATTGACAATTTGCTTCTTCTTTTGTTATTCGTACAACTCGTATCCATCGGAATCAGATGGTATGTGAAAGATTAGTAGGAGTTGAGTTATTCTATAGTATTTATTCAGTATGAGAAATAAAAAATTTATCTGATATTCACTTACTTTTTTATTGACATAAATCCTATTTAGGAGGATAAATGTCTAATAGAGAATATGTACGAAGATTGATCAATGCAATTTATTATCTAGATGGTCTTTATGAACAGGGAGGAAAATTATCAGGTGTTGAAGGAAACATGACAGTTTTTTTGTATGCACTTGATGATGGAAAGACGCATACACAAAGAGTTTACAGGAAGAATGGNTTGTTATTCGTACAACTCGTATCCATCGGAATCAGATGTATGTGAAAGATTAGTAGGAGTTGAGTTATTCTATAGTATTTATTCAGTATGAGAAATAAAAAATTTATCTGATATTCACTTACTTTTTTATTGACATAAATCCTATTTAGGAGGATAAATGTCTAATAGAGAATATGTACGAAGATTGATCAATGCAATTTATTATCTAGATGGTCTTTATGAACAGGGAGGAAAATTATCAGGTGTTGAAGGAAACATGACAGTTTTTTGTATGCACCTGATGATGGAAAGACGCATACACAAAAGAGTTTACAGGAAGAATGGATGTTACCTCGCACTACACTTAATACGATTGTGAAACGATGTGAAAAAGAAGGATACCTCACATTAGAACGTGTACAGGGTACAAAAAGAGAGAAGGCACTTTGTTTGACGGATAAAGGAAAAGCGTATACCAAGGAAGTTCTAGCTGATATCTATGCTGTGGAGGAAGAGGCAATTTCAGAAACCCTGAAAGAATGTTCACCTGATTTTGTATCACAATTTGAACTTTTCGTATCAAAACTTGATAAATATTTTAAGAAACATGAAGATGACAGATAATCTGAGGAGAAATTATGACCTCTGCATTAACAACATGAATTACTCAAGGTGTAATGACTGGTAAGACAAAAAGAGGTTATTTGTGAAGGAAAATTATTTGATGTTCGAAAAACTGTCCCCTGCGAAGCTTTTGCTAAAATGTGCACTTCCTGCTGCACTTAGTATGGTTTTTAGTGGATTGTATTCCATAGCCGACGGAATTTTTGTTGGGCGTTGCATTGGCTCAGATGCTCTGTCTGCGGTAAACCTTGTGATGCCGCTGATTGTCATTGCTTTTTCGCTTGCAGAATTAATTGCAACCGGCTCCTCTGTTCAACTGGCAACTCTATTAGGTCAGAAAGAACATGACAGAGCAAATCGTACATTCATCGTATGTATTAAAGTCATTGTTGGTATGTCCTTTTTGATTGGCTTGGCATTCTTTTTCCTATGCAAACCGATGCTCGTAATGATGGGAGCAGATGGAAACGCTTTACAATACAGTATCAAATACATTCGTGTATATGCTGTTTTTGCTCCACTTATTATTGTTTTCTTTGCTGTTGACAACTATCTCAGGATTTGTGGAAAGCAAAACTATAGTATGATACTGAATATTGTAACTGCAGTATTGAATATCGTATTAGATTTTTTATTAATAGTTGTTTTAAGGAAAGGTATCTGGGCGGCAGCCCTTGCAAGTTGTATCAGTATATCGACTGGTACAGTAATGGCATTTTATCCATTTATCAGAAATAGGATGAAATTAAAATTTGTTGCAGGCGACATTCCTTTCAAACAGTTTGTTCAACTTGCAGCGAATGGATCTTCTGAGTTTTTTGGAAGTATTGCAGATTCTGTTTTTTCGTTTGTTTTGAATATTGTTCTGCTTTCTGTGGGTGGTGCAACAGCCATAGCAGCAATGTCAGTTGTAATGTATGTGGAAAGTCTTGTTGCATCTATGCTGTTTGGTATGGTTGATTCCATTCAACCGGCTATAAGTTATTGTAATGGAGCCGGACTTCATAAAAGAGTCTGGGATTTTAAAAAATGGGTTCTTGCTGTTGCAGCCGCCCTTTCCATAGCTGTATATCTTATCCTTAGGTATTGTGGAGCTTTTGTTGTTCCATTCTTTGTAAAGTCGGGCGAAACAGAATTGCTGACATTCAGCATTCATGCAATGAACCTGTATGCATTATCTTATCTGGTAAACTGGATAGATGGATGTTTGTCTGGCTTTCTGACTGCTCTTGGGCAGTCTGGAAGATCATTTGTTGTATCTATTATGGGAACACTGGTACTCCCTCCTGCCGGACTTGCAATCATGGTTCCATCCATGGGACTGGATGGAGTGTGCCTTATGCCACTGCTTTCAGGTGTTTCTAATGCAGTGCTTGCAATCGTATTAGTAATCACTATGAAGAAAAATTATAAAAATGTTAAAACTGAAAATGGAACATATATGTAAGGAGATTTTGCATAATGAATATAAACACAATAAATATATTGAACAGGATTTTTGGAACGGGAGTTTTTTCAAAAGATGAAGTAAACACCGTACGCCAGATTGAACTGGACATAGCAAAAGGGTTTGCCATTTTTGTTTATGATCTGGGTACACACGGCAGAGACTTTCAGCACAGGAACAGGCTTGGGTTGTGAGATTGTATATAACTTTCTTGGTGGACCATTTTCAGCACCTGTATTCGTGGTATGTATGAGCATTGGAATGTGTTACGGAAGAAAAACAGATGTGAAGGATTTTGTAAAACGTGATATATAACTTTTGTTAATAGGACTTATTCTGAATATTTTTCGTTCCTGAACTGGATTATTTTCCCAGTGTTAGGCTATCTGTTTGCAAAAGTATTCCGTCATCTGGTGGATAAAAAGACATTTTATCTGAAAGCATCCATAGCTGGTGGAGTGCTTGGATTTGGATATCTGATAATGGCTTATGTGTTTAAATTTTCTTTCGGAATGTATGGAGAAAATGGTTATTACTATTTCTTAGGACCGGTTGATACAATTTCAGTGCTGCTATTGGTTGTTGGAATTTTTGGGTTTGATTATCTGCTGCTTCCGGTTCAGGATACAATGCCTATGCGTGCACTTAGGAATATGAGCAAAAATATTAACACTGTTTACTGTATTCAGTGGACTTTGATTGAAGTTTCAGGGATTATTCTTAGTGGTATTGTATTCCCGGAAGATGGATTGGCATTTGTTCCGATAACTTTTCTTATGGTAGTTGTTGTACTAATTTCAGGAGTTGTGGCTCACTGGTATCAGAAGAGAAAATTCTTTAGTACAAAGCCGGGAAAGATTGCTCTTGGCTGTATTCTTATTATTATAACGGTTATCAGTCTGATTGGACAGACACAAGCAGTTCCTTTGGATATGTTTGAAGACTATGATTTTTCAGAAACAAATCAGATTACAGGGATGAATATAAAGATTAGCATACTCTGATTTTATTATTGTGTGTGATTATTATAATGTATTCACCTGTCTGGGTCAGTTACTTACTTCATGCTGCTTTTGGATGGGTATGGTGCACTGCTGTTGCTTCTGCTTATCTGCTGTTTTTTGGCAAGTACATTTACACTATTTTTTAGATGTATATATGTTGTATAACCCTATCCATAAAAACAATGCAGGTTTAAATCAGGTATATACAAAACAATAGCAGTAAAGGATGATTTTGTGGTATGTTATATACGATTGAAAATCAAAAATATATTTTATACTTTACCTTGCAGTCGATGAAAATGTTCGATCTAACGGATATGGAAGCAAAATACTAAATCTTGTTAAGAGCGGAGCGAATGGAAAAAATGTTGATATGTCATCATATAAGAGAAATTGCTACAGAAACTATTCTTTGGCATATATACTCCGAAGATTGAAACTATATAATTTTTTAAATTTAGTATAATAGTTGATGATATAGAAAATAAAATCAAGATGGCAGTGCATGATAGTGATATGCACTGCCATTTTTTAGATGGACATTTTTTTGAAAGTATCCAAATATGGTCAAGAATAAATAATTGTAGATTGATTTTCAATCACAAGGTTGATAAATTATACGCATATGGACATTTGTATATAAATATTCAATTGGAGTGATTGGGATGAAGATTAATTTATCAGATAAAATAGGCAGATTTGCGAAACGTACATTAGCAGACTTTTCAGAAAAAATAATTATACTGCTAGCAGATATGCCATTGGAAGAGATTTCTGTTCAGAAAATATGTGATATTTGCAATTACCCGAGGTCAACGTTTTATAACTATTTTGATGATATTTATGATCTAATGGATTATTGCTGGATTGCGATTATGAAAGATATAGACATAGAAAAATATATGAATGTTCAAGATGAACATAACACAGAACAGATATTTTCTCTTCTGTACGAATATCTCAACCAGTATAGACCACAGATTTATCGAATTTTATTAAAAAACAGTTTAGAAGGAACATGCATAGCTTCTTTGCGGGCTTTTATGAAAAATCAGTTAAGGCAAGTAATAAGTAAGTGTCCTGGAGCAAAAGATTTCCCACTCCATGAAGATGTTATGGTTGATTATTATGCTGCTACAATTGAAATTCTGCTAGAAAAATGCTTTTTTGCAAAGGAACAATTAACCAAAGGAGAAGCATTAAAAGCGGTCAGGTTTCTGCTAGGAAGTGTAGAAAAGGAGGCTCACAGAAAATGATTTTATATTTCAGTGCAACAGGAAACGGAAAATATATTGCAGAACAGATTGCAGGTGCGACAAATGAAAAATGTATGTCCATCGTAGAATGCATCCGTGAAGACAAGTATTGTTTTTCAAACGAAGAAATACTTGGAATTGTAGTACCGACTTGTTTCTGGAGACTTCCACGGATTGTTGCAGAATATCTGGGAAAAGTCAGAATAGAAAATTGCGGATATACATTTTTCCTTGTTAGTTATGGTACAACGACAGGTAAAGCAGGCAGTATGGCGAAGGATATTATGACTCATAATGGACAGAGTTTTGATGCCTATTTCAGCGTAATTATGCCAGATACATGGACACCAGTCTTTGATCTTACAGATAAGAGAAGAGTTGATAAGTGTCTGAGCGATGGGAAAAATCAGCTCACATTTGTTATCGATAATATAACATCAAAAAGAAAAGATGATTTTATAGACAGAAAACTGCCTAAGTGGATAGCAGCAATTCCATCAGCTTACATGTATGTGATAGAGAGAAAAACTAAAAATCTGTCCGTAAATAAAGAGGTATGTGTTGGTTGTGGTATGTGTGCAAAAAAGTGTCCAGTTGGGGCAATACAGATGGAGGAAGGGCGTCCTGTTTGGAAATCGAAAGAATGTGAAATGTGTTTGGGCTGTCTTCACAGATGTCCGAAATTCGCAATCAGTTATGGCAACGGAAAAACTACCAGACATGGTCAGTATAAAAATCCATACACTTCAATTTAGAAAATGGAAAAAAGTTTATACATCGGGAACACTCTCTCCGATAACTTAAACCAAACTATGATAAACTTAGTATTTTCAAAGACTTAAGGATATTTGATAATAAAATGTACTGACATCTAGTGTGATAACCGTTGCTACACATTATTTAGTATTGATCCATTTGTTAGAATGTTGCTTACGTAAGACATTTTTAGTAAATAGCTTTTTTAAAAGTTTCTGTTGACTCTATAACGATTGTAGAGTTTATGATATGGTTATATTGTATAAGAAAGAGGAAATTGCTATGAAAAAAGGTCTTACGACTGGAAGTGTATTTAAAAATGTAATTTTGTTTTCGATGCCATATTTACTTTCCTATTTTTTGCAAACGCTCTACGGGATCGCAGATTTATTTATTATTGGGCAATATGATGGTGTAGAAAGCACTACTGCGGTATCTATTGGTTCGCAAATCATGCATATGATTATCGTCATGATTGTTGGTCTTGCTATGGGTACAACTGTTAGTATTGCACAAGCAATTGGAGCGAATAATAAAAAACAAGCATCTAAGGCTATTGGAAATACGATTGTTCTATTTATGGGCATTGCTATCGTTGGAATGGTATTGCTACTTATACTAGTACATCCTATTGTATCAGCAATGTCTACACCCGCAGAGGCTGTAAAAGGGACCGTTACATATTTGATAATCTGTTTTATTGGTATTCCATTTATTACAGCATACAACATCATCAGTTCTATTTTTAGAGGCATGGGGGACAGCAGGAGTCCAATGTATTTTATTACTGTGGCATGTGTTGTAAATATCGCATTAGACTATCTTTTTATGGGTACTTTTAAACTTGGTCCTACTGGTGCTGCACTTGGAACAATTATTTCTCAGGCGATCAGTGTGCTGGTATCTTTGATTGTTATTATGAAAAGAAAAAGTGTTGTGCTTATTAAGACAGATTTCAAAGTTTATCGGCCAGTTATGGGTAAGATACTATCTATTGGTATTCCAATCGCTGTGCAGGATGGTCTTATTCAGATTGCTTTTATTGTGATAACGATTATTGCAAATCAGAGAGGATTAAATGATGCTGCTGCGGTAGGCATTGTTGAGAAAATTATGAGTTTTCTATTTTTGATTCCATCTTCTATGCTATCTACTATTTCAGCTCTTGGAGCACAGAATATCGGAGCAGGGAAACAGGAGCGTGCCATTAAAACTTTGCGATATGCTGTTTTAATTGCAGTTGTATTTGGAATATTAGTGACTATTATAATTCAATTTACTGCTGAACTAATTGTATCTTTATTTACAGATGAAGTAAACGTAATACAGCTTGGCAGTCAGTATTTGAGGGGCTATATCTTTGATTGCATTTTTGCAGGTATTCATTTTAGCTTCAGTGGTTATTTTTGTGCTTGTGGAAAATCTGGACTATCATTTTTACACAATATTCTAGCAATTGTACTGGTTCGTATACCCGGAGTTTATTTAACATCACAGATATTCTGTACAACATTGTTTCCAATGGGATTAGCAACAGCAGCTGGTTCATTATTATCTGTGTTAATATGCATGATCGCATTTTATGTGATATGTCACAAGGAAGCAGCAGAGAAAGGATCGTAATTATATGGACAGAAAAGGATTATTTTCAATAGGTGAAGTGTCAAAACTTTTTCATATCAGTGTAAGCAGTCTGCGACATTATGAAAATGTTGGACTACTTCATCCAAAATATATTTCACCAGATACAGGATACCGTTATTATGGAACAGAACAGTTTGAAGTACTCAATACTATCCGATATTTAAGAGCTTTAGATATACCATTAGCTGAAATAGAAGATTTTCTGAAAAATAAGGATATAGGTAATATAGAAGAAAAACTAATGAAACAAAAAAAGATTATCTTGGAAAAGCAACAAAATTTAAATCGCATTGAACAAAAAATAAACCACCGTTTGAAGAGTTTATCAGAGGCACAGAATATGCCATTAAATACTGTAACATTAGTACAGCTTCAAGCGAGTCGTATTGTATGGATTGATACTCCATTGAAGATAGAAGATTCACAAGATATGGAAGCTCCTATTAGAAAGTTAGATCAATCACAGGTAGAAGCAGTTGTATTTCTTGGTAAGGTGGGACTTGGAATTTCAGCAAAGCATTTACAAATGGCAGAATACAAAAAATATGATGGTATCTTTCTAATATTGGATGATGAAGATATCTATGATGGTGAAACGACTACTATGGAAGAAACATTATGTGTGCGTCTGTGCTTCCGTGGCAGCCATGCAGAAGCTCTCCAGCAGTATAAGAAATTGTTGAATCATATAAGAAAACATAAAATGCAAATTATTGGATTTTCTCGAGAGATTACGCTCATCGACTATGGCATTACAAATAATCCGGAAAAATTTGTGACTGAAATTTGTATTCCTATAAAATGTGATTAATTAAAGGATTTGATATTAAGTTTGGGGTTAAAAAAGAAATTTTTGATATTTAAAAACTTGGTATAGACAAGGAGGCTGTCACGTTATATGTGACAGCCCCTTTGAACATTTTTTAAAGCTTTTATATTGTGGTTTTGTATAATCCATACTGTTACAGTGCAATAAAGCAGCCTAAAATATGAATTATTTTCTCAACTCAATTTCCACATTTTTAATTTTAGCAACGCTCATAACAACTTCTTGAATTTGTTTTCTTTGATTTTCACTTAACTCTTGACCTTTAACAAATACCCTTGCTTTATCATTTTCGATCAAACATAGTATTTCTTCAAAACCTTTTCCTTTAAGTGCAAGCTCTATTTTTGTTTCATTTTCTTGATCCATCACCAATGCTATTTTTTGTTTTGCTGCAGTATCTCTATCAAGTTGTGAGATATTTTCATTATCTATTACTTCTGCTAAGTGCTCTAAAGTTTCTGATGACTTTTTATCCCTTATAGATTTTGCCTCATAGAAGAAATCATAACCTATTTCGTTCTCCTTTGCATCTTTGTTGTTTGATATAGTAACATCATCTCCAGTTGTCATAGATATTGTTCCTAAATCTTTCATTGAACTGTTCACCTTAGCGGCTAAAACTCCAGCACAAACAATCAATGCAAGCAATGCAAGTATAACTCCTGCTTGTTTTTTATTCATAATAAAATCCCCCTAAAATTCAGTTGTTTATTCTTACCTATTGTTCTTCCATAGGTATAACACTAACTTTACTTTCGCTAATGTTGTACAAAGAAGATACTATTTTTGTTAACTCATACGAAAGTTTTTGATCATCAGCACCTTCTGCAACTATAAGTATCCCTAATATTTTTGGATAATATGTTTTTAGAATAAGTGGCTCAGTGCTATTACCTTGATTTGACATCACAACTTTAGCACCATCTTTATTGTTGTTATTTACTCGATTCCCTCCATTGCTATCCCTTTCCTCCGTTACTGTATTTGATTTCTCACTATCAAGTGCTGGAATAAGCTCCTCTCCACCTTCAAAATTCATAATTACATCAACTTTGCCCACACCTTTTATCTTTGACAAAATATTTTTCAATTCATTTCTAACCTTATCTGGATAAGTATCAGATATAAAGTTATTGTTTTGTGAACTTTCATTTGAAGATCTGTCATTTGTAATATTTGAAAATGTTGGTGTTGAACTATTAAAATAGCTAACCACAAAAATCATAATCCCAGCTATTATAATTAATATAATCATATAAGTAAATTTATTACTTTTTCTTATAAATTTTTCTTTTATTTTTTCCATAAAATGAACCTCTCTAGTATACCTTTATTATATTTTCTGGTATATTTAATTCATTAGACAAAAACTTTTTTATTTCTCTGAATTTTGAACTTTCCCTATCTGACTGATCATAATTCTCCACATTTCCTATAACTACCTTTTCAATAGTTTCAATGTTTTTTATACCCTGATCTTCGACTTTAACAATGAGCTCATTTATTTTGAAATTTTCCCCCTCATAAGAGACAGACACATCCACATCGAAATTATTTTTTTTAAAATTGTTCTTCAGAATATTCTCACAATTACGTGATAGATTTTCTCGAAAATTATCTATGGTTGTCCTCTTAACACGCTCACTATATTCGTTTAAATTATTTTCTATGTAATCATCAAACTTATAAACATAATCTTCATTCAGAGTTATATCTCTATATAAGTTATTATCCTGCTTTACAAAACTTATTATTGGATTTATTACGACAACTATAAAAATAAGTCCAAGTACAAATCTTGAGTATTTTTTGATACTATTTTCTGGTAAGACAAGCTCTATTGCTGTCATAAATAAAATGCTTACACAAATATCACTCACCCAATTTTTCAAAACTTCCATTTCTAAAAATTCTCCTGTTTATACACCTATTATTAATTTACCGGCAGAAGCTATTATAGAGATCATTACAAAAAATAATACAGATACCACAATAACACAGGACATTATGAGTATTAATGAATCTCCAACAGAGCTTATTGCAGATACAATTCTATTATCAGATATTGGTTCTATTATTGCTGCTGTTAATCTATACAATGTAGCCATTATAAAAATTTTAATTATTGGGACAACTACGATAGCTATAACAATCAAAAGGCCCAACGAACTTACAGCATTTTTTAAAAGTATCGAGTACCCAGCAACTGTTGCAATGGCTTCAGATATTGCCTTGCCGACTATTGGTACAAAATTATCGACCGCAAACTTAGCTGTTTTAGCAGTTACAATATCTAAAGATTCAGCTGTGAAACCACGTATTGTAAGCATACTTATAAAAAATGTTATAAAAATTCCTTGTGCCCATAAAACAACTTGATTGGTATATTTAACAAGATTTGATATCTTAAAATTATTTGATATATTGTTAGCAAATTGAAGCATGAATCCAAGCAAAATTACTGGTATTAAAATATTCAAGTAAAATGTAGGTCCTATATTTGTAAGTAGAATAATTATTGGATCTAAGGTAGCAACTTGACTTACTCCACCTGCAGATAGTAATAATGTACTTAGTACTGGTATAAGGACTAACAAAAAATTATTTAATTCGTTGATGGTTTCTTTAGCTATATCAATTCCTATAAGGAATGTTTTTGATAAGATTATTATCAACAATGCATAACATGCATAAAAAGCTACATTGGATAAAGTTTGGTGTGAAAACGCTGTTTGCAAGTTTTGTATTAACGAACAGATAACGGCAATAATTATTATTGAAGATAATCCACTTAAAACCAAAATCACCTCACGCAAAACAAACGAAAGTATATTTTTGAAAATTGTTTTTCCTATGCTTACTCCTTCTGTTCCACGACTCATAATTGATTTTACATAATCTTGAGGATTTAAATCTTTCAAAATTTCAATATCATCTTTCATGTTAATTATGTACTCATAAAGATTAGATATCTCTTTTTCATTTTCTTTAACTATATTTTCCATACTGGATTGAGTGCTATTTTCTGTTGCAACACTCGTATTAAAGTTCAGTGTGTATAAAAGTAATGTAGCTAAGATCACACATAAAAATAATTTCTTTACCATAAATCACCCCTCTACATAATGTTTAATATTGACTGTAAAACAGCCATTAATATCGGTATTGCCAAAAACAAAATTAATATTTTACCACCAAATTCAACCTTAGAAGCAATACTGTTTGATCCAGCATCTTTACATATTTCACTACAAAAGGAAGCTATATAACTTATGGCAAGTATCTTGAGTACAATATTTAAGTACACAGTATTTATATTTGCTTTTAAAGCAATTTCTTGAAGGAATAATATTATTGCATTAAATTTACCAAACACAAAAATAAATATAACTACTCCTGCAAACAAGGAAATTATTATGGCTAAATCTTTCCTACCTTGCTGAATAATTATTATAAAAAATAGTGCTATTAATGCAAAAATTGCGATTCTTATGATATCCATAATTCCCACCTACAATTGAAACATTGTTTTAATCGTGTTAAATAGATCTCCTATAAGTTGTATAACCATGAACAATATAAGAACTATACCTAAAATATTAGATAGAGTAGCATATTCCTCTCTTCCAATGCTTTTTAAAACTTTATCTAAAATTGCTACAAGGATACCTACTCCTCCTATTTTAAAAATAACAGAAAAGTCCAACATTAAAATATTCATCTCCCTATATGAGGAAAATAACAATCATTGCTGCCACTCCAATTCCCAAAGTACTATATACTTTATTATTTTTATTTTTTAGGTCGATAGCATCTTTTATTTGATCATTAATTCTTTTTGTAAAAACATCAAATATATTTTCAAAAGAATTAAGATTGTTATTTTCAAGATTAGAAAAAAAATCATATACCATCTCTAAATCTGATTGATTTAAATATAATTTGACTTTATTTAATTCAAAAAAGTTTTTTACGACATCAACAAGATTATAAAATTCCCCTTTTTCAATATCATTAGATATTTCAATTAGTATTTTGCTCAGCTCGCTTTTTTTCGAACATGAAGATTTGATAGCGTAAGATATTGGCGTACGCATAAAAATTATATTATTTTTCAGGGAATAATAAATATTTTCAAATTCTTGAAGTTCCTTTACCCTAATCTTAAAGCCATTACCCAGCATTATACCGATTGATGATATACATATAAAAATAATAACTAAAGCCAAAAATTTCATAAGCAAAATACCCCTTAAATTTTTTTTATTTTTTCTAGGGTACCAACTCCATTCTTATTATTAAGGACTAAAATACATTTAAATATTTTTTCAACATCAATACTCATTCCACACATTCTTAATTTTCTATAAAAGTCTTCTTCACAATTTCCATGTATTGTTGATATTATTGAAACTCCAGAGTTATAAGCTATTAAAATACTCTCAAAATCTTCCTTAGTACCTATTTCATCACAAATTATAACTTCTGGTGCCATAGACCTTATGGCTAAAATAATCCCCTTGCTTTTTAAACAATTATCATAAACATCTGTCCTAATACCAACATCCAATTGAGGTACTCCTTGAAAACTGGCCGCTATTTCACTTCTTTCATCTACAATGGAAACTTTAAATCCTTTATTAAGTGGTGATTCTCCATTTGATATAATTCTAGATAAATCTCGTAAAAGAGTAGTTTTACCACATCTGGGAGGAGAGATTATGAGAGTATTTACGATAGAATCATGATTATATATATAATTTA
Source organism: Anisomitus miae (SeqCode) (assembly GCF_054906395.1). NCBI lineage: Bacteria > Bacillati > Bacillota > Clostridia > Eubacteriales > Clostridiaceae > Anisomitus (SeqCode) > Anisomitus miae (SeqCode). The sequence goes on from NZ_JBRACL010000006.1 coordinate 299,655, forward strand.
TAAATTTTTTCCCAAATCCTAAAACTTCTCTAGATATTCTTATATTGAGTGATGAAATATTTTTTAAATACTTTATATTTCCATTTTCAAAAACCCATTCTCCAGTAATTCCTATTCTGTGACCACCATTTATAGTTATAAATCCCTGCTTTATATCTTCTTCAAATGCAAAAATGGAAAATTTACTCATTTTATTGATAATTATCCTAATATCTTCTATACAAATTTTTAATGGTAATATTATCTCTTTGTCTGAAAAGATTAGCATAATTGGTCTATTTATTCTAAGTCTAATTTCTTGTAAGTTATTGGATGAAATATATTTTTCTATATGGCTTTTTAAATTTATGGAAAATAAATTTAATATATCCTTTAAATTATTAATAATTTCAAACCTCCTTTTTTTATTAATATATTTTTTTTATTATCTTTTATTACTAAAAACAGTAAAAAGTTGTTAGCAATAAACTAACAACTTCTACACAAAAAATCTAAATTAAACTCTTTCCATATATTCACCTGTTCTAGTATCAATTCTAATTTTATCACCTTCATTAACAAACAAGGGAACTTGTATCACAGAACCAGTTTCAACTTTTGCAGGTTTTAAAGTATTTGTAGCAGTATTACCTTTAAATCCAGGATCAGTTTCAATTACTTCTAATTCAACAAAATTAGGAGCTTCGACAGAAAAAGCATCCCCTTTATAAAATTTTATGACAGCATTCATACCTTCCTTTAAGTATTTCACTGCTTCTTCAACTTTTTCGTAATTAAGGGGCACTTGCTCATAACTTTCCTGATCCATGAAATAATACAACGAATCATTGTTATAAAGATACTGCATTTCTTTTCTTTCAATTATTGCTTCTTGAAATTTTTCTGAAGGATTAAATGTTCTCTCAACAACCCCTCCTGCTATAACATTCCTTAATTTAGTTCTTACAAAGGCAGCTCCTTTACCTGGTTTCACATGTAAGAAATCAATTACTATGTATACTTGACCATCATGTTCAAAAGTTGTACCTTTTCTCAAATCTCCAGCTGTTAACATAACAATTTAAACCTCCAATTCTATTCTCTCGAGCAAAAATAATTTTAACAAAATAACATTATTTATTCAATATGTAACTTAAATTTCAGCAGACATGGCTACATCGTAGTCAAAATTATTTTTTATAATACTTATTTCATTTATTTTTAAACCATATATAGTGTGTAAAAACTCTATAAACTTATCTAACTCTGATAAATACATACTTTTTGTATATCAAATTTAATATTTGATTCACTATCGATAGATATATTATCTAAAACAATATCCATATCCAGTAAATCGTTCTTCAATTTCACAAATTTATTACCATTAGCTTGTTTAAACTCATTCTCTATATCTAATACATGTTTATTAATAAAGCTATCCCTATCGATTCGAATTTTCAAGTTAATTGAGATAATAACCAGTAACAATAAAATAAAAATCAAACCATTCAATAAGAATTTATATATATTTAGTATTTTATTCATGATTTCACTCCAATTTCAATTTCATATATAAACTTTCCATCATTTTCTGATGTACATGTATATGAAATCACATTAAACAGATTTCTATCTAAAGTATCAATTATTTCATAAATATGTCTCTTATCTAGTACAAGCATACCTATATTTAAATTACCATTACTCGTATAAACTATCTTTTCTAAATTTAGTCTCATTTCGCTAATTAAAAATTCTATACTTTGCAAATACTGTATGTTGTAATTTATGTCCTCCTCTACGTTATCATAAACTTCCACACTATTACTAAACATACTACCATGAGTAGAAACTATATTATTAATTAAAAGTGCTGACACTGTTAATAATAGTGAAATGTAAATACAATACTTCTTATGCATTTTTCTTAAAATTTTCTTTCTTATTCCAAAACTTAGAAAATTTACTTCTGATATAGTCATGGTTTATTAGAATCTCCTCCATTGTATATTCTATAAAATTAAACTTAAATTCATAATTATATAAATCTTTACTTTCATTATCATTTAAAAAGTAAATGTTTTTGTCTAAAGTGATGCCAAATTCATTTCTCACGTAATTAATTTTACTTTCTAAATAATCACTGAGATATTTTAAATTTTCTCTACTTATATATTCATTCAGAAGTATCAACGAGTTTTTCGATACAATAAAGTTATATTGGTCGTCACTTACTTTATTTAGAAATATTCCTTTAGGTATGGAGAATTTGAGAGTTAGATACTCCAACATTATGAATTGTAATGGTCGAATAATCAAATAGGATTTATTAATGTATTTTAATACGTTTTGAACATTATCTTGAATTTTTATGGCATACAATAAAATTTTTACTTGTCCTATCTCTACTTCTGAATCAAGTAAAAAATAATCATACAAAATATCTTCTCCAAAACCATTAAAATAAAACTTTAAGGAATTGACGACCCTTTCATGTATGTAATTATCAAGTGGCATACTAAGTGGCTTTATTAAAAAATCCTTAATCTCAAATGTTACTATGCAATTCTTTATATTAAACCTATTTATATCTTCAATATAAATTTTGGATTTATTTGCTTTTTCATATCTATTTGTGATCTTTTTAAAATACACATCACATTTATTTTCATGATAGTAAATTAAATTTTTCATAATCCCCCTCCATGAACTAAACTCTAAAGATACGTGCAATATTTAAAATAATATTTCTTTCACGTTCTTTAGGCATAAAAATAATATCCCTCTTGCATTTTAGAATTGTAATAAAATACTACTTTATCACCATTTAAGTTAACTTTATTACCTAATTTAAAATTCAAAACTGAAAAATTCCCCTTAAATAATTTTAAATTAGTTTTTTTTACATAGTTTAAAAAACTAAGATCACCATCTATAATTCCAAGATCAATTTTATTGTAGTAATTATCTTTATAAACTTTAAGTTGAGATATAAAATCATTTACCTCACTAATGTCATCTAATTCGCAAATTTTTTCATAGTTCAAGTAAACATCCATATCCTTAGTTATATAATTTGAGTTGATTGCAAATGTAAAAATCAGTATCATAACCATTAAAAATGGTATATAAATTATTCCTCTTTTTTTCAAAACATTAAACATCATAAGACATAGGCGAGATAATCTTTGTTAAATTTACACCACCCAATTTAATATCTAAAAATATTAAATTGTCTCTAGCATAAACTCTAAAACTATTTATTTTGCTAATTAAATATGTAATATTTTTATTGTCGTATTCAAGTCTTATGGTTCCTTTACTAAAAATTAATTCTCGTTCTTTGATTTCACATTCGGTAAGATCAACTGGGATTATTTTTTTATAATAAAGCTTATTATCAGATTTAACCTTAAAATCAAATGCATATTTATCAAATTCAGTATTTAGAAACATCTCCAATTCTCTTAGTTTTAGAACATTTGAGGAAATATTATTAGATACAATTATAGATTTTGACGCACCTATAATAAAGTTACTCATAAATACCGAAACTATCATGAACATTATCAAACAAACAATGGACTGCAATAACATACTTCCTCTTTTTTTAAGTCTTACGATGTTTGATGCACCTCCTTCGCATTTTTTATAATTTCATACCTCAAAATTGGATTCGAATAAAATTTCACCATTAGATAAATAACTTATATATACCTCATTTTGAAAAGCATTAAATGATATATAGAAATATCTTTCAATTCCTGTGTACTCATTTTCGAAAATTTCTTTAAATTCTTTATAGTTTTGTGTAGATATATTTTGGGGATTTATATAAATTCCTTTACCCAAATATGGGTATTGCTTATTAAAATACAATTCATTTTTAATTACATCTAATTGATCGAAAAAACTTTTTGAAATTAACATAGAATTCATATTTTTCAAATTTGAACTTTGAAATCTTAAAAGTGATATTGCCAAAGTAAATACTATAACTACAAAAAATAAATTCCCGAGCATAAACGATCCTCGTCTTTTAAATTTAATCATAAGAAACTTTTCCAGTAACAGCATAAATTGTAACCTCATTTATGTTTCCGTAAAACTTATATGTAAATGTTGCACATCTAGGTATTAAGCCATTCCGTTGAATATATAACATTCTATTATAAAGTCCATTAAATTTAGTCATTCTTATATTTTTAGGGAATTCAAATCTATTCACTATAACATGATTTTTATCTACTAACGATATTCCTGTTTCTGAAAATTTTAATGTGTACATTCCCGAATTAATAAAAGCTTTATATTTACCCAAATTTATAAAATTCAAAAATTGAGTTTTAAAGTTGTTATGTTCAAATTTTTTATACATATCATTTAAAAAACTGACACTGAAATATGCAGATGCTAGAATAACTATAATCAAAATAATTGATAACAAGTTTTCTAAAATCATAAATCCAGATTTTTTCAATTAAATTCCCCCCCATATGTAATTAAAGTTATCATAAGATATAAGAGGTAATATGAATATTGAAATGAATATTATTACAAGTAATCCACAAATTAAAATAAATATTGGTTCTATTAGCTTTGTGTATCGTTCTAAACTTTGATAATATTTCTTCGAATAACTCGTCCAAATGTTTTTTAACGATAAATTTAAACTAGAACTTTTTTCTCTTACTTTAATTATTGATATAACCTCTGGTTCAAAAATCTTTGCGTTCTTTAATACATTACAGAGATCAAATCCTTGATTTATCTGATTATAAATATAATCAGAATAAATTGAATAAGATTCGTCCTTTAATTTAGACATTATATTTAATGAAGTACCTATATCTATTCCACTATTAATCATGTAATAAAATGATTGTATAAATTTTAATTGGCAATATTTAAAATATATTTTCCTAAAAATAGACAACTTAAGTAAAATATTTTTAAAAATTTTCTTAAGTTTTCTGTTTTTAATTGCTAAAAATAAAATAGCCACAATACTAATTAAAAATAAATTATAATTATCCTTAATGAAAAGACATATGTTTATAAATAAAATACTGTAATTTGGTAAATTGGAAATCTGTGTTTGAAATGAATTAACATAACTAGGTATAAAGTATAGAATGCATAAATTAATTAGCAATAACATAACAGCAAGCAATAATGATGGGTATAAAAGAGATGACCTAACTTTGTTATTTATAAAAATCTTTTCTTCATAATATGTAGATAAATTTTTAAGTATTTCCGTAAGACTACCTGTTTTCTCACTAATCTTTATCAATGATAAAAATACGTTATCAAATTCATAACCAGTAGATTTAATAGAATCATGTAAAGAGTATCATTTTATTAATTTTTGGCTTATACTTTTGAAAAATATATAATTTCTTCTATTTTTTGAGCTATTTGCATTATCTTTGAAGATATTTACTGAATCTAATATAGATATCCCACTTAAATTTAAAAAATAAAAATCCTCACAAAATCTTTTGTACCATACTAATCCTAGTTTTTTATATGAAAATATAAAAATCGGTATTTTAATTTTAAAATAGATTTTATATTCAAAGTTTTCTAAAAGCTCCATAAAATCTCCACAATATATAATCAATCTAAATACTCCGTCCTCTTTGACAAATACAGCATAATTGCTGATATTCATTTAAGTCTCTCCATATCTAAAATATACACCTCTCCACTATTTATTAATTTTTTTACATTCAATTCAAATGAGTAATCGAAGTATTTGGTTTTAATATATTGTTTTATTTCATTTATAGATTTTTTTTCTGAAAACATATCCTTTATTATATCATCTATTATTAAAATTTCATTTAACAAAATTCTTCCACTATATCCCGTAAATTTACATTTTTCACATCCCTTTGGAGAACTATATTTACCTTTTTCATATTTCGTATCAAATATAATCCTCTCATCAAAAAATTCCCTTTTCTTGCATTTGCAAAGTTTCTTTACCAATCTTTGTGAAATCACTAAATCAAGAGAATCTATAGCTAAAAATTCACTTACTCCTAAATCAATCAGTCTTGTAATAACAGAAATTGAATCTTTAGCGTGTACTGTTGAAAAAACCTTGTGCCCAATCACGGAAGATGATACAGCTATTTTGGCTGTTTCCTCATCTCTTATCTCTCCAATCATAAATATATCTGGATCATGCCTTAAAATACTTCTTGATATTTTTTCAAATGTAAGTCCAATTTTTTCATTCACTGTACTTTGATTTACACCGTCAATTTCGTACTCTATAGGATCTTCTATAGTATAAATACTCACTTTTTCACTATTCAAATGTTCAATAAATTTGTATAATGTTGTAGATTTTCCACTTCCAGTAGGTCCTGATAAAATAATCATTCCACTCTTCTTCTTTAAATATTTATCTAAAATTTGTACTTGCTCATCACTAAATCCTAAATCTTGTATATTTTTGTAGATGATATCGATATAATGAATTCTGAGCGAAATTTTCTCTCCTTTAGAGGTAAGTAATGTAGACACTCGTATGTTATATCTGGATTTATTTTTACTATAAATAATTTTTCCATCTTGAGATATCCTTTTTTCTGTTATGTCTAGATTGCTCAAAACCTTTATTTTAGTAGATATAAATTTATAAGACATAAAAGATATCTTTTTAAAAATTTTAAGTTCTCCATCATATCTAAATCTTATAATAACGCAATCTTTCTGAGGTTCCATATGTATATCTGTTACTCTTGAACTTATAGCGTTCTCGAATATGGATTCATACAAATTTTCTGAATGATCTTGGGAAAATTTTTGTCTTTCGTTGAGTATACCATAGTAATATTCAATATTTTCGTCAACAACATCTCTTGATCGAATATATGGAACTATATTTTCATTAAACATAAGTTTTAAATCATTTATTACACTTTCGTTGATTTCAGAACAAATCACTATTATGCCATTTTCGTATCTTCTTATTGGTAATACATTAAATTTTTTTGAAAAGTCATGACTAATAAACATTAATAAACTTAATTCTACATCTTCTAATACCATAACAATCCCACCTAAATTAACTAAAATCTCATTTAGATAATTCCATATTTTGGTAAAAATATTCAAGTTTTAAATTTTAAGATGATATTTATAACAATAAAGAGCCTTCTGTTAATCAAAACAGAAGGCTCTTTATTGTCAAAATAATATAAAACTCACAGATAAAATTACTACAAAATACGACTAAGTATCACAGCTACTTTGTCATAAATACAATACCGACTGATCAAATCTAACCATTTGATACTACAATTTACCCACTAAATCAATCCCTGGCTCTAATGTATCATCCCCAGGCTTCCATCTAGCTGGACAAACTTGATCTCCATGCTCAGCAACAAACTGGCTAGCTTGCAACTTACGAAGCAATTCACTAGCATTACGTCCAACGTTACCTGCACTTACTTCATAAGACACTATCTTACCTTGAGGATTAACTATAAAAGTTCCTCTTTCAGCTAATCCATTTTCCTCGATCCAAACATCAAAATCCTTAGAAAGCACATGACTAGGATCTGCAAGCATCACAAACTTAATCTTCTTAATACTGTCAGAAACATCATGCCACGCTTTATGTACAAAATGAGTATCTGTAGAAACTGAATAAACCTCACAACCAGATTGCTTAAATTCACTGTAAAGATCTGCTAAATCCTCTAATTCAGTCGGACAAACAAACGTAAAGTCTGCTGGATAAAAGAAAAATACACTCCACTTTCCTAAAATATCCTTTTTACTTACTTCTTTAAACTCACCATTGTGAAAAGCCTGTACATTAAAATCAGAAACCTCTTTGTTTATAAGTGACATCTCTACCACTTCCTTCCCAAAAATTTAAAATTAGCTACAAATTACAGAATTTACAAACGACCAACACAAGAAACAAGATCACTCCGATATACAAAAGTAAAAATCATTAATTGAGGATCAAAACCCTGCAGCATCAAGTATACCATAATTATTTTTCTTTGTAAATAATAATTAATATTATTTACTATTAATTATGATTTTAAAATTCTCATTTATCAATCTCAAAAATATTTTTATAAGCGTGTATTTTTGTTGTTTCAAATAAATTGCTATTTATGTTAACATATATTCATAAGTTATTACTTTGAAATATTGATTTCGTCGGGGGTGAATTTTATTTGTTACTCGATTCTCAATTCAAATCCCGTAATAATTATACCTGCGTATTGTCCAAATGAAAAATTGTTAGAATTGATTTATAATTTAAGATTGAACGAAAAAAACATTCCTATTATAATTGTCGATGATGGTAATGATCACAAATATAATGAGATATTTAATGAAATAAGAAGTACTTCTTTATGTTTCGTAATAAGAAATTCTAGAAATAAAGGTAAGGGCAATGCCTTAAAAAAAGGTGTTAGATATTGCATAAATAATTTTACGAATACAGGTGGATATGTTACATGCGATGCAGATGGTCAACATTCTGTTAAGGATATATTAGCTATTGTAAATGCCTTAAAAGATAATGAAAATAGCTTAATACTTGGAATTAGAAACTTTAAAAATACATCTGTTCCATTTAAAAGTAAGTTTGGTAATAGAGTAATTTCATTATTTTTTTATTTTACTACAGGGGTATGGTGCAAAGATACGCAGACAGGGCTTAGAGGAGTTCCAGAAAAATACAAAAATATATTTATTGCTGAGAAAGGCGACAGGTATGAATTAGAAATGAATTTTCTAACGACAATAGTCAAGAATAAAATAAATATTGTAGAAATTCCTATAGATACATTGTACATAGATAATAACATCGGATCTCACTTTAAACCAATAAAAGATTCTATTATAATTGTTACAAACCTGCTTAAATATTCTCTAAGCTCTGTAATAAGCTCAATATTAGATTTAGGTATGTTTACAATTTTCAATGAATTTGTTTTCACATACAGTGGCAATTCCTTGTTTCTATCAACTATTATTGCAAGAATTTCGTCAACACTATTCAATTTTTCAATAAATAAAAAATTTATATTCAATGAAAAAAATTATACCGTTAAAAATCAGTTTGCAAAGTATATTTTACTTGCAATATTTCAAATGATTGCTAGTGGTGTATTAGTTTCACTACTTAGTTCAATTTACCACAATCCCACTCTAATAAAACTGTTTGTTGACGTTTCATTATTTTTATTGAGCTATCCCATTCAGAAAATATTTATTTTTCATTGAAATTATATAGTGAGGTGTTAAACTTGAAATGCTTAGGATTTTTAAAAAACCATATTTTATATCGGTTTTAGTTTCTGTAATTTTAGTTTTAACTTCAACTTTTGTATTATTAGATGCTTTTGTAATACCAAAATTCTTAAAGTTACCTCCAACTAATAATACTCCCCAAACCAATAATCTCAAAATTAATGATAAAACTTCTGATGATATAATTGTTACCGAAATGAGTTATAAAGATTCATACATAGATATATCAATCGAAACAAGAATAAAGCACAACACAAATTATTACATTGCAGAAATAATTTTAAAAGATCCATCACTTATTAAAACTGCCTTTGCTCATGATGCTTACGGAAGAAATATAAAACAAACCACATCTGAAATTGCAAAATCTAAAAATGCTATTTTGGCAATAAATGGGGATTTTTATGGATTTAGAGATAGTGGATATGTTCTAAGAAATGGTGAGGAATACAGAAATACGATAACCTATGATTTAACAGGAGAGGATCTCATTATTACAAAAGATGGTGACTTCGAAATAATAAATGAACATAATACGCCATTATCAGAACTCAAAGATAAAAATGTATCTCAGGTGATTTCATTTGGTCCGTCTCTCGTACAAAATGGTAAAAGCACTGTTAATGAAAATGATGAAGTTGGAAAATTTATGATAAGTAATCCCAGAACTGCAATAGGGCAAATTGATTCACTACATTACATAATGATCGTTTCGGATGGAAGAACTTCAGAAAGTGAAGGATTATCTCTTAAAGAGTTATCAGATATTTTTGTGGATCTAAATTGCAAAACTGCCTACAATCTTGATGGAGGTGGGTCTTCCACAATGGTATTTAATGGTAAAATTATCAACAAACCAACTACCAACGGTAAAAGGATATCCGAAAGAGAGGTAAGCGATATTGTTTATATTGGATACCAATAAAATAATCAAGAAAACCATAATAGTTTATATTTTGGTATCAATAATAGCCATAATATTTACTAAAATTTATTATTCATTTAGCCATGGAATTAATTCAAATTATATGAGCTTTATGTTTTTATATCCTTTAATAGGTGGAGCGTTGACTTTTATTGTAATATATCCCAAAATCAAAATCAACAAAGTTAAATATAAAACTATAAGAATAAGTTTTAATTTATACAATACAGGAATTGCTATATTAACCACAGAGGGATTGTTAAGAGGAATTTTTCAAATCGCAGGTACGTCATCTGATTACATGATTTATTACTCAATATTTGGCTGGTCCATTACAATAATATCTTTGATAAGTATTTCTATTCAGATATTTTTAAATAAAAAAGCACATTTGTAGTTACACCCTATAAATGTGCTTTTTGTTTAGAAACCTCGCTCGTACTGTTTAGGTATGTCTATTTTTATTCTTAACTTTTCAGAAGCATCGAGAGGCCAATATGGATTTTTGAGCATGTCCCTTCCTATAGCTACAAGATCAGCATCACCACTTCCTATAACGAAATTTGCAACATGAGGGTCACCGAGTTGCCCAACAGCAATTACATCAATATCTAATTTTTGTTTTATAACTCTCGCATATGGAACCTGATATCCAGAATATGAATGAACCCACTCCATTTCAGACAAAGGGCTCTCCCCTCCTGAGCTAACATCCAAAATATCCACTCCTGCTTCTTTATAAACCGAAGCCAGCTCTATTCCATAATCTATTCCATATCCTACTTCTTTTGCATATTCTCTCGCAGAGATTCTCATTATTAAAGGCATACTATTAGGTAATTCACTTTTCGATGCCTTTATAATATCTACTCCAAACTTTGTCAAATCTTTCCCATACTCATCCGTTCTTTTATTTGTAATAGGAGAATGGAACTGATGTATTAAATAGCCATGAGCACCATGGATTTCTATAGAATCAAATCCTGCCTTAACTGCTCTCCTTACAGCTAATCTAAATTTCTCTATAATATCATCCACTTCTTTAGTGCTCAGCTCTTCAGTAACTCTACTATTTTCATCGAATCGTATCTTAGATGGTGCTACAGGATAATGCGAGCACTCTGCTTTTCTTCCTGCATGTCCAATTTGTATTGCAACCTTTGCCCCATATTTATGACACTCATCTACAATTTTCTTAAGTGGTTCAATATGATCATCGCTCCACAATCCTAAATCATAATCACTAATACATCCTCTAGGCTCAACAGCAGCGACCTCCATAATTATCAAACCTACACCGCCTATAGCTCTACTAACATAATGTACATAATACCATTGTGTTGCAACTCCATCTTCATTTTCAACTGAATACTGGCACATTGGTGACAAAACAATTCTATTTTTAAGATTTAAATTTTTCATTTCGTATGGTGTAAATAAATTCTTCATTACTGACAATCGCCCCTTTTATACGATAATTTAAAGATATTGTAAAATATACAATACTATAAATCAACTAAACTTAATATAATTTCCTTCAATTTATCTTTGAATTAACTTAATTTTAAATTTAAACTTGTATCATTCATCGATTCCACATTTATCAATGTTGAAATTTTGCAAATTTATGGATTATACTTTGTGATATAATTCAATTGAGGTGATTGCATGCCAATAGACGGAGTATTTTTAAGATGTTTAACAAAAGAATTAAAACTCAAAATCTTAAATGGTAAAATACGAAAAATTATACAATTTGAAAAATACAGTATTATCCTCTCAATAAGATGCAATAGAGAAAACCATGACTTGTTACTAAGCTCGAATTCTAAATACAGTACGATAAATTTGACAAACGCCAAATACAAAAATCCCGACTCAAGTTTTATGTTTCAAACAATTTTGAAAAGATACATTCTTAATGGTACGATTAAGGATATAGTACAAATTGAAAATGATAGAATTTTAAAATTAATTATAGATAATAGAGATGAGCTTGGAGATGTAAAAACATTTGAATTAATAGTTGAGCTTATGGGGAAACACAGCAATATTTCTTTAATAAATTCTTCAAATCATACTGTTCTGGATTCAATAAAGCATCTTTCGGCAAATAATAATTCTTATAGGGTCCTTTTACCAGGTTCAACATACAAATTTCCACCACAAAATGAATTAAAGCTAAATCCATTCAACTTTGACTTTAAAGACCTCGAAAGACTTTTAAATATTACAGATTTTGAAGAAAATATGTATTCCAAAATATTTCAAGGAGTTTCTGTACCTTTATCAAAGTTTATTTTTGATGAGATGAAAAGCAAATCCCTCGAAAATAAATTTAATTACCTAAAAAATTTATTTGAAGATATAAAAAATGCCCCAACTATATATTTAAAAAATGATAATTACAAAGACTTTTATTGCTTTGATATAAATATTTTGTGTGAAAAAGTTAAAGTTCAAAATTTAAATAGTCTTCTAGATGATTTTATATCTAATAAGAATACATTCGATTCTTTGAACAATAAAATTATGGATCTTAAAAAATTTATAAATTCAATTATACAAAGATGTAATAAAAAGATATGTATATTTGAGGAAACTCTTAAAGCTACTGAAAATAAAGATATTTTTAAATTATATGGAGATTTGATTGCTGCAAACATTTTTATGCTAAAAGGTGGGGAAGAATCCATAATTGTACAAAACTATTTTAGCGAAGACTACGAAAACGTAAAAATAAATCTTAATTCTAAATTAAATGCTTCTGGAAATATAGAATTTTATTACAAGAAGTTTAAAAAACTTAAGAAATCTGAAATTATGAATAAAAAAAATATTCAAGAATGTAGCCAAGAAATTACATATCTAAATTCTGTCTTGAACAATATTGAAAAAATAACTAACGAAAATGATATTAATGAAATTCGTGAAGAACTTATAGCAAGTGGTTATCTTAAGAAAGCGAAAAATAAGGGTAAGAACAATATTATAAAATCAAATCCCTACCACTATATAACCTCAAATGGTGTATCCATATTTATAGGAAAAAACAATATCCAAAATGAATATCTAACATTCAAGATGTCAAAAAAGGATTTTGTCTGGTTTCACGTTAAGAATGTTCCTGGTAGTCATGTTATACTTGCACATAATAATCCAAGTGATAAACTAATAGATATTTGTGGTAAACTTGCTGCCTTTTATAGCAAAGCTTCATCTTCATCAAATGTTCCTGTTGATTTTACAAAAATTAAAAACGTGAAAAAGATGCCTCATGCCAAACCAGGAATGGTTATATACACATCATACAATACAATTTACGCAACTCCACCTTTGTCAATTGACGAACTTAATTTATCTTTAAAAGAAGGTTGAAATTTTTGAATATAAACTTTAAAACTTGTAATAATATTAATGTATTCTAATATTATTATAAAGGGTTGATTTTAAATGGGAAAAGCTCAAGATAATATTAACTCAAGTATGAGTTCAATTCAGAGTGCTTTGAATAATTTACAACAAGCCATGTCATGTTGTGAAAAGCAAGCTAACAAAACCGTAATCCAATCTGCCATAAATTCTATGAACTCAGCGTGTAATGAACTTTCTAATTATAAAGATTAAAACCATTAGAAAATCCTATGATTTCTAGTCATAGGATTTTCTAGCTTATTTGAGAAATAATTTGATAAACTTCATCTTCATCAAATCCAATTCCACCAGGATTTATATTTACGGAATAAGAATATTGTTCTGACTCCCAACAAGCGACATTTATTTTATTATCATTTCCCCTAAATGTAAATTTAATATCATTGTAAACCTTCATATCTATTTGAGGATATTCGTTATAGTCAGCACTGATATCTTCATCATCATTATATAAGCCTTTTCGAATTATTATCCATTGATCTAATTGAGTATAGTGAACTTCTATAATTTTTGAATTTACAATATAAATCTTTCTATCATAACTGCTATCAAATATATCCTCAGGTACATTAAGACCGAATCCTAAAATCTCTTTTACTTTTTCAAAAGAATCAACATCTAGTAAATTGTTCGTTTCTCGAATGCTTACACTACTCGAACTATTACACCCAACTACAAATGTACATAATAACAAAACAATAAATGATTCAAATATTTTTCTCATAAAAATTACTTCCTCAATGTTTTATAAAATATGACTTAATTTAAATAAATAAAATATTTTTTTGTTTTAAGGTGATTCACCTCCTACGTAAAATTAATTCTACCATCTAACATATTACCTTATTGTAAATCAATTTTTATTACAATTTTATTTCATTAAATAAATCTCACCATTAATAAAATAAAAAAAGATTGCTAAATAAATATTAGCAATCTCATAAAATTTCATATTTAAAAATATTTTCAAAAATAATTTGTATAAACTATATATATTTTACAATTTCATCAAGTGTCTTCTTTTGTTCATGTGTACGGAAAGGTACCGTGCCTTCAACTCTGTAGCCAATTGGCATAATTAATACAGAACGCTCATTTTTTGGTAACTCAAATATTTTTTCTAATTCAGTATTCGAAAAGAAATTAATCCATGCAGTATCTACTCCAAGTTCTGCAGCTTGAAGCATAATATGAGTAGCAACTATGCTTACATCCTCAATTCCAGAATTCATACCTTCCTCTTTTGGATTTTTCCATTCTTCATCCGCATTATAAGTAAACAGCAACACTGTTCCTGCACCATATCTGCAAGGGGTAAGCGTATCTAATTTATCCAGTGCTTCTTTACTCTGTAAAACATAGATTCGCTGTGGCTGGAAATTCTTTGCCGTAGGTGCTGTATTTCCTGCCTCCAGCATAAGATCCAGTTTTTCTTTTTCTACAACTTTGTCTGAATAATTTCTGACCGTAATTCGTTTTTTACTTAACTCAATAAAATTCATGCCATTCCTCCAGATTATTTACATTTATTTTTACAATGTCTTACCTAATTCATAGGCTTCTTTCAAATACTGTGTATGCTGCACATCGCCAACGTTTTGCACAACACCTGCAATAATCCTGCCGGTATCTTTATATTTCAAGACTTCTATCATATACTCGTAGTATTCTGCTGGCATATGGTAAATATCTTTTACCGGAGAAGCTGCTGTTACAATCAAAACAGCTTCTTTCTGCTTAGAATTTAACGCAATCGCAGCAAATAAACGGTCTCTGACTGTTGCAAATAGTGAAGTAAAATGCATCCAGTAAATCGGTGATGCAAAAACAATCACATCTGCGTCTGCCCATTTATCATAAATCTGCTGCATATCATCCGACTGTACGCAAGGGTGTCCCTTTCCTGTCTGGCATCCATAACAGCCGATACAATGCTTAATATTCATTTGACGAATATTAAATTTGGTTACGGAATGACCTTTTTCCTCCGCACCTTTTATAAAAGAATCAATGATGCTTTCTGTATTTCCATTTGCTCTTGGACTCCCGTTAATAATCAAAATCTTTTTGCTCATTTTACCAAGGTAACTCCTTTCCATCTCTGAAAAATCCACCTGTTGGACCGTCATCCGGAAGTGTAGCTGCCCATATTACACTTTTGGCACTTTCCTGTACAGGTTGTCCATATCCCATTCCAAATGTATCCGTAACATCCGGACATACTGCATTTACAAGAATGTTATCAAACTTTAATTCTTTTGCAACCTTAATTGTTAACCCATTAAGTGCTAACTTAGACAATCCATATCCAGAGCAAGGAATACCTATTGTCCCATTTAAAAACCCATATTTAGGATCATCATAAGATCATGCTCCACTTGACACATTCACAATACGACCATGTTTCGATTTGCGTAATAATGGAATAAATTTTTGTATTACATTCCACGTACCTACAACATTAGTATTAAAAGTACATTGAATTTCTTCTACACTTTCTTCCTCTACAGAATTTCCTACTTTCATCCTAGCAGCATTATTAATTAAGATATCTAATCGTCCATATTTCTTTTGCACAACTTCCACAGCACTTCTTACACTATTTTCATCTGTAATATCCATCACAATATAGGAAGCATTAATATTATTGTTTGCAAGTTCTTCTGTAAGCTCAGTAAGAACTTTTTCTTTTCGAGCTGATAAAATTATTTGATGCCCTTTTTCTCCAAGTTGTTTTGCAGTTTCAAATCCTAATCCATTCCTTCTACCTGTACCAGTAATTAATACAATATCCAAATTTTACTCCTCCCTTTAACTTTAAACTCAAATCAAAAATCTATTAATTATAATTATGTATAGATGATTTTATTTTTAAGCTATTTCCACCATACTTGAAAAATATTTAGATCTATGATATAAAAATAATACTTTATAGTGCAATAAGTAATAAGTACTATTTCAGAACATACAATAGTATGATTTGAAATACTAAGAGAGGTTTATAGTGAAATGACTTTTGAAGAATTTACAGCTAAGATTCAAACACAATATGATGACAAGGAATGTCCGATCACCAAGGTTCTCGAATTATTAAATGGTAAATGGACCACTCGTGTAATTTATGAATTAGAACGATATAAAAGTGTACGTTTCGGTAAATTAAAAAAATCCATACCATTTATAACAAATTCCATGTTATCTGGTACGCTAAAAATGTTAGAGACACGGGGCATTGTAATAAGACAGCAGTATGATGAAGTTCCACTTAGAGTTGAGTATTCATTATCTGAATCTGGAAGAGATATGCTTTCTATTTACTATGAAATGGCTGTATGAGGTGAGAAACATTTATGAAAATCTATTTTTGGATATTATAGATTTGAAATATTCGTTATCCTCCTCACTCAATTCATAAATTCCAAAAAAAATAAATCTAGAGTAACTAAATACCCTAGACTATAAATCCAATTATCTAAATCGTCTTTTAAAAAATTCCCCAGACCTTAAATACATAATGTTTTCACAAATATTATTTATATGATCTCCTGCTCTCTCAAAATATTTTATCACAAACAACGTTTGTACTCCTATATTCACATTCATCTCT
Source organism: Anisomitus miae (SeqCode) (assembly GCF_054906395.1). Classification (NCBI taxonomy): domain Bacteria; kingdom Bacillati; phylum Bacillota; class Clostridia; order Eubacteriales; family Clostridiaceae; genus Anisomitus (SeqCode); species Anisomitus miae (SeqCode). The sequence goes on from NZ_JBRACL010000006.1 coordinate 316,907, forward strand.
CCAGAATTCATTTTACCTATTACCTTAGAAAAGACTTCATAATATTTTTTATCTATGGCTTCATCACTTTCGTAGATTTCAAGTGCCTTCTTTTTATCATTATTTACATATGCCTCTATTACTTCAGGAACAGTTTTTGTAACCATATTAAAGAAGTATTCTGAAACCCTTAAATCTATATTTTCATTTTCAGGCATATACATAGATACCTTTGCGAGGTCAACTGCATAATCACCTATTCTCTCTAAATCTTGAATTATCTTTATGGTAGTGAATATTCTCCTTAAATCACCAGCCAAGGGAGTTTGTGTAGCTATAAGCTTGAGACACTTATACTCTATCTCCTCCTTTAATATATCTATTTTGTCATCATCTTCAATTATGTTTTTCGCAAGTTCCGTATCCTTAATCTTAAGCACGTTTTCAGATTTTTCAAATTGTTCAGTAACAAGCTTGCCCATTTCATATAATGATTCATTCAATTCATTAAGTATTTTTTCAAATCTTTCACGCATAATAACACCTCTCCTTGAAACCTATCCAAATCTTCCAGTTATATAATCCTCTGTCAATTTGCTCGTTGGATTTTGAAATATTTTTTCAGTCTTTCCAGTTTCTTCGAGTTTTCCGTTTAAAAAGAATGCTGTATAATCAGAAATTCTTCCTGCCTGTTGCATGTTGTGAGTTACGATAACTATAGTATACTTTTTCTTTAGCTTTGCAAGAAGCTCCTCGACTTTCATAGTAGATATTGGATCTAGTGCAGAAGTTGGTTCATCCATAAGCAAAATCTTAGGATGAGTTGCTAAACATCTTGCTATACACAAACGTTGTTGTTGTCCTCCCGACAAGTTATATGCACTTTTCTTAAGATCATCTTTTACCTCATCCCAAAGAGCAACATCCTTAAGTGTAGTTTCCACAAGTTCATCCAGTACCTTCTTATCTCTTATTCCATAATTTTTAGGAGCAAATACTATATTTTCATATATAGATTTTGGAAATGGATTAGGCTTTTGAAAAACCAATCCAACATCTTTCCTAAGCAAAACAACATCTTGTTTCTTTATATCTTTTCCATCAATAAGTATGCTACCGGTGTACCTAGCGTAATCGAACATTTCATTCATTCTATTTAGATTTCTTAAAAACGTAGATTTACCACATCCAGATGGACCAATAAAAGCCGTGACTTTGTTTTTATAAATTTCCATATTTATATTAAACAAAGCTTGCTTCTCTCCATAATAGAAATTCAAATTCTCAACTTTTATAATAACATCTTTCATTTAGATATTTACACCTTTCATTATACTTAGTCATATTTCTTTTCAAATTTCTTCCTTATAATTATAGCTACAATATTGAATAAAAATACAATTACCAACAGTACAATTATGCCCGCTGAGGCTAAATATTGAAACTCAGGTTCAGGACGTGAAGTCCAATTGTATATTTGGATGGGCAAAACCGTAAACCCATCTAACAAACTCGTTGGTATAAATCTCAAGAAAGTAGCAGCACCGACAACTATGAGAGGTGAAGCCTCCCCTATTGCACGAGCCAAGGCCAAAACTATTCCTGTTAAAATATTTGATACAGCACAAGGGATCACAACACCTTTAATAGCTTGCCACTTCGTAACCCCCAAAGCCAATGCTCCCTCATAAAAAGAATGTGGCACAGTTTTTATAGCCTCTTGTGATGAAATGATTATCGGCGACAATACCAAGAGCGATAAGGTAAGAGCACCAGATATAATACTAGATCCCAACATAAAAAATTTCACGAATACACCTAGTCCAAGTATTCCATACACAATCGCAGGAACACCTGCTAAGTTTTGTATATTTAGCTTTATGAAATTTGTTAATCGTGTCGGTTTTGCATACATTTCTAAATAAATAGCTGTTCCAATTCCCAACGGAACAGAAATTAAGACAGTCAAAATCAATATATACATACTTCCAATAATAGCAGGAGCAATTCCAGCTTTTGAAGGTCTGCTTGAAGAAAATCCAGTTAAGAAATTCCAATTTAGATACTGAAATCCTTTAGAGAAAACTTGTACAAGTAATACAATCAAAAAGAAAATCCCTATTAAGGTAGCTATTATAGTTACTAATTTCAGTATTGAATCTTTCTTTTTTCTCCTGCTCAAATTCCTTCTGACAATTTCATCATCAAAAAACTCTTTATTCATATTAACACCTGTCTCCATTTTAAAATTTATACTTTCTTATTAATAATTTTCCTTGCAACTATATTTAAAATGAGTGTTATGAAAAACAATATAGCTCCACATACAAAAATGGTTTTATATTCTATAGAATTGTAAGAAACATCTCCCATACTAACATTAGCCATATATGTAGTAAGAGTCTGAACACCTTTTAATGGATTAAAATTAAGTATTGGATTACTTCCAGAAGCAATTGCTACTACCATAGTTTCACCAATTGCTCTTGATATAGCCAGTATAAATGAAGAAATAATTCCTGATTTTGCAGCAGGTACTAAAACCTTGGTCGTAACTTCGTATTTTGTACTGCCTAGGGCATAAGCTCCCCTCTTAATTGACCCTGGAACACTTCTCAGTGCATCCTCACTAAGAGATGCAATTAAAGGAATTATCATTATACCAATAGCTATACCAGCACTTAAAGCATTGTATATTTCTAAATCATGTATAAATACTTTTAAAAACAGCGTAATGAAATTGAGTGCAAAAAATCCATATACAACTGAAGGAATAAATGCCAATATTTCAAGAATTGGTTTTAAGAGTCTTCGAGTTTTCTTTGAAGCGTATTCACTTAAATAAATTGCAACAAACAGACCTAAAGGTATTCCGATTATACCAGATATCAAAGTTATAATTAGTGTACCTGTTATAAGAGTCAATATGTTATAAGTTGGCTGGCTAAGGAGTGGGTTCCACGAGTTTCCCTTAAACAGTTCAATCAAACTTACTTCTTCAAAAAAATCCTTAGCTTCAAATAACAATAACACAATTATCGAAATGGTTATTAATATAGATATCATTGCAAAAACCTTTAACGTGAATTCTATAATTCTATCTTTCACTTAAGAACCCTCCATATTTAATTTACTTACGGCCAGAATTCAGCATTTCAAGAACTTAATTCTAGATCATTTAACTGTGCTTCGTATGCTTGTTTATCAAGCGGAATGAATTTAACCTCGCTTGCCAATTCATATGAGTTCTTTAAATAAAACTCTATAAACTCCTTGATTTCAGATCTACTCAAATCATTTTTATCAAAGTACACAAACAAAGGTCTAGACAATATGTAATCATCATTTTCCTCATCAGAATCTGGAGATATTCCATCAATTGAAACCAGATTTACCCTACCCTTATTTGTCTCATAATAACTGTACCCAAAATAACCTATGGAATACAAATCTCCGCTTATACCTCTTATCAAAATGTTATCGTCCTCACTCAACAAAGCATCTTCTCTCTGAGATTTAGCCTCTCCATTTATTGTCTCAGTGAAATACTCAAACGTACCTGATGCAGTTCCAGGAGAGTAAACTTTGATTAATTCATTTGGAAATCCTTCTCTTACTTCGCTCCAATATTGAGCTGGGGAATCTTGCCTAAATATGTGCGACAATTCTTCTCTCGTAAGATTTTGTGCAAAATCATTTTTGGGATTTACGACAACAGAAATTTTATCAATAGCAACTACCAATTTTGATACATCTATTTCATTTTGGTTAGCTTGTTGTAATTCGGATTCCTTAATCTCTCTTGATGCATTAACAATATCAATTTCTCCATTTACAAATTTCTTCATTCCACCACCTGTTCCAGATTCAGCAATAGAAATTCTGACCCTAGGATTCTCCAAAGTGAATTCTTCTGCAATAACCTCAGTCATTGGATAAACAGTAGATGAGCCATCAATCACAATATTTCCACTTAAGGTTGAAGAAGTAGAATTGCTCGAGCAGGAAACAAGAGTTACTATTAATAAACCTGCTCCAAGAAATTTTTTAAGTATCCACCTACTCATATAAAAAGTTTCCCCCTAAGAATATTTTTAAATAGATTTTAAGATATTTTGGTTAAATCAGCATTTTATAAATGTAAAATCTATATTAAATATTTTCATATTCTCATATAACAATTTCCCAATTCCCAAAAACAAAAAGAGCGAAGTCTCAAACCTATGACTTCACTCTCTATTTTTAGGAATCACTACTCTAAACGTTATGCCTTTTTCATTATTAAAAACATCTATTCTTCCGTTAATTTTGGTTATAAAATTTTCAACTATGGACAAACCAAGTCCTGTGCCACGACTTTTACTCTTTGACCCAGGAACTTTATAGAACCTACTAAAAATATTCTTTATATCTTCATCAGGTATCCCAATTCCATTATCACAAAAATCCACATGCACTTCATCATCATTGTCAAAACACTCTACCCTAAGAATAGTTCCAAAAGAATGCTTTATTGAATTATCAATTATGTTTATAAATATCTGTCTTAAATATCTTTCATTGTTTAAGATTACGACTTTGTTATCATCTAAAATCTTAATTTCAAAATCTATTTTTGTGATTTGTGGAGACAGAAGTTGCTTTATTTCATTGAGCATTTTGATTATATCTATTTTCTTTCTATTTGTATCACTTTGAGTTTCGATTTCGGAAAACACAAGAATATCACTTATCAAATTATTAAGACGAACTGCTTCTTTATTTATTATATCATAAAATATCTGTCGTTCATCTTCTTCCTCAACGTTCCTTAAAGTTTCAGAAAAACCTATTATGGAAGTTAAAGGAGTTTTGAGCTCGTGAGTAATATTTGAAATAAACTCTGTACTCATATAATCGAGACGCTTATACTCGGAAACATTTTTAAATTTATAGATTTTAAATTCGCCCATAAAACTTTTGACATAACACAAAATACTCAAATTAGTATACTCTCCAGGGATTTCAAAAACTTTCAAATTGTCAAATTTTAAAATCCATTTCAGTTCTGTGTCATTTATACATTTTCCACAAATTTCATTAACATTTTCAATATTAAGAATTACTCCGGCAACAGCATTAACATAATTGATTCTACTACATTTGTCTATAATAAGAATTCCATTGTCAACCGATTCAATAACTTCATATAGCACAGATTGATATTTTCTTAAATCATCATAATTATCGTATATTCTCTTTAATTTATCTTCAATTAAGTTAATTAAATTATAAATATTGAGCCTACTTTTATTTGCAATATTCACAAAGTACTTTAAGTAATTTGGATAATTTAATTTTAGTACATTAAACAACTTATTTTTAACATTTCTCTGATAGAAATACATATAGCTCACAAATACACAACTAGAAATTAAAAATCCAAAAACAACATATAAAAATATCATAAATCTGTCAGATTAAATTTATATCCTATTCCTCTCATAGTTTCAATAAATACGGGGTTTTTATCATCATCTTCAATTTTCTTTCTTAAACTTCTAATATGTACGTCAACAGTTCTAGTTTCGCCAATATATTTGTATCCCCAAATATTATCCAATATATACTCTCTAGTCAAAACCCTTCCATTGCTCTTTATAAACATTACGAGTAATTCAAACTCCTTGAATGTCATGTCTAATTTAGAACCTTTCTTATACACTTCTCTTTTTTTTAAATCTATGATTATATCACCAAACTTAAATTGTTGAGAAGATACAAATCTTTGACTACTTAATTTTTCCATACGCCTAAATACAGCATTTATACGAGCAATTATTTCTTTTATAGAAAACGGCTTGCAAATATAATCATCAGCTCCAAGTTCAAATGCTAAAACCTTATCAAATTCCCTTCCTTTAGAAGATATTATAATAATTGGCACGTCACTTGTAGATTCATTTTCAGAAAGCTCTTTACAAATCTCAAATCCATCTTTTTGTGGTAACATCAAATCCAACAAAACTAAATCACAGTTAAATTCAATAACATTTTCAATAATATTTAATCCATCGGATATACAATTAACATCAAAATTATTCTTAACCAAATTATATCTAAGAAGTTCAGTAATACTATATTCGTCCTCAACTACAAGAATTTTTTTATTCATAAATTTATAACCTCTAAAAAGTTTAATTAACAAATATAAGTGAAAAAATCCTATTTAAAGAATTTCTGTTTCTCCTGTATGAGTAAAACTTTATATCTTCACTACAATAAGTGCAGTAATCTATGACATGTATATTTTCACTTAAAATTCCGCTCGATGTTAGAGAAATTTTTATACACTCAAGCAAATTTAAGTTATTGTTGTAAAAAATATCTTTCTTATCTTTAAATTTGTGATGACTACTAAATTTCTCTCTAAGGTCATCCCCAACTTCATAGCAACACTTCATGTTATGTGGTCCAATATAGATGACTATATCTTCAATACTTGAATTATAATTTTTTAAAAAAATATTTAGAGAGGTAAGTACTATCTCTGAGTAAGTTCCCATCCATCCACTATGTACTGCGGATATAACTTTCTTATTCTTATCGAATAGGAAAATAGGAACACAGTCTGCAGTAAAAACAGCAATTCCATGATCACTTTCATCAGTTATTAGGCCATCTCCCTCAATGCCATTTATAAAACTCGAATCACATATATGTACAATATTGCTATGAATTTGTGACAGAGTAGATATTTTGGAAAGATTAAATTTCGTTTTAAGAAAATCTATATTTTTATTATAACCATCGAGCTTCGGATGAATATTAAATTCAGAATTAGCTGTAGAAATCAACAAATTTACATTGTCAATCTTCTTATATAAAAAATATTTATTATCCAAATTAATTAACTTCATCAAATCACCTACAATAATTTTAATTACTTGGTTGTAATAAATCAAGATTAGTTCCATCGATTAATATAACATCAATTCCAATCTTAATAATTTTATCCCAAGGTATCTCAAGATAGTTATTTTTTGAAAACCAAGATGTCCTACTGTACATTAACATAATAGCAAGTACTCTATGATGCTCAGTATCTATCTTAAAATCACTTATATATCCTATTTTAGCTCCAATACTTACATCTATTATTTCCATACTCTTTAGATTATTTAAAGAAAATGATCTCTCAAACATAAAAAATTTCCTCTATAATAAAAAGTTTTACTATTATTGATATGTCTCAAATTTTTATTTATACTTTTAGTGTATAATATAAATTACCGTGAAATAATACTTTACAAAGATTTTAAATATTAGAAAGGAGCTTAAATGCCATCAAAGCAAATCTTAAAATTTAAAAGTTTAAATTGTTATAATTGTGCTGATAAAATTAAAAAAGAAATTTTAAAGATTTCGTATGTGTCCGATGTGAAAATTGATGTTTTAAATCAAAAACTAGAACTAGAGATAAATGACACTTCAGATCTAAATGAAAAAATAGATTATATTAAAGATCTTTGTATAAAAATAGAACCTGAAATGAGTTTTGTTGATACAATCATTGAGGATAAGACCTTAGCAAAATATATAAATTTTTCAATAGGTCTGATTCTATTTTTAGTTTCATTTATTCCAAATATATCACAAACATATGCTTTCTTTTTATGCATTGTAAGTTACGTTATTATAGGTAAGGATATTTTCAGAAAAGGTTTTGGGAATATTAAGAATAAAATTTTATTTGATGAAAACTTTCTGATGATTATTGCTACAATAGGTGCATTTGTAATTGGAGAATTTCGAGAAGCTATAGCTGTAATTGTATTTTATGAAATTGGAGAATTCATTCAAAATGGTGCAATAAACAAATCAAGATCATCAATCTCAAAACTTATGGATATAAAACCTGAAATAGCAAATCTTGAGTTTGAAAATTCGGTAGTAACAGTGCATCCAAGCAAAGTTAAAATTGGCGATATAATAATTGTAAAACCGGGAGAAAAGATTCCATTAGATGGAGTGATAATCTCAGGAGAATCAAGTTTGGATACTAGAGCATTAACTGGGGAATCTTTACCTAAAGAGGTAACAATCAATGATTCAGTATTATCTGGTTGTATAAATATAGATTCAATGATTAAGATAAAAGTTAGATCAGAATTTAAAGATTCTGCTGTATTAAAAATTCTAAACCTTGTAGAAAACGCCCATTCTAGAAAATCAAAAGCAGAGAATTTTATTACAAAATTTTCACAAGTCTATACACCAATAGTTATTCTAACAGCATTGATAGTTGCCATATTTCCTCCATTGTTTATTCCAAATCAATTATTCTCAGAATGGATTTATAAATCCTTAATTTTCCTAGTAATATCTTGTCCATGTGCTCTTGTAATATCAATACCTTTAAGTTTTTTTAGTGGAATTGGAGTATGTTCTAAAAATGGTATATTGGTAAAAGGAAGTAGCTATTTAGAGTCTCTTAACAATATATCAGCTATTGTATTTGATAAGACAGGTACTTTGACTGAGGGTGTCTTCAGCGTAACAAAAATCAATAACATAAATTGTACCAAATATGAATTAATAGAAATTGCAGCGATTGCTGAGAGTTTTTCAAACCATCCCATAGCAAAATCTATAATCGATTTCCACAACAAGAAAATCGATAAATCAAAAATCCTAAAACATGAAGAAATTCCTGGACATGGAATAGTCATAGACCTTGAAAATGATATAATTATAGTTGGAAACCGAAAAATAATGGATAAATTTAATATAACAGTCAGTGAAATCCATGAGTTTATTGGAACTAAAGTTTACGTAGCCAAGAACAATATATATATGGGCGATATCTTAATATCAGATAAAGTTAAACCAAATTCTCAAAAGACAATTTCTGAATTGAAAGCATTTGGAATAAAAAATATTACAATGCTAAGTGGCGACAGTATTAATGTGGTAAAGAGTTTATGCGATAAAATTGGAATAGATAATTTCCACGCAGAGTTGTTGCCAAATCAAAAAGTCGAATGTATCGAGAAATTTTCAAAATCTAAAAGACCAAAATCAAATTTGGCATTTGTAGGAGATGGAATCAACGATGCTCCCTCTCTTGCTATAGCAGATATTGGAATATCAATGGGCAAATTTGGCACAGATGCTGCCATAGAGGCATCAGATATTGTATTAATAGATGATGATCCTTTCAAAATAGTAACAGCAATAAATATTGCAAACCAAACACGGAAAATAGCTTTACAGAACATAGCAATCTCATTAGGAATAAAAATACTGATATTAATTCTTGCAGTACTAGGAATAACATCAATATGGGCAGCTATTTTATCTGATGTTGGGGCTTCTGTCATAGTAATCTTGAACTCTATAAAGATATTAACAAAAAAACATAAAGCTATCTAGAAAACTAGATAGCTTTATATGTATTTTCTCATATGTCTCAGAGCTGTTTTCTCTAATCTGGAAACTTGTGCTTGAGATATTCCGATTTCCTCAGCAACTTCCATTTGCGTCCTTCCGGTAAAGAATCTTAAATTTAATATCATTGTTTCTCTTTTGTTAAGCTTTTTCATAGCCTCTTTTATAGATATATCCTCAATCCAACTTTCATCACAATTCTTAGAATCACTTATTTGATCCAATACAAAGATTGAATCTCCTCCATCATGGTAGATAGGTTCAAACAAAGAAATAGGATCTTGAATTGCATCTAATGCAAATACAACATCTTCACGAGGAATATCTAATTCTTTTGCTATTTGAGATATAGTCGGCTCTTTATTATTCTTAAGCATCAATTTATCCTTAACTATAAGTGCCTTATAAGCGATATCTCTTAAAGATCTACTAACACGAATAGCATTATTATCTCTCAAGTATCTCCGTATTTCACCTATTATCATTGGAACTGCATAAGTAGAAAATTTAACGTTTTGACTTAAATCAAAATTATCTAAAGCCTTTATAAGACCTATGCATCCAACCTGAAATAAATCATCCACATTCTCTCCACGATTATTAAATCTATGTATAACACTTAATACCAATCTTAAATTTCCCTGAACGAAAGTTTCTCTAGCCTTATCATCACCACTTCTCATTTTCAATAAAAGCTCTTTCATTTCCTTGTCTTTTAGTACTGGCAACTTCGACGTATTAACTCCACATATTTCAACTTTGCTTATCATAACATCAGCCCCTTTAGAGTACTTTCTCTTTAGAGTATAACCGACATTTTTCGATTTTATTCATTTTCTTTAACCTATTTGTAAATATTTCGTAGTATTTTATTTATAACATTTTATTTATTTCTTTCTTTAATTTTTTAATTATACGCTTTTCCAATCTTGATATATAAGATTGAGAAATTCCCAAAAGTGTTGCAACTTCCTTTTGAGTTTTTTCAAGTCTGCCATTAAGCCCAAACCTTAATGATATTATTTCATGTTCCCTATTGTTTAAAGAATCCATAGCTATAACCAGCAAAGCTTTATCTACTTCTTCTTCAATAAATTCAAACACATTATTTTCATCTGATCCTAAAATATCAGATAATAATAATTCATTTCCATCCCAATCTGTATTTAAAGGTTCATAAAAGGAAATTTCTCCTTTAACACGATTTGTTCTCCTCAAATACATTAAAATTTCATTTTCGATACATCTTGAAGCATATGTAGCTAATTTTATTTTTTTATCAGGATTAAAGGTATTTACAGCTTTTATTAAACCTATAGTTCCAACAGAAATAAGATCCTCAACCATGATTCCTGTATTTTCAAATTTTTTAGCTATATAAACCACTAATCTTAAATTTCTTTCAATTAATACAGTTCTTATACTATCATTATCATCTAAGAGTAACTTATTTATCAAATCGTCTTCTTCATCACGAGTTAAAGGAGGAGGTAATGCATCACTACTTCCTATATAAAATATAGCTCTAGTTACAAGTTTAAATTTAAAAACCAGATTATTGATGAAAATTATAATGCCTTTCATATTTTTCCTCCTAAATTATACATCTAGATAATATTGCATCAAACCGTTTTTCCGAATCTAAACACATTTTAGTTGTACATAAAATAATATCTGTATAAAATTCATGGGAACTATTTTTAAAAAATACATTTTTTATCTTAATTCCTTCAAAATATGAAATATTTCCCGTTATAACTTTATATGGAATCCTATAATAATATTTTTCATTATAAAAAATACCTGGCATACATCTAGTCTCAATTATAACTACCGGTAATCCTGTAATTGGCTCACGAAGTTCATTTCCAGTATCAAGAAATCCATTAAAATTATAAATTACATCATTATACTTTAAAGTTACGTTAAATATACAGTTATCAAAAAATGTATTCCTTTTTATATATTTTTTTGATATATCAAATATTACAAAAATAATTGCAAACATGATCACAATATGAAAATAATTAATATTTTTTATATTAATTTTTATAAATGAAACACTGCCAAATACTAGAAATGAAACGACAACTAATGTCGTGAAAATTTGAATAAAATATTTAATATTAAATTTAGGAGTACATAAAATCACATTAGTAAAAAAAGATATCAAAATAAGAATATATAAGTAAGTGCTAGAATCTAATTTAAATAATATTAATATATTTAAAAATGATGAAATCAAACAAGAAATAATCAATTTTTTAATATTTAATTCATAATTTAACATTTTAAAGCTCACATAAAATATAAAAAAATTGAAAATGAAGTTCTCAAATAATAACAAATCTAAGTAAATAGTCATATTTAAGCCCCCCTTTGAAAATTATTTATAGATTATATATAATCAAATTTTAAAATTTTGTAGTTTTTACTGAATATATTTTTTAAAAATCTTACAATATTTTCAAAATGAGTCTCTCATTAAAAAACAAAAAAACTAGATAGAAAAAATACCTCTACCTAGTACATAAATCACCAAAACCTATTTATTAAAATCTCTTTTCCTTAAAAAAGCAGGTATACCATAGTCATCATCTTTATCAATTATCCTAGAGTTCAACTTTTCCTTATCTCCATCACCAACAGATGTCTTATTTTCTTCACCATTTTCTATTTGGTTGCCCGTATTTAGAACTCCACTATCACTAGAAAATACACTACTTTTTTTATTAGTTCCTCCCTCAAAGCCAGTAGCTATAAGAGTTACTCTAATCTCATCTTTTAAATCTTCGTCTATAACAGCACCAAACATGAAAACAGCATCTTCATCAGTGGACTCCTGCACCATATTTCCTGCTTCATGTATCTCATGTAATGATAAATCAGGTCCACCGGTTACATTCATCAATACTCCAGTAGCACCAATTATGGAAGTTTCTAAGAGCGGCGAAGAAATAGCTTGTTTTGCAGCTTCAATAGCTCTATTTTCACCTGTTCCTCTTCCAATTCCCATATGTGCAAGTCCTTTATCACTCATTATAGCCTTAACATCAGCAAAATCTCTATTAACTATACCAGGTATAGTTATAAGATCAGATATACCTTGAACTCCCTGTCTTAAAACATCATCTGCCTTCTTAAAAGCCTCAAGCAACGAAGTCTTTTTATCTACCATTGTCAATAATCTTTCATTAGGTATAGTAACTAAAGTATCAACCTTACTCATCAAATTAGATATTCCCATATCTGCTTGGATCATACGCTTTCTACCTTCAAACGGAAAAGGTTTAGTAACAACTCCTACCGTCAATATCCCTAATGATTTTGCAATTTCAGCAACAACAGGAGCCGCCCCAGTACCAGTTCCACCACCCATTCCAGCAGTTATGAATACAAGTTCTGCTCCCTGAATAGCATCTTTTATCATATCCTTACTTTCCTCAGCTGCCTTTTCCCCTATATCAGGATTAGCACCTGCACCAAGTCCTTTGGTTAATTTTTCACCAATCTGTATCCTAGACTCAGCTCTAGATAGTCTCAAAGCTTGATTATCAGTATTTACAACTATAAACTCAACATTTTTCAAACCATCTTCTATCATTCTATTGACAGCATTTCCTCCACCGCCACCACATCCGACTACCTTTATTCTTGCATTTTGAAACACACCATTCATATCAAAATCCAGCACACCAATTCCTCCTATACTAGAAAAATCAAATCTTAACTTTCATAAAATACACAACCAAAATTAAATTAAAAAACAAATCCTACTTAACTATGTAAATAACCACAATACAAACAACTATCACAAGATTATAATACAATAACCCTAAAATTAAAATAGTTCTTCTAGTATATTATACCCATAGAAAACTCAAACTGAATTGAAAAGTTATTTACACTAACCTCATAGAGGTATATTCAACATTAAAATAAAAATTCCTTGTTTAATTTTTAAATTTTTCTAAATCTTCTATATTCACATTTCTGGAATGATCTGTATGAAACCACTCCTTTTTATTTTTATTCATAATTCCCTGTATGGCTATAGGAACCCAAGTAATGACATATACGGGATAAGCAAATACATAACACATAAACACTTTAATATCAAGCTTAGAATCTAAATATATTACAATCGGCGTAATAAAAAATTGAAACATAAAATATACCATTGACATAACCTCTAATGCTCTAAATTCAAATTTAAATGTTTGTCCCAAAATAGCTCCTAATACCATAAGAAAAAATTTACTGGAATTAAATACAGATACAATACCTAAAATACTCATCACTATAGGTTGTATAGAATACAACGCACAATCCAAAGCTCTAATATCCTTTTGGGTAACGAATTTTTCCATTAATTTAAAAAAATATCTACCAGAAACATCTGCAACTCCCTGCATCCAACGTTTTCTTTGATTCCATGATTGTTTCAATGTTAATGGCTTTTCATCATAAACTACAGCCTTATATGCTGAAACAACTCTCATATTGTTCATTACTAACTTACAAGTAAATTCTAAATCTTCAGTAAGACATGTAGCACCCCATCCTATATCCTTTAAAGTATTCAAATCAATACAAAAGCCCGTTCCAGATAATTGACACGATAATCCTAAATTATCTCTACAAAGTTGAAATAATCTATTATTACTCCAAAATGCAATTGAATAACTAAGAGTAATCCAATTATCACCATAATTTTTACTATCCACATAGCCCTGAATAACCTTGTAACCATTATTCAATTTAATATTCATTTCAGTTAAAAAATTTGCAGATACTATATTATCTGCATCTAAAACAACTACTGCTGAATATTTATCTTCCATATCAAATATTATCTTAAATACCCAATCTAATGCATGACCTTTACCCTTGTTTTGATCATCAAATCTCTCATAAACAATTACATTCTCATTCAAAGAATACTCAGCAGTTCTATCTGTACAATTATCAGCTACCACAAAAATATCAAAATAATCCCTGTCATAGTTTAATCTCTTTAAGCTCCTTAAACTTTCAGTAATGACTTTTTCTTCATTATGTGCTGCTATCACAATAGCAAATCTATTTTTATGAGAATTTTTTTTATCTTTCCTAGTTTTTATAAGCAATCCCAGTACCGAAATTGACAAATAATAAATTGAAATAATGTATACAAAAATGATAATAACTGAAGCCATCCTCTCAATTAAGTCAAAAAACAAAATTATTATACCTCCCTCAATACTTATCTCTTTAAATACATTACTACAACATAAGTTAATAATTCAATATAATTTTTGCAGCAAGCTCCTTATTTGAAATATTTTGTAAAAAAATACTTTTAGATATTTTAGATAATTTATATGCTTCTATTAATGCCATATCTAAAGTACACATTCCTAATTTTGAATTATTTCGGAGCAATGTCTCGATATGAAATAATTTATTTTCTCTTATACAATTCGATATACTTTGCGTCTTGAACATTATCTCAAATAAACATAATTTATTATCATTGTTATCTAGCACAATTTTTTGACTAACTACGCATTCCAAAATGTTTGATAAAATATTTTTAAAATTTATACTATTATCGGAGTCCATTTCCATCAAATTACATATAGTCTCTGTTACACTATGTGAATATATGCTTGATATAACCAACATACCAGCATCACAACATTTAAAAATCATCTTCAAAATATCGTAATCAATTATATTATCTATTACTAGTATATCAGGTGTCTCTTTAAATGCGGCCTTAATAGCTTCCATATATGATCTTGTATCGCTACCAACCTCACGTTGATTTATCACTGAATTATTGTGCTGATGTAAAATTTCTATTGGAGATTCTATAGTTATGATATGTTTGGGAAATTTTTTACTCATTTTTTCTATAATAGAAAAAATAGTAGTACTTTTCCCACTACTAGACGGACCTGTTATCAAAACTAATCCTTTATTAAGAAGAGATATATACTCAAATACCCTTTCAGGTATAAAATATTCACTCATATTGTCTGAATTGTTTAACGATACTAATTTTATTGCTATAGCAACACTATTACGTTGTTTAAATACATTAGATCTAAATCTTCCAATTCCAGATATAGAAAATGATATATCCATATCACATTTTTTATCTAATTCATCGAAACTATCTAAAAGTATCTCCTTGGCATATCTTAATGTATCTTCTTTACGTAGAGTTTCATTAAAAATTACTTCAAGCTTTGAATTTATTCGTCCAAATACCTTTGCTCCTACGCTTAAATAAATATCTGAGCATCTTTTTATTACAGCATTTTTAAGTATTTCATCTAATCTTATCATTAATTGAATTAAAGGAAATTTCAAAAATTCCCTATCCTTTCCTAATTTCTTTAAATTTTGTACATTCTGTATTCTACACCATATACTTGTATTATATTCATCTTAAAAATAAACCACTTCTAAAATCTTATTTTAAAAGTGGTTAGTATAAATTTAGTTATTTTTTTTAAATAACTCTTTATTCAATTTCCTTAAAGCCTTTTTTTCTATTCTAGATACATATGATCTAGAGATATTTAATTTTTTTGCTATTTCTTTTTGTGTTTTGATATTTCCATCAATCAAACCATATCTAAGCTCTATTATTAATCGCTCCTTATCACTTAATATATTCATTTTACTATACATCTTTTTGATAGCTAACTTTTGTTCAACAACGTCAATTATTGTATCATCTCCACTATTAAGTATATCTATCAAAGATATTTCATTGCCTTCTTTATCCGTACCAATTGGTTCCTGTAAAAAAATTTCATTTCTATTTTTTTTATTATTTCGTATAAGCATCAATATTTCATTTTCTATACATCTTGAAGCATACGTGGCCAACTTAGTTCCCTTTGTATAATCAAAAGATTCTATTCCTTTTATTAGACCTATAGTACCAACTGATATTAAATCTTCAACTTCTTTTATAGAAGAGAATTTTTTAGCTATATGCACGACTAAACGCAAGTTCCTCTCTATCAATATGTTTTTAGAGTTTAAATCTCCAGCTTTAAACCTCTCTATGTGCTCTTTCTCTTCAAAACTAGTTAATGGAATTGGAAATGAATGATTACCAACTATATATCCTGTAAATAAAACAACACTACCTATCATATTGACTAAACTAACAATCAACGTAAAAGTTCCCCCTATTTAGGTAATTACTAATATGAATATAGAAGCTCACTCTCAACTATATAAAATTCAAAAATTTTTAACAAAGTATTCTACTATATCCTTAAAAATTGGACCAGCTGTATTTCCTCCATATTGTCCCTTTTCATTTATATTTTCAACAAATACACACATTGAATAATATTTATTTCTATGTTTAAAATATCCCAGAACCCATCCATCAGATACATAATTTTCACCATTAAACCTCTCAGTTGTACCAGTTTTAACTCCCACTTCGACATTCTCAATATTCATAACTTTACCAGTACCATTTTTAACAGTATTCACAAGCATTTCTTTTAAACTATTTGCTGTACTTTCATTTAAAACTCTATTCGTTTTATAATTAAATTTGCTTATAATTTCCCCATCTTCATTAATAATGCTATCAACAATACTCAATTCATTGTGATTACCATTATTTAAAATTGTATTTATTATTCCTAAAGATTGAATTGGTTCAATTAACATATTTTGACCCATAGATAAAAAAAGTGGTCCATCTTCGTATTCTTTCGGATTAGCATAACTCCCATTTATCTCTCTTAAATCACTAAATCCAAAAACTTTTTTAAACAATCCTTGTTCAAGTGCATAATTCAGCATGTACTCCCATGTAACTACTTTACCTATCTCAGCAAAAGTATTGTTGCATGAAACAGCTAAGGCTTCTTCAATATTTAATACACCATGTCTACTCTGACATAAATCATAATTGCTATTTCTACAATCAAAAGTATCATTCCTTGTAAATATACCTAAATCCAAAGCTGATTCTGTAACGACAAGCTTAAAAATAGATCCTGGCACATATCCAACTGTTGTTGAACCAAGCATTATATTAGGATTAGATTCATTTTTTTGAGTCATTACTTTTATCTTTCCTGTATCTGACTCTGATATAGCTACTGCAATACTCTCAAACTCATTATATTTTTTATTATTTATTATTTGCTCTACCCCTGTTTGTAAACTTTTATTTATAGTTAATTTTAAATTATTATTATTTCTATTTATGAGCTCTTGTCCATAATTCATACCTAAGAAACTTATCGTCGGATATTTATTATCAACCATATATTCATGGTACAAATTATCAGTACTCTTTTCTTGTATCTCTCTTATGAGTACATTTTCGACAGACCATGCTTCCTTTTCATTTACTTGATTATATTTATATAAATAGACACCATTTATCTCATCCAATGTTCTAAGCTTATCGTAAGTATGTTTATCAACTTCAAATTTAAAATTATAACTCGGATTTTCATCAAACTTTTTTATTAAATCAAATTGATTATCGTAATTTTTTAATATTGATATAAGACTCAATATCTTCTCCATTTCTATATTATTGTTGAAATTTTTAAATATGTTAGATTTTATTTCGACAATATATTTTTCATTATAGTTTATTAAGTCTTCATTACTATCATCCAGTATTCTATAATTCAAATTGCTTATTCTATATTGCAAATTATATTGATCCAAAGCCATAGAAACATATTCGGTGGATTTATAACCTAATTGTATATAAGCTAATCGTCCTAATATAAATATAGTGATACACAAAAATATAATATTTATACAACAAATTCTTCTTTTTAAAACTTTATTATAATTCATAACCGATTATCCTTTTCAAAATTCCAAATTTCTATTTAATTAATTTCAATTTTATAGATAAAATATTCAAATAAAAAAGAGCTAAAATTATAAATTTTAGCTCTTAAAGGATACCTAAATCCAATTCATTCTTTCTCATAATTATAAGATCATTTGATTTTAAATCTTTACTAGTATTCACTGTAAATATCATTTGAGCGTGATTCGCCTTTTCTATACTCTCCCCTCTTTCATTTTTCATATTAGTTAAAGTGACCTCAAAATTTTTGGTTTTAGGTCTTAATATTTCGACAGTATCTCCATTAAAAATTCTATTTCTTTGTTCTATAGTAGCTATCATAGTATCTTTATCATACTCTTTAACTATTCCTATAATATCATATTCCCTAACATAAGTTGAGCTCTCATAACTTTGCTCTCCATTATTTCCATAAAAAAACCCCGTAGAGTACCTCCTGTGACTAATTTTTTCAAGATTCCTTTTCCATTTCGGATCGACTTTGAAACTCTCAGGTTCTTTATAGTATTCATCAAGTGCTTCTCTATACATTTTTACAACCATAGCAACATAAAATATACTTTTCATTCTTCCCTCAATTTTGATAGAAGATACCCCTGATTTGATTACATCATCAATATGCTCTATCATACACAAATCTTTAGAATTCATTATGTATGTACCTGCATCATCTTCATATACAGGAAAATACTCATTCGGCCGTTTTTCCTCTACGAGATAGTATTTATATCTACATGCTTGAGAACATGCCCCCTTATTTGAATCCCTTGACGTCATATAGTTTGAAATTAAACATCTACCCGAATAGGCCATACACATCGCACCATGAACAAAAACCTCTATTTCACAATCATTGGGTAAATTTTCTCTAAATTCTTGTATTTCTTTCATTTTTAATTCTCTTGCTAATATAATCCGCTTCACTCCATAATCGTACCAAAACTTTGCCGAAACATAATTCATTGTATTTGATTGAGTACTTAGATGTATATCAAGATTTGTATTATTTTTAATTACTGAAATAACTCCTGGATCAGCTGCAATTATACCATCAATACCTAATGACTCACATTTTTTAACGTATTGTTCTAAGCCTTTCATATCAAAATTTCTAGGTATCGCATTTAAAACTAAGTATACCTTAACATTTCTATCATGAGCATACTTAGTCCCCTCCTCTAATTCCGAATAATCAAAATTATCTGCAAAAACTCTTAAGTTAAGTCTTGGACCACCTACATACACCGCATCTGCACCAAAATTAACAGCAACCTTCAATTTTTCCAAATTGCCAGCTGGTGCGAGTAATTCTACTTTTTTCACTTTATTTATTTCCTCCTCAAAATCATAATTCCATCACCAATGGGAAGCAATAACGTAGAAAAGTTTCTATCTTTGGTTAAATCTTGTATAAAACATCTCATATTTTTAACAATAGTTTTACTTCGCTTTTTTATTAATTCATCTGATATAACCATTCCTTTATATAAAACATTGTCAAACAAAATTATACCATCTTTACTCAAGTTTTGAATACAGCTATAAAATAATTTTCCATAATGTGCCTTCGAAGAATCCACAAATATAAAATCATATTTGCAATGTAAGCGTTTCACATTTTCTAAACAATCTCCTTCTATAATTTCAATTTTACTAAGACAATTAAATTTTTCAAAATTTTTCTTTGCAATACATATCCGATTCAAATCTCTTTCCATAGTTGTTATAAATACATTTCCCTTTAACTGCTCATACATAAAAATTGAAGAAAATCCTACGGCAGTACCAAATTCCAAAATCCTCTTAGGAGGTTTAATCAGAAACAACATATTTATTAAATTTTGTATTTCTTTATCAATCAATGGTATACCTTGTTTAAAACAATATCTTTCAATTTCTTTAAGTTCATCCGACAAATCTAAATTTATATTCTTTAATAAAAATTCCCTTGTAAAATTGTTAACTATATCCCCCATATAAATCTCCAAAATATTAAACTTATATCAATTTTATAATAAAAAACTATAAAAATCATCTCAATTATAAAATTAAGATGATTTTTATAATTACTTTTTTACAAAAAGGGTTGTGTCTCTAACACTTTTTTGATTTAAGAAATCCTTATAGTTATCAAAGAAGTAATGATAATTAGTCTCATCATTTAAAATAAAATATAAATAACTCGTATTATCTGGATTAACGACGGCTTTAATTGATTGTTTACCTGGAGATGCGATTGGCCCTATAGGGAGACTGCTATACTTATATGTATTATACTTAGAATCAATTTCTAAATCAGAATAATATAAAACCTCTTTATGAAATCCTAAAGCATATATAACTGTAGCACACGACTGTAGAGGCATTCCAACCTTCAATCTATTATAAAAAACAGATGCAGCTTTAGGTCTTTCGCTATCATGTATTATCTCCCTTTCAACAATAGATGCCATAGTTATAATCTCATCTATTTTATTAATGTCAATTTTTTCACCAAGTTCATTTTGAATTTCATTGATTATTTCCTCAAATCTACTTATCATTGTATTAATTATAACTTTAGGTGTTGAATTTTTATCAAAATGATATGTATCTGGGAATAAAAAACCCTCTAGAGCATATCTTCGGCCATTAACATTTTTCACATATAAAGGTAAAGTGTAATTATTTACCTCATTTATAAAATCATCTTTTGAAAAATTAAGTTCAGAATTACCTAAAAATTCTGCTATTAATTCTATAGAATATCCTTCTGGAATAGTAATTTTAACATAATCTGCTCTTATTCCCTGATTTAATTCATATATAAGATGCTCAAGAGATATACTACTATCAAAAGTATATTTTCCAGGTTTTATATTCGTATCATATTTAAATATTTTGGTTAGAATTTTAGTAAATAAATTACTTCGTAATTTTCCTTCATCAGAAAGTTTATTTAAAACATTATTTAATGTATCTCCTTCTTTCACTTCAATTTCAACATTAGATAACAATGGATTACGACTTGTTGATTGAAAATTATATACAAAGTATGCTACAAAACACAATAATACCGCAAATATTATCATCGAAAGCCTTACAAACCATGACGTTCTCATTAATCATCCCACCAATATACTATATTTATCAACAATTAAACGATTATAATTAATTTTTATATCACTTCATATTATTTATCAAATTTATATTATTTATATGCATATTCTTAAATTACAATATTAGTGTACTATATAATACAGAGGTAGGGATATATCCTTCAATAAAATATACCCCTACTTCTTTAAATAAAACTTTCTATTCCAAATGCCTCATTTAATATTTTCATCATATCATTTACAATTACACCAATTTTTTGTTCATATTGAACATACTCAGATACTATCGAATTATCCATTACTTTTTTGGAAACTTCCTTAAATTTTTCCTCACTTTCACTTGATAAATTACCATCAGAGCGCTGCTCATTGAAAACTAAGAATTGAACTTCTCTCAATTGCTTTAACAGTGATTTTAAATTTTCATCAGAATTAATTTTAGCACCAATCTCTTTTAATTTTTTAACATCATCCATTTGCTTAATGCTTTCTGCCAACTCATGAGCCTTATCGTATATATTAACCATTATCTATCCTCCTTCAATCTCATACCTATTATATCTCCATTATTATGGGTAAAATCATTGGACGTCTCTTCGTTTTCTCGTACAAAAAATTCCTGAGCTTATCTTTTATATTAGATTTCAATGTAGACCAATCTGTTATTCGATCTTCTTCACAATTTCTTAAAACTTCTTTAACTATATTTTTTACATTATCTATAAGACGCTCCGATTCTCTAACATAAACAAATCCTCTAGAAATTATATCAGGACCTGCTATTATACTTCCACTTTGACTATCTATGGTAACCACTACAGTAAGAACTCCATCTTGGGACAAATGCTTTCTATCTTTAAGCACTATATTACCAACATCGCCCACACCCAAACCATCTACAAAAATTTGACCAGAGGGAACAGTCCCAATTTTATTTATGGAATTCCTTTTTATCTCTACAACTTCACCACATTCCATAATCATCATATTTTTTCGATCTATTCCTATACTCTCAGCTAAATCAACATGCTGCTTTAAATGCCTAAACTCTCCATGTATTGGTATAAAAAACTTTGGCTTAGCTAAAGCAAGCATTAATTTCAATTCTTCTTGACAAGCATGACCAGAAACATGAACCTTTGCTAAAGATTCATATATAACGTTGGCTCCGCTCTTAAACAATCTATTTATAACCTTAGAGACAAGCTTTTCATTTCCAGGAATAGGAGTTGCAGATAATATAACAGTATCTCCTTGCGCTATAGAAACTTTTTTATGATCCCCTGATGCCATCCTAGCAAGTGCAGACATAGGCTCACCTTGAGTTCCTGTAGTTATTATAACAATATTCTCTGGAGCCCATCCATTAATTTCATCAATTCCTATTAACACGTTATCATCAAATTGTATGTATCCCAATTCCTTAGCAACACCAGTTATGTTTTCCATACTTCTTCCGGAAATAGCAACTTTTCTTCCATACATTGATGCAGCATTTATTATCTGCTGAATTCTATGAACATTAGATGCAAATGTAGCAACAATTATACGTGATTTTGCTTTGGAGAATATATCCTCAAAAGTCTTTCCTATAACCCTCTCCGAAATTGTATACCCAGGTCTCTCGACATTCGTACTTTCACCTAACATACATATAATTCCCTTTTTTCCAAGCTCTGCAATTCTTCCAAGATCCGCAATTTCTCCATCAATTGGAGTAAAATCTATTTTAAAATCACCAGTGTGAAAAATCACACCCATAGGAGTATGTATTGCAATTGAAACAGCATCAGCTATACTATGGTTCATTTTGATAAATTCCATAGTCACATTTCCTATTTTAATAATGTCTTTAGGTTTTATAGCATTCAATTCAACATTATCTATATAATGTTCTTTCAATTTTACGGACAATATCCCCAATGTCAGTCTTGTTCCAAATACAGGAACATTTATCTGCTTTAAAATATACGGAAGTGCTCCTAAGTGATCTTCGTGCCCATGAGTTAAGAATATGCCTCTAACCTTATCTCTATTTTTTATAAGATAAGTTACATCTGGTATCACTAAATCCACGCCGAACATATCATCATCCGGAAATTTAAGACCACAATCAATAACAAATATATCATTCTTATACTCAATAGCAGTTATATTTTTACCCACCTCATTGAGCCCACCCAATGGAATTATTTTTATAGAGTTTATCTCTCTCCTTGACTCTTTAAAACCTTTATCTTTTTTATTAGTATCTTTATCTTTTTTAAATCTAGTATCTCTTTTAACAGAAACACTCTTAGAACCATTCTCTACACTTTCCTTCTTTGGCTCTGAATTTAAATCCATTATTCAACCTCCTACTTACTGTTACAATCATTACAAATTCCCAAAATCTTTAAATTATGATCCAGTATCTTAAAATAATATTTGTCCTCAACCTTTTTCTCAAGTTTCTCTAGCAAATCTTCCTCAACCTCTATAATTCTACTACATTTAACGCAAATTAAATGATGATGCATATGTCTTTCGTCAAAAGAAGACAGCTCATATCTAATTACCCTATCATCGAAAATAAGTTTACTTATAACTCCTAATTCTTCAAATAACAGTATGCTTCTATAAACTGTGGCAATTCCTATAGCTTTATTTCTTTCATACGCATACTTATAAATTTCATCAACTGTTAAATGCTTATCTCTATTTTCAATTATTATATTAAGTATACACTCCCTTTGAGCTGTTAATTTATATCCCTTTGACTTCAAATATAACTTTATCTCCTCAACATCCTTTAAGTTCTTTTGCATTAAAAATACTCCTCAGACACCAGAATCCTAAATTCGATTTTACTTGTTTTTTTTCATATTTAAATAATCCTGCAAAATTATTTGAGCTGCTATTCTATCAACTATACTTTTACGTTTCTTGCGAGACATATCCGCTTCTAACATAAAATTATTTGCTAAGACCGTGGTAAGCCTTTCATCCATAAATTCTATATCAATACTTTCTTCTAATTCCGCTTTTAAATCCTCACAAAAATCAACAACCTTCTGTCCTTGAAATCCTATGCTACCATTCATGTTCTTAGGAAGTCCAACTACAATTTTTGAAATAGAATTCTCCTCAATAAGTTTTTGTATATAGCAAATATCTTTTTCAAGGCTGACTCTTTTATAAGTACATAAACCCTGAGCTATTATTCCAGAACTAATTGCAATGCCTATATTTTTATCTCCTACATCCAAACCCATATAGTTCATAAATCAAATTCCCCTAAAAACTCAAAATGACAATAAAACAAAAATCCAAGTAAGCAAACATGCAAACTCGGATAAATTAACTACTTTTTCAGGTAAGTCCTAAGCACTTCCTCTAATATATCATCACGCTCAAGTTTACTTATTAATGCCCTAGCTCCATTATAATTAGTGATATACGTCGGATCACCAGATATAAGATAGCCAACCAACTGATTTATTGGTTTATAACCCTTCTTTTCCAAAGAGTCATAAACTTCCTCTAAAATCTCTCTTGTCTTACGTTCGTTCGTATATTCAATTTCATTCTCAACTAAATTCCGATCATACTTCATATACATAGTAAAATCTTTCTTCATACACACGACTTATAAAAAGTCTCACGCACCTCCCTTTTGGAGTCGTCCAAAGCTAATTATATAACAATCATAGAAATTTGGCAATTAAATAATTTCATATACCTTATTAATAACCTCATTTATTTTTGATACATTTATTATAGACCCTTGTGCCATATCTTTTCGGCCTCCTCCACTCCCTTCAGCTATTCTTAATACATCTTTTATTATTTTCCCACAATCAATTCCCTCTTCAATAGCATTCTTCGTCGCCATACAAACAACGCTTGCTCTATTATTACACACAGACACAAACATTACAAAGCCACAACTAATTTTATCTTTAGCTATACTACAAATTTCCCTCAGTTGACCTGCATCAATATCATTAAAAGTACTCGTAACTATCTTTAATCCATTTTTAACCTTCGAGCTTTCAATTATCGAATCTATATCTTTCAACTTCAAGTTCAATGCTTCAGATTTAAGTCGTGCAATTTCTGTATTTTTATCCTTGATTTCGAGAAATAAGCTTGAGACTTTACTCAATATATCATTTTGTGAAGTTGCCTTAACACGATTATGAATTTCATTTAATACGTTACGATTAGATTTAAAAATATCAAATACATTCCTCCCTGTAGTCGCTTCAATCCTTCTCACTCCTGAAGATACAGATATCTCATTTAATATAACAAAATTTCCTAGAAAACCAGTATTCGAAACATGAGTTCCTCCACAAAGCTCCATACTACAATCTCCTATAGACAAAACTCTGACCTCATCTTCATACTTTTCACCAAATAAAGCAACTGCACCTCTTTCTTGAGCTGATTTTATATCCATTACTTCAGTCTTTACACTTACTTGATTATATATACATTCATTAATAATTTTTTCAACTTCTTCTAATTCTTTTTTTGTCAAAGCTTTGGGATGAGTAAAATCAAATCTTAATTTATGTTCATCCAAATAAGAACCCGATTGTTTAACATGATCACCTAACACGATTCTTAATGCACTGTGTAACAAATGTGTCGCAGTATGATTTCTACAAATTGAATCTCTTCTTTTCTCATCAACTCCAAGATCCACAAAATCCTCTTTTGAAAACTTCCCACTAATAACTTCGACCAAATTATAAATCTTACCTTGAATATTCTTTTTTGTATTTAAAACTTTTCCATATCCCATTTTAGATTTAACATACCCTGTGTCACCAACTTGCCCTCCCATTTCAGGATAAAAAGGCGTCTTATCAAAAATTAAAAACCCTTTGTTCCCAGCTCCTATTTCGTCAACGAAAGAGTTATCAAATATTATATCTAAAATCCTTGAACTCAAATTCAAAGTATCGTGTCCTAAAAACTCTATTTCGTAATTTCCCGTTGAGTTCAACACCCCAAGATCATTTCCCAAATAATTATCGTCTTTCCTTGAATTCCTAGCTTTTTGTTGCTGCTTCTTCATTTCTACATTAAATTCATTTATGTTAACCTCAATACCCTCATCCTTCAAAATCTCTTGAGTCAATTCAACTGGAAAACCATATGTATCATACAACTTGAAAGCCTTATTGCCCGACAATATATTAAAGTTTGAAGACTTCAAATCCTTCAAATAAGACATTAATATACTCATGCCCTTATTTAGAGTTTTTGTAAAGTTATCTTCCTCGGTATCAATAATATTTTTTATGTAATTCTCTCTTTCAAGTAGCTCGGGATAATCATCCTTATATTCATTTATAACAACATCAACAACATTACTCATAAATTTAGACTCTATACCCATAAGCTTAGCATGTCTGATGCTTCTTCTTATCAATCTTCTTAAAACATACCCCCTTCCTTCATTGCTAGGAATAATTCCATCCCCAATTAAGAATACTGTACTTCTTACGTGATCAGCAATAACTCTACAAGAATATTTAACCTCTGAGAAATCACATTTTAAGTTTGCTATTTTTATTATCTTATTTATTATTTTTACAAAAACATCTGTATCAAATACGCTTTGAACGTTTTGCATCACAATGGCTAATCGTTCAAGACCCATTCCCGTATCAATATTTCTTGTATTTAATTGCTCATATTCACCATTCTCGTTTTTGTTAAATTGAGTAAATACCAAATTCCAAATTTCAAATAGCTTTCCCTCTTCTTGCAAATTCAAAAATTGATCATTCGTTTTTATCTCTACATCATCAAAACAATAAAAGATTTCAGAACATGGTCCACACGGTCCGACTCCTATTTCCCAAAAATTATCCTCTTTTCCCATTTTAAAAATCCTATCTCTGGTAATAGAAGTATTATTTATCCAACAATCAAGAGCTTCATCATCGTCTACATAAACACTTACATACAATTTATCGCTAGGTATATCAAGGACCTTGGTTAAAAACTCCCAAGCATAAGTTATAGCGTCCTTTTTAAAATAATCTCCAAACGAAAAATTCCCAAGCATTTCAAAAAAAGTACAATGTCTAGGAGTCTTTCCTACTTCGTCAATATCTCCTGTTCTAATGCATTTTTGATATGTCACTATCCTTTTACTTGGAGGAACTGCAGCTCCTGTAAAATATTTTTTAAGTGGTGCCATTCCTGCATTTATTAAGAGTAAGCTATTATCATCTTTAGGTATAAGAGGAAAACTATTTAATCTATAATGAGATTTGCTTTTAAAAAAATCTATGTAAAGGTTTCTAAGCTCCGTGTATGTATATTTCTTCATAAAATTAATCACTCCAACCTAACTAAAAATATAAGCTTTCACCTCAAAGTAAAACCCCGAGACAAAAGCTTAGCCAACGCTCTGAAATAACTTAGATAAATTATATATTAAAATCTTGATCAATGTCAATCAATTAAA
Organism: Anisomitus miae (SeqCode); assembly: GCF_054906395.1. NCBI lineage: Bacteria > Bacillati > Bacillota > Clostridia > Eubacteriales > Clostridiaceae > Anisomitus (SeqCode) > Anisomitus miae (SeqCode). The sequence goes on from NZ_JBRACL010000006.1 coordinate 344,751, forward strand.
TACTACAATGTTTATTGTGTCAAACTTTAATGATTAAATGTAACGTTGCTAAAAATAATTTCTTATGATACCCCCACCTACAACTATATCGCCATCGTAAAATACCAAAGATTGCCCCCTGGTAATAGCTCTTTGGGGTTCACTGAAAATAATCTTTGCTTCATTATCATTTACTATATCAATCTTAGCATCACAAAATTTAGATTGATATCTTATCTTAGCTTGAATATTCTCGGGCACACCATGTATGCTTCCAGAAATTATATTGACATTATCTATAATAACATTATTAAAAAATATTTCTTCCTCATTACCTATTACAATTTCATTAGTCTTCTCTCTTATTTCTATCACATAACCTGGTTTCCCTAAAGATAAATTTAAACCTTTTCTTTGTCCAATAGTATAATAAACAATTCCTTTATGCTTACCTAGGACTTTGCCATTTTTGTCAATAAAATTTCCCTGTTTAACTTTTCTAATCTCCGATATAAAATTTCCGTGATTGCCATCTGGAATAAAGCAAATTTCTTCACTATCTCTTTTGTTATATATATCCATACCAATACCTTTTGCAATATCTCTAATCTGCTCCTTTGTATAATTTCCACATGGCATTAAGACATGTTTAAGTTGATCTTGAGTTAAAGTATACAGCATATATGTTTGGTCTTTCTTTGAATCTATACCTTTCTTTAAAACAAATTTACCATTTATATTTTCCACATTTGCATAATGTCCTGTTGCCATATAATTTGCACCGAGCATACTTGCATTCCTTAAGAACTTCCCAAATTTTATATGCCTATTGCATTCAATGCAAGGATTAGGCGTATTCCCAGACATATAATCTTCTACAAAATAATTCACTATCTTTTCCTTAAAAACATCCTTATAGTTCAGAACGTAAAATGGAATCTCCAAAAGCTCGGCCACCTTGCGAGCATCAAGAACAGAAGACAAAGAACAACATCCTCCCTCCTGTCTCAAATACACCTCATCATTCTGTGATAAATTTAACATTACACCAATCACATCATACCCTTGTTCTTTGAGCAAATATGCAGCAACAGCACTATCAACACCACCACTTAATCCAATAACTACTTTCTCATTTTTCAAATCAGATCCTCCAAATCAAACCTTAACATTTTCTATGTCTCGATACTATTTCCTTTAATTCATCTACAACATAATCAACATCTTCTTGAGAGGTATATTTCCCAATAGTAAATCTAACAGAACTCTGAGCCTCTATTGTACTAAGACCTATACCTTTAAGTACATGCGATGAATTTACAGAACCAGAATTACAAGAACTTCCACTGGACGCAAGAATTCCCTTCAAATCTAGAGAAAGAAGAATGCCCTCATCTTCCAATCCTTCAAAGCAAACGTTTATGTTGTTGCTTAACCTATGGATTCTGGAACCATTGATTTTGCTCTTAGGTATTTCATTTAAAATTCTATCCATCATATAATCTCTAAGTTTTTGCAATTTCTTTCCTTCCTTATGAAGCTCTGAACACACAATCTCAATAGCTTTTCCAAGACCAACAATACCATAAACATTTTCAGTTCCAGACCTTTTTCCTTTTTCCTGACTTCCTCCATGAATATAAGTCTGTATGTTGGTACCATCTTTAATGTACAAAATACCCGTCCCTTTTGGAGCGTATATTTTATGACCAGATATTGAAAGCAAGTCGATGTATTTATATCTATCTAAACCTATATCCACTTTCCCTATGGCTTGTATTGCATCAGTATGAAAAATTATATTTCTCTCATGGCAAATTCTAGATATGGAATCGATATCTTGTATAGTACCAATTTCATTATTTGCAAATGCGATAGTGGCAAGTATAGTTTTGCTCGTTATAGATTTTTCAAATAACTCTATATCAACAAGTCCATCATTGCCAACATCCAAATATGTAACATCAAATCCGCACTCTTCTAAATATTTACAAGTATACAAAACTGAATGATGATCAATTTTAGTTGTTATTATGTGATTTCCTTTATCTCTATTTGCAAAAGCAACTCCTTTTATAGCCCAATTGTTCGATTCTGTTCCACCACTTGTAAAAAATATTTCCTTCCTATTAACCTTTAAAGAATTAGAAATCATTTCTCTAGATTTCTCTATTGCATTTTTAGAAACTCTAGCTAGCTCATGTATTCCTGAGGGATTTCCATAAAAATCATATAGGTACGGATTCATTTCGTTCAAGACTTCTTCTCTTATAAATGTGGTGGATGCATAATCCATATAAACTTTTCTACTCATTGTAGTTAACCCCTATATTCAAAATTTGAAGTTTATTGTGTTCATCAATTATATCTTGCAAAGTTACAGATGAAAAAATTTCATCTATCGCATCACGTATTCTCACCCACAAAACTCTTGTTGCACACGTATCTAAATTATCACAAATTGCACCCTCTTCTATACAATTGGATATACTTATAGGTCCCTCAAGAGCATCCATAATATTTTTTATCGTAATGTCTTTAGGTTTTCGAGTTAAAGAATATCCTCCTTTAGCACCTCGTGTACTTTTTATAAGTTGAGCTTTTCTGAGAACAGAAAATATTTGTTCCAAATAGAGTTCAGATATATTTTGTTTCTGTGATATACTCCTGACAGATATGGTTTCTTTGTCATAAACAAGTGCAAGTTCGAGCATAGCCTTGATACCATATCTACCTTTAGTAGACATCTTCATCTAAATTCTCCTTAACTCTGTAATGATTTTTGATTATAACAATTCCGTTTTCTACAGTCAACTTAATGAAACAATCTTAAAAAATAAAAAATCCAATCTAAATTTAACTAGATCAGATTCTTCGTATTATTGAATTTTATATTTCCCAATTTCTCTAAATTTTCTATACCTATGTTCCTTTATATATTCGCAAGTTTTGTCTTTGAATCTATTTATAAAATCAAGTATTTCATCTTTCATATTTTGTGCTATCCTATTTTTAGTGACGTGTGCCCCTTCTCCAAATTCATCAATTATCTTATCAACAATTTTAAAATCGTATAGATCATAAGACGTAAGCTTTAATGCTTCAGCCGCTTCTTTAACTTTTGTAGAATCCTTCCACAAAATACTTGCACATCCTTCAGGAGAAATTACAGAATATATAGAATTTTCCAACATCCATACTTCATTAGCCACTGAGATCCCTAAAGCACCCCCACTTCCTCCTTCGGAAATGACTATAGACAATATAGGAACACCAAACCCCATCATTTCAAATAAATTTTTAGCAATTGCTTCGCCTTGTCCTCTCTCTTCAGCCTGTTTACCACAAAAGGCACCGGGTGTATCAACAAAAGTTATAATAGGTCTTCCAAATTTATCAGCCTGCTTCATTAATCTTATAGCTTTCCTATATCCCTCTGGGTTTGGCATCCCAAAATTTCTAAATATATTTTCTTTAGTATTTTCCCCTTTCATTTGTGCTATTACAGTAACCGAAATATTATTTATAACTCCAATTCCTCCACAAATGGCTTTATCATCTCCGTAAAATCTATCTCCATGGAGTTCTTCAAACGAATCAAACACATTATCAATATAAAATTTAGAATTAGGCCTAGTTGGCATTCTAGCGAGTGTAACACGATCCCAAACAGACAAATCACCCATTGCTACACCTCCTATGAGTACTAAGTATATGCGCTATAAATCCTTTCATATCTTTTCTATGTACTATCTTATCCAAAAAACCTTTTTCCAAAAGAAATTCAGCTGTTTGGAAATCATCTGGTAAACTTTCGTTTATAGTCCTCTCTATGACTCGCCTTCCAGCAAAACCAATCATAGCTCCTGGTTCACTTATAATTATATCTCCTAACATCGCAAAACTAGCGGTAACTCCACCAGTAGTTGGATCAGAAATAACTGTCAAATATAATAATCCTTTTTCGGATAATTTTTTTACAGCACCACTTATTTTCGCCATCTGCATAAGAGAAAACACACCTTCCTGCATTCTAGCTCCTCCAGATGATGTAAATATCACTATCGGTAGACTGTATTCAATTGCTCTTTCAATAGCCAAAGTTATTTTTTCTCCAACAACACTGCCCATACTTCCCATCATAAAAAAACTATTCATTATGCAAATAACAGCTTGATTACCATCTATAAAACATTTACCACAAACTACAGCATCATTTTCTTTAGATTTATCAACATTATCCTCTATTTTTTCTAAGTAGCCAGGGAATTGTAAAGGATTTGAACTCAAGATATTAGAATCAAATTCTTCAAAAGTATCTTTGTCCGACAAATATTCAATTCTTTTCCTTGGATCCAATCTAAAATGATATTCACAAAAAGGACAAACCATAAAATTCAAACTAATATCTTCCTTATAGAGTATTCTCAAACATTTATTACATTTTATCCAATGGTCATTTGGTATATATACCTTTCTATCATCTTCAAAAGATGTAGTGCTTACAGTAACATACCTATTCTTTTTAAAAAAATCAAACTTCACTCGCTACTCACCAACTTATTTAAAAATCCTGTATTATAATTACCTGAAACAAAATCAGGATTATTCAAAATTTTAAAATGAAAATCTATATTACTCTCAATACCATCAATGACAAATTCAGCTAGTGCTCGTTTCATTTTCATAATAGCCTCTTGTCTATCTTTACCATGGACTATAAGTTTAGCAATCATAGAGTCATAAAAAGAAGGTATAACATATCCTTGATAAACCGCATTATCCAAACGTACCCCAAATCCTCCAGGTACATTTAATTGCTTTATTTCTCCAGGAGATGGCAAGAAATTCCTATTCACATCTTCTGCATTTATTCTACACTCAATCGAATGTCCATTAATCTTAATATCCTTCTGAGTAAAACTTAATTTTTGTCCACTTGATACCTTAATTTGTTCTTTTATAAGGTCAATACCAGTTATCATCTCAGTAACAGGATGCTCAACTTGAATCCTCGTATTCATTTCCATAAAATAAAAATTCTTATCATCATCAACAAGGAATTCTATCGTTCCAGCATTAACATATTTCACAATTTCACAAATTTTCAAAACAACTCTTCCCATTTTTTCTCTGGTATCACTGTCTAAAAACGCAGAAGGTGCTTCTTCCAATATTTTTTGATTTTTCCTCTGAACAGAACACTCTCTTTCAAATAAATGCACTACATTACCATAGCTATCTGCCATAACTTGAAATTCTATATGATGTGGATTTTTTATGTACTTTTCAATATACACTACGTCATTATTAAAGCAAGCCATAGCTTCATTTTTAGCTAATATGTACGAAGTTATAAAATCACTTTCTTTTTCAACAATCCTTATTCCTTTTCCCCCACCTCCAAGTGCGGCTTTAATCATAACGGGGAATCCTATTTTTCTTGCTATATTAAAGGCATGATTTTCATTAGCAATAACACCTTCATACCCTTCTATAATTGGCACATCATGTTCTTTCATTGTCCTTCTTGCATTAGCCTTATCTCCCATTAAATCCATGGTTCTATAATTTGGTCCAATAAATACAATATTACACTCTTCACACATCTTTGCAAATTTAGAATTTTCAGACAAAAAACCAAAACCTGGATGTATAGCTTCAGCTCCACTCAAAGCCGTAGCCTCTAAAATATTCGGTATATTTAAATAAGAATCTTTGGATGAGCTTGGTCCTATACAAATTGATTCATCTGCTAATTGAGTATGTAAGGCTTCTCTGTCAGATTCGGAATAAACTGCAACAGAAACTATTCCAAGTTCTCTGCACGCTCTTATGATTCTTACTGCTACTTCTCCTCTATTTGCAATCAATATCTTCTTTATCATAAGTCTCTCCTAGTTTAATGAATAGCAAACGATATTTTAGCCTCACAGGCTATCTCATCCCCTACTTTAGCAACACATTTTGCTACACCAAATTTAAACCTGTACTTCAGTATTTCACATCTCAATATTAAGACATCTCCAGGAACCACCATTCTCCTAAATTTAACACTATCTGCTCCGACAAACAACGCTGTCTTACCTCGATTTTCATCGATAGACAAAACAATTGCAGCTCCAGCCTGTGCCAAGGCTTCTAATATTAAAACTCCTGGCATAATAGGATTCCCTGGAAAATGCCCTTGAAAAAATGGTTCATTAAAAGTGACATTTTTTATAACTGTAACACTCTTATTCTCTTCAATATCAACTACTTTATCTATTAGCAAAAACGGATATCTGTGTGGTAAAACCTTAAATATATCAACTATACTAGAACTTTTCTCCATATAAACATCACTCCTTTAATCACATTTCACTTTGAACAACTTCTGACCATACTCCACCATTTGTGAATCCTTGACTAAGATCTCTATGATTTTACCTGAATATTCACTTTCGATCTCATTCATTAATTTCATTGCTTCTATTATGCAAACTACATCTCCTTTACTAACACTTTGTTTCTCACAAACATATGTTTGCTTACCTGGTGATGGCGATAAATATACAGTTCCAACTATTGGAGAAAGTATGTAAGCAAAATCACTATCATCATACTCGACTATGCTATCATCACTATTATCTTTAGCTTCATCAATTCTTTGTTTGACAATATCAGTAACATCATTTGATTTTCCAGACAAATCATCCTCAATTAATACTTTTTTATCAGATAGCTGTCGATTTATGGATTTGTCCAATTTTAAATATACGTTCTCACAATTTAACTCCATAAGTGAAATCTGAGATTTATCAATTAAATTTATTAAATGTACTATATCTTCAAAAGACATTACAACATCTAACCTTTCCATTTTTTAAATAATAAAACGGCATTATGTCCTCCAAATCCTGAGGAATTAGACATAGCATAATTCACTTCCGAGACAACGCCAACATTAGGAACATAATTTAAATCACATTCCTCATCAAATACTTTATATCCAGCAGTCGGATGAACAAAATTCTCTTCACATGATTTAACACAAGCAATAGCTTCAACTGCACCAGTAGCTCCTAATAGATGCCCTGTCATAGATTTTGTTGAATTAATTTTAATGTCATAAGCATAATCTCTAAATACGCTCTTTATGGCTAGCGTTTCCACCGCATCATTTATTTTTGTACTAGTACCATGAGCATTTATGTAATCTATATCTCTATAAGTTATTCCAGCCTCCTGAATTACATTTTTCATAGCATTAGAATTTATTTCTCCAGTTGGCATAGGTGAAGTTATATGATAACCATCTGTGGTAGAAGAATATCCCACTATCTCGGCATGAATTTTAGCACCCCTATTTAAAGCATGATCCAAAGTTTCAAGTATTAAAATCCCTGCACCTTCTCCCATTACAAAACCGTTCCTCTCCTTGTCAAACGGAATTGATGCTCTGCAAGGATCATCTGATGTGCTTAGTGCAGTTAGAGATGTAAATCCCCCAATCCCCAAAGTTGTTATCGCAGATTCACTCCCACCAGTTACACATAAGTCTAGATATCCATGCTTCAATAATCTATATGCATCTCCAATAGATTGAGTTGAAGTGGTGCAAGCACTTACAACCGATTTACCTTCACCTCTTATTCCATATTTTATAGCAATATTTCCAGGAACCATATTAATTATCAGTTTAGGAATTGTAAGTGGTAAAAGTCGGGTATTTTCATCCTTACTTAATCTCTCAATAACTTCCTGTAAAGTATTAAATCCACCAACACCAGAACCTACAACTACTCCAAATCTATTCCTATCTACTAAATCCAAATTAATACCCGAATCCTCAATTGCCTCCTGCGTAGCATAAACAGCAAATGTTGAACAAACATCAAATCTAGAACACTCTTTCTTAGTTAACCTTTTTGTTAAATCAAAATTCTTCACTGGAGCAATAACACTAATCTTCGTGTTATTTATATTTCTAGAACTATCTATTTTCTGTATGCCTATAATACCATTTTTGGCATTATTCCAAAATTCATTAACATCATTTCCTATAGGCGTTACAGCACCTAACCCTGTAACAACAACCCTATTATTCATAAATCCAAATCCTCCTACATCACCATTCCACCATCCACAGTTATCACTTGACCAGTTATGTAACTGGATAGATCACTAGCCAAAAACACTGCAAGATTTGCAACGTCCTCCACTTTACCAATTCTATTCAATGGTATATGTGACAAAATAGTTTCTTTAACTTTGTCAGTCAACACTTCTGTCATATCCGTATCTATAAAACCAGGAGCGATGGAGTTTACATTTATACCTCTAGAACCTAATTCCTTAGCAAGAGATTTTGTCATACCTATAATCCCAGCCTTTGAAGCAGCGTAATTAACCTGACCTATATTCCCTATAAGCCCTATAACAGAACTAATATTCAGAACTTTCCCGTATCTTTGTTTAATCATAATCGGTGTGACATGTTTAATGCAGTTAAAAGTCCCCTTCAAATTTACATTTATAACATCATCAAAATCCTGTTCTTTCATTCTGAGAAGTAACGTATCTTTTGTCATCCCTGCATTGTTCACCAATATATCAACTCTAGATAATTTTTCAATACAAAGCTTAGCTAAATCATCTGCAACAGAAAAATTACTAATATCTCCTTTATGTAAAACTACATTCCCACCATTTTCTTCAATCTCTTTTACTACACTCCGAGCTCCATCATCATCGCTCCTATAATTCAAAACAACACTTGCACCATGCTTGGCAAAATTAATAGCTATAGCCTTACCAATACCCTTCGAAGCACCTGTGATAATTGCTACCTTACCCTTGAGCATAAACTACACCTCACTAAAAACTTTCAAAAATTTATCTAGGGATACTTGATCTTCAATATTAAACACTTCAATCTTTTTATTTATCTTCTTTACGAATCCAGACAAAGACCTCCCAGGACCGATTTCAACAAAAACATCAGTTCCCATGTCAATCATGCTTAATATACTTTTTTCCCAAAGCACAGAGCTCATAACTTGTTTCGATAGCAAATCTTCAATATTATCAATTGAAATTTTATCAGCTGTAACATTAGATATAACAGGAACTAATGATTCACCATTAAACTTTATATTTTGAAGCTCAAGTTTCAAATCTGCAGCTGCCTGCGATAATAATTTCGTATGAAATGGTCCATCTACAGATAGACGAACATTTTTTAAAGCACCTAGTTTTTTAAATTCAATTTCGGCTTTTTCAAGTGCACAAACTTCCCCAGACACAACAATCTGACCTGGACAGTTATAATTTGCAATTGCCAAAAAACCAAAATCTCTGACTTCGTTAATAGCTTGTGAAATTTTCTCTTCAGACAATCCTATAACTGCAGTCATACCATATGTACCTTTTTGTATATAGCTCACCATGAATTCAGCCCTCTTTCGAACTAACGGAATGGCTCGATCAAAATCTAAAAAATTAGCACATACCAAAGCGGAGTACTCCCCCAAACTCAATCCGGCTGTTAAAAAAGGTTTGACATTACAAACACTTTTCAAAGCCTCTAAAATAGCCACGCTAACAGTTAATATACTAGGCTGAGTAATCTCTGTTTTATCTAAATCATTGCCGATTCCAAAAAATATTTTATCCGACAAATCATATCCTAAAAGCTCATTTGCTTTATCGAAAATTCCTTTTGATTGTACAAAATTATCATAAAAATATTTTCCCATACCCACATATTGAGAACCTTGACCAGGAAAAATAAATGAAATCTTTTTCATCATCTTATCTCAACTCCTAAATAATGCAAGAGATCACCATCTCAATAAAACCGAACCGTATGTAAGTCCTCCTCCAAATCCAACCAAAATAATCAAATCACCTTCACCAAGCACACCTGATTTGTTAATCTCATCAAGTGCCATAGGTATACTTGCTGCTGAGGTATTACCATATTTTGATAAATTTGTAAAAAACCTATCTGTTGGTATATTTAATTTTTGTGCTGCAGAATCAATTATCCTAATATTGGCTTGATGTGGAATTATATATTTTATATCTGAACTTGACAAATCATTGTTCTCTAATAATTTCTCGACACCTTCCACAATAGATGAAACGGCAAACTTAAAAACCTCTCTACCATCCATGGTTATATAGGGACTCACATCGTTTGCATTATCAATTGTAAAATTTGAAACTGGAAATGCTTTCGAAACCAATGAATCTGATTTATCTCCGACAGACCTCGTATATGTATCAATTATTCCTAAATCTAAATTCGATGTTCCTTCAAGGAATACGGCTCCAGCCCCATCTCCAAATAACACACAAGTATTTCTATCTTTCCAATTCACAATTTTTGATAATACTTCACTCCCCACGACGATAGCATTCTTATATCTACCTGACTTAATCAAACTATCAGCTACAACCAAACCATATATGAAACCTGAACACGCTGCATTAATATCAAATGCAGTAGCGTTTTTAGCCCCTATATACTTTTGAATTAAACACGCACAGGCTGGAGTATTATTATCAGGTGAGATAGTGCAAAATATAATCAAATCTATACTAAGAGGATCTATGTTTACATCTACCAACAAATTCTCAATTGCTCTTTCACCAAGAACCGATGTATTTAAAGAGGAAATGCGTCTTTGTTTTATACCAGTTCTTGTATATATCCATTCATCATTGGTATCAACCAACTTCTCTAAATCATTATTAGTTAAAATTTTATCAGGAACATACATTCCTGTACCTAAAATACGACTATGTACATTAAACATTCAAATTCTCCTGATGTGCTAATTTGTGCTTTCTAAGTATATTACATTATGAAATTCATGTCAACTCTTACAATTTTTTACAATTAAAATCAATATTTAAACAATGGGAAATTGTTAGTTAATTCTCGAACCTTTTTAATAAGTGATTGATTTCCATTAACTCTACTGTTTATAGCACTATTAATCACATCTGCAATGACAACCATTTCATCTTCTCCGAATCCTCTAGTCGTAACAGCTGCCGTACCTATTCTTATACCACTTGTTACAAATGGACTTAATTTATCAAAAGGTATAAAATTTTTATTAACCGTTATACATATTGAGTCAAGTAGAGTTTCACACTCCTTACCTGTTATGTTTTTGTTTCTTAAATCAACGAGAATTAAATGATTATCAGTTCCACCAGAGATTATATCAAATCCTCTCTTCTTCAATTCGTCACTTAATCTAATAGCATTTTTTATAACTCGCTTAGCATAATTTTTAAAACTTTCTGTCATGGCCTCTTTAAAACACACAGCTTTAGCACAAATCACATGCATGAGAGGACCTCCTTGAATTCCTGGAAACGTGGCTTTATCTACTGCATTAGCAAATTTTTCTTTACACAAAATAGCTCCACCTCTAGGTCCTCTTAAGGTTTTATGGGTAGTAGTAGTAACAAAATCGGCATATCTAACTGGATTATCATGCTCACCAGCAGCAATTAATCCTGCTATATGAGCCATGTCCACCATCATATAAGCTCCGACAGCATCGCAAATTTCTCTAAATTTCTTAAAATCGATTTTCCTTGGATATGCACTGTATCCACACACAATAAGTTTTGGTTTGACAGTTAGAGCTATTTCCATAACGTTATCATAATTTATAACTCCTGTTCTTTCTTCAACTCCATAAAACTCAAAATTATATGTTTTTCCAGAAAAATTAACAGGACTTCCATGAGTCAAATGCCCACCATGATCAAGACCCATGGAAAGAATCGTATCATTACTATTTAAAACTGAAAAATAAACAGCCATGTTAGCCTGCGATCCCGAATGCGGTTGTACGTTTGCATGCTCAGCACCAAACAATTTTTTCATTCTCTCAATTGCTATTTTCTCAATTTTATCGACCACTTCACACCCACCGTAATATCTTTTACTTGGATATCCTTCGGCATACTTATTAGTCAAAACTGTAGACATAGCATTAAGCACATCTTCACTTACAAAATTTTCAGAAGCTATAAGCTCTATATTATTTAATTGCCTTTTCTTTTCATCCACCACCAGTGTCATCAATTCTTTATCACTTATCATAAAAATCCTCCTATCAATCACAATAAAAATAATGCCATGTTTAATGCAAAGCTCATTATAAGCAATTACATTAAACATAGCATTTTATTCATACAAATTCAATTTACATTTTTAATTTCTAGACCAAGTTCTTCCAATTGTTCGAGGCTTACCTCACTAGGGCTATTGGATAGAAGACACTCAGCTTTTTTATTTTTAGGAAAAGCTATAACATCCTTTATATCATCAACATCCGTCAAAAACATAACAATTCTATCAAAACCAAATGCAACACCACCATGTGGAGGAGTTCCATATTTCAAAGCGTCAACAAAGAAACCAAATTTTTGATTTACGTCTTCTTTGGTTAAGCCTAGAACATTGAACATCTTTTTCTGAATTTCAGAATCATGAATTCTTATGCTTCCTCCTCCAATTTCCTCACCATTCAAAACCAAATCATAAGCCTTAGCTCGTATCTTTAAATAATCCTTAGAATCAAAATACTTTATATCATTATCATTAGGCATTGTGAATGGATGATGACATGCATAATATCTATTTTCCTCCTCATCGTATTCATATAATGGAAAATCCTTAACCCACAAAAATTTAAATTCCTTATTTTTCTCCAATAATTTTAAAGATTTAGCCAATTCCAACCTCAAAGCTCCTAAAGAACTTAATACAATTTTTCTAAAACCAGCAACTAAAAAAAGACAATCTCCATCTTTCAAATTATATTTCTCAATCAAGCTCTTTTTATCTTCATCATTCAAAAATTTATTTATAGATGATGAGATTTGATTATCTTTATAATTTATATAGATTAAAGCCTTAGCATTAAAATGATTTTTTACAAACTCCGTAAATTTATCAAACTGTTTTCTAGAGAAATTTGTATTTTCAGCTTTTATCCCACAGATTTCTTTATCACTTTCTATGCAATCTTTAAATATAGGAAACTCTGAGTTGATAAAATCATCTTTCATATTCATAATCTTCATATCAAATCTTAAATCTGGCTTATCTGTTCCATACAAATTCATGCATTCATCATAGCTCATTTCTATAAAACTATCTTCCAATTTTATGCCTATAGTTTTATTGAAAACGTGCTTAATTAATTGCTCCATCTTATACTTTACATCATCTTCATCAACAAAACTCATTTCAATATCAATTTGAGTAAATTCAGGTTGTCGATTTGATCTAAGATCTTCATCTCTAAAACATGTTGCAATTTGATAATATTTATCAAAGTTACTTATCATAAGCAATTGTTTGTATATCTGAGGAGATTGAGGCAAAGCATAAAATTTACCTATACTCATTCTGCTCGGTATCAAAAAGTCTCTTGCCCCTTCGGGAGTACTTTTATTTAAAATTGGTGTTGTAATTTCAATAAATCCATCATTATGTAAAAATTCTCTAAACGCAGCATATGCATTACTTCTTATTTTAAAAATTTTCTGATACTCAGGGTTTCTCAGCGATATGTACCTATGTTTAAATTTTAAATTTTCATTTACTTCAAATCCTTCATCAACCATGAAAGGTAAAGAATCGGACTTTGAGTATATCGTAAGTTCATCACATATTACCTCTATCTCTCCTGTATATAGATTTTCATTTTTAGATTCTCTTTCCAATACAATTCCCTTTACTTTAATGCAATATTCAGGTTTTAAGGAATCAGCAATACTAAATAAATTACTATTATCTTTGAAAACTATCTGCACGATTCCTTCCCGATCTCTTAAATCAATAAATATTAACGACCCTAAATTCCGTTTCCTGTTTACCCAACCTTGAAGTACAACCTCTTTATGTAAAAATTTTTTATCGATCAAACCACAATAATCAGTTCTATGCAATTTGTCAAATTCCATAATACACCCCACTAATTCATTAAATTCCATTCCATCTAACTGCAATATTGATATCCCAAGAAGTGAGTTTAACTTTTTTTTCAGTACCAGTACGCATATTTTTAAGACATACATACCCACTCTTCATTTCATTTTCTCCAATAACTATAATATTTTTAGAATTTATCCTATCCGCATATCTCATTTGAGACTTCAAACTTCTAAACAAATAATCTATATCACATGACACACCTACATCTCTAAGATGACCACATAGAATAAAAGCAAATTCCATAAACGAACTATCCATTACAATAATAAATAAATCTAGAGTAGGATTTGCTATATTCTGTTTTCCATCTCCTAAAGCAGAAATTAATCGTTCAATTCCCATACCAAATCCTACAGCAGGAGTATACTTTCCACCTAACTGTTCAATTAAATAATCATATCTTCCGCCACCACAGAGAGCCATTCCTTCAGAGTCTAATATTTCAAAAACTGTCTTGCTATAATAATCCAAACCACGAACGATTCTAGGATTTACATTAAAATTAATACCAACACTAGTTAAATACTTTTTTACACCATCAAAATGCATATTGCATTCATCACATATAAAATCCGTTATTAAAGGAGAATTTAAAAGAACTGCTTGGCAATTTACATTTTTACAATCTAAAATGCGTAAAGGATTTTTCTCAAGCCTATCATCACATATATCACACAATTCGTTTCTATTATTATGCAAAAACTCTTTTAGATTCTCATTATAATTCGACCTACATTTACTGCATCCAAGAGAATTTATCTGCACAAAACAATCTTTAATTTTTAGTTGTTTATATATGGAATATGCCATATATATAATTTCAGCATCGCATATAGGATATTGTGATCCAAAAATTTCCACACCAAATTGATGATGTTGTCTTAGTCTTCCTTTTTGGACATTTTCATATCTAAAAACGGGAGTTATGTAAAAAAATTTAGCAGGCTGTGCATGAGCATGTAAACCATGCTCAATAAAAGCCCTTATTGTAGGTGCTGTTCCTTCAGCTTTCAAAGTTATGTTTCTATTACCCTTATCATTGAAAGTGTACATCTCCTTTTGAACAATATCAGTAGTATCTCCAACCCCTCTCAGAAATAACTCTGTATGCTCAAAAATCGGAGTACGTATCTCACTTACACCAAATAACTTTGCTGTTTTTCTTAAAAATTCTTCAATATATTGCCATATATATACATCTTTGGGTAAAATATCCTTTGTTCCCTTGGGGAGCTTAACAATAACACTCATCTCTGGTACACAATCCTCCTTATATCACAAATTCGTTATCATTAATTTCATTCTCTATCGTGCTTTCTTCACCATGCCCTGGATGAATTATAGTATCCTTAGGCAATATAAATAATTTTTCCTTTATACTATTCATGAGTATTTCAAAGTCACCACCGTACAAATCCACTCTTCCTACGGTACCCTTAAATAAAGTATCTCCTGTAAAAATATGATTTTCAAACTTATAGGTCATTCCTCCCATCGTATGACCTGGAGTGGCTATGGTAGTTATCTTAAAATCCTCAAAGTTCAAAACTAGATTATCATATACCACATTTACTCCCTTAAGCCTTGGAAATAAATAGGGTTCCTCATGCTGTGCTTCCATATCTTTAAGACCTATGAAAAACATCGTATCATAGTTTTCCTGTATAAACTTTACTCCTCCTACATGATCAAAATGTCCGTGAGTGATCAAACCATACTTTATCCTAAAACTCAAGCAATTACTTTCGACATATTTTTTAAATTCTTCACCGTCACCACAATCGACAATAATAGAGTTTCCAGTATTTATATTTTCCACAACATAACAATTAGTTCTGTAAACACCAAGTGGAATTCTATGAATCTTAACATTTTCCATAATTAATCTCCTTAATTTTAAAATTAACCAACTTATAAATCTGAATTAACTATTTATTATTAGGTCTAAAAACTCTAATACATCCAGTTATTTTTCTCAGAGAATTGAGCAACGCATCCAGATTGTGTTTAGAATCAACTCTAAGTCTTATATCAATTTTTGATATTTCCGAATCTATCTCTCTAAAATTAACACTTCTGATATAAATAGAAAAAGTTCTAATTTTTTTATTAACTTCCTCTATAGTATAAATCGTAGCATCTTTAACATCCATACAAATATCCACGTCATATTTTTCATTATTCAAATCACACCACTGAACATTTACAATCCGTTCAGAATTTAAACAATTATCTATATTTCTACAATTTTTTCTATGAATAGTTACACCTCTACCCCTTGTTATAAACCCTATTATCTCATCACCATAAACAGGGGTGCAACATTTGGCAAATTTGCTTAAAACATTTTTCTCACCCTCTACGAGTATGTTTTCATGTTTACCTATTTTAGAACGCTCATCTTTATTGATTGCAAGACTAGATGCATGTTTAATTTTATCATTATCCAACTTTTCGTTTTCACATTCGAGACACGTTTCATTAAATTTATTTATTACAGAAGTTGAACTAATATTACCTATTCCAATCGAAGCATATAAATCATCTAAACTTATAATACCCAGTGACTTAATAAACTTATTTATATCCTTATAATTTAAAAAAGAAGTAAGCTTTAATCCCTTCCTTTTACACTCTTTTTCAAAAAGATATTTTCCTTTCAATATATTGTCACCTTTGACAATTTTACTAAACCATTGTTTTATTTTACTTTTAGCATGATTACTCTTTACAAAATTAAGCCAATCCGCACTCGGACCTCTAAGTTGCTTCGAAGTTAAAATTTCAATTATATTTCCTGTTTCAAGTTCATAATCTAAAGGAACTATTTTGTTATTAACTTTAGCTCCTTCGCATCTATATCCCACATCTGTATGTATTCTAAAGGCAAAATCAACAGGAGTAGATCCAACGGGCAACGATATTACTTTACCCTTGGGAGTAAAAACAAAAATCTCTTGAAATATAAGATCAGTCTTAAAGTTCTCCATTGCCTCCTTAGGATTTTCAGTTTCAGTTATCCACTCCACAACCTCTCTTATCCAAACAAATTTATCATCAAAATCGTCCTTATCGGTTTTTTGCTCTTTATATTTGAAATGAGCTGCTATACCAAGTTCTGCAACTTTGTGCATTTGTTTAGTCCTTATTTGGATTTCAAAAGGTTTACCACTCTTACTCAATACCGTTGTATGTAAAGATTGATAATTATTAGGTTTAGGCATCGCAATATAATCCTTAAATTTATTTGAAATTGGACTATATATTTCATGAGCTAAGCCAAGGGTTAAATAACAATTTTTTATATCATCTACTATAACTCTAATTGCTATCAAATCAAATATATCATCTATAGATTTGTTCTTTTGGATAATTTTTTTATATATACTATACAAGTGCTTAGGTCGTCCTTCAATACTAGCTACTATGCCTGAGTTAGTTAGAACATTTCTAAATTCATTTATAATCTCCTCAGTAAATTTTTCTCGGTCATCTCTCTTCTGAGAAACCAATTTTGCCACTTCATAATATTCATCGGGATTTAAATATCTAAATGATAAATCCTCAAGTTCCCACTTTATCTTAGATATCCCAAGCCTATGGGCAAGAGGAACAAATATATTCAGGGTCTCTTCAGACTTTTCTTTCTGCTTCTCCTTTGATAAATACTTAAGAGTACGCATATTATGAAGTCTGTCAGCCAATTTTATAAGTATAACTCTGATATCTTTGGTCATGGCTATAAGCATTTTCCTTATATTGCCAGCTTGTGCCTCTTCTTTTGTTTTCCAATTTATTTTATCTAACTTTGAAACACCCTCTACCAAAATCGCAACCTCTTCGCCAAACTTAGAGGTTATATCTAAATATGTAAATTCCGTATCTTCTATAACATCATGCAAAATACCACCAATCACAGTATTAACATCTAGGTTCATTTCAGAAAGAATATATGCAACTTCCAAAGGATGAACTATATAAGGTTCCCCATCTATCCTTTTTTGTTCCTTATGTGCCTCAAATGCAAATCTAAATGCTTCCAATACCAAATCTTTGTTATCACTAAGTCTCTCAACTATGGCTTCTAATTTTTGATACATACTAACCCCTTTGAATTTATAATAATTTTAGGGAGATCAAATTTATTGAAGCTCCCTAAAATATACAATATTTAGTTTTTATTTTATCTGAAACCAACTACGGTTATTGATAATTATAGTACATATTCAAAAAATTTCAACCTCTATGTAAATCAATCATTATATTTAACAAATGATCTTACATCATAACGACCTAAAACCTTTCTGCCGCCAAGACCTTCCAACTCTATTACAAAATCAAGCTCAACAACTTCCCCACCAGCTTTTGTAATAAGCTCTGCCACTGCCATCATGGTCCCACCAGTCGCCAGTAAATCATCAACTATAGCAACTCTCATCCCCGGCGATATAACATCTTTATGCATCTCCAAAACATCTTCTCCATATTCTAGTGCATACTTAACCTCTATCGTTTCTCCAGGTAACTTCCCTTTCTTTCTTATTGGAACAAAACCTATTCCCAAAGCATAAGCAACAGGAACTCCAAATATAAATCCTCTCGCCTCCGGACCAACAATCAAATCTATATTTTTATCTTTCAGATTTTGTGCAATTAAATCCACCACATACTTCAAAGATTTTCCATCTTGAATTAAAGTAGTTATATCCTTGAAGCTTATTCCCTTTTTGGGAAAATCATTTATAATTCTTATGCTGTCTTTTAAGTCCATAACTTTTCCTCCACTTTGTCATTAACTTCCTTAATCAAATACTTACAAATCTGATTAGCCTTCAGAGGGTTCGATACCGTGAGAAGTTCAACAATCAATCTAGCATTGGTCATTTTATTTTTACTCATATACTCTGGATTTATAAACATAATCAGCTCATTTATTGTAAGATTTTTAGAATTCATATTTATAAGTTCTCGTAATCCATAGTTTTTTGTATTTTTAAGGAAGTAAGACCCTTCTTTCAGAAGTTCATAATTTTCACCAGACACATTGACATTGTCATTAAACAAACTTATAAAAACCAAATCTATAAACTTTACTATGCTCTTAAGGTTATAAAACTTTCCTATTGCTTGTAAGATTTTATACGTAAGGGCTGGGAGAGTTAAATCCTTAAATGAATACATACAACCATTTTGATGAGGATTTATAAATATATGCTTTGAAGAATTTGAAATGTTATTTGGCTTATTTGATATATTAACGCACATTAATGGAAAATCAATCCTCATAATCCTATCTATGGAAAAAACTATATCTGCTCTCATTAACTCTACATAATTTTCGAATTCCAATTCATCAAATTCCTGTTCTTCATCATATATGTAATGTGAAACTTTTAATTTCAAATACCTTAAAGCCAAAAGTAAAATCGACGTAGATAATATTCCATCTAAATTACTTGGAGCACATATCAAAATATTCATATCCTTATTCATAAGATTATCTATAAGGTAAAGTACTTCTCTAATTCCATAAATCTCAAAAGGATCATAATTATTGTTAACGCATCCCTTTTTCAAAACAACATTATGATAATCTCTCATAATATAATCCCCCAAATCGTTAGAAAAACACATTTAATTATAATTTACTATCTTAAGTTTTACAATATCTTTAACAAAAAATAAAACAGATCAATTTCTCAAAATCGATCTGTCCTTTTTTTAATTAAGCCTTATTCCTTTTATTCTTTCTGTTGATCAACATTATCCATATTGGAATTGCAATAAACAAGGAGGAGTATGTTCCAGACAATATACCGACGAGTATTGGAAATGAAAATTCTCTAACACTAGGAACCATAACATAAACTAAAAATATTATCACAACTGTAGTTACGGAAGTATTTATACATCTAGAAAAGCTCTGTTTTAAACTCAAATTGGCAATAAACTCATTTGATTTTGCCGTATATAATTTTCTATTTTCCCTCATTCTATCAAAAATTACTATGGTGTCATTTATTGAATAACCCACAATAGTTAATATAGCAGCTATAAAAGGAGAATTTATTGGAACCATAAAAATCGAATATGCACTCAATGTTATTAAAACATCGTGTATAAGAGCTACAATGGCAGCTATTCCAAATAAAAATTCAAATCTTATAATTATGTAAATTAACATACAAACCGTAGCAACTATTAATGCAACTAAGGCACGATTAGTGAGTTCTTTACCGACTGACTCTCCTATTTCATTTTGAGAAAGAAAATTTGAGTCTTCAAGATCATACTTATCTTTGATCTCTTCAAAGAATTCCTTTACCTTATCCACATCAAAATTCTTACTTCTAACTTCTAATTGAGTGCTATTAACAACTTTTGAAGTAGCATCATCGGAATATTTAGATAAAACACTATCAATCTCACTTTTATCGAACTCTTTTCCAATTTCAATAGTCACAGTTGTGCCACCAACAAAATCTATACCTATGTTTAAGCCACGATAAAAAAACAATACTGCTCCAATTATCATTATAATTATAGAAATTGAAAACCATATCTTATACTTATTTGTTATGTTCACTATGTTCACCTGCCTTTTCACTCTTACTAGCTACAGTTTTAATTGAACAATAATTCTTAACTGACCTAAACCCCATACTATAACCTAATTTTACAATAAATTTTGTGATAACTATAGAACTAAACATGCTCAAAACTATGCCAATAAGCAATGTCGTAGCAAATCCTTTCACTCCTCCGGTTCCTATAAAGTATAAAACTAAACCTGCTATTATTGTTGTGATATTTGAGTCAAGTATAGAACTCATAGCTTTATCAAAACCAATTTTTATAGCAACCTTTACAGTCCTGCCTTTCATAAACTCCTCTCGTATTCTTTCAGAAATTAAAATATTAGCATCTATAGCCATACCAAGTGTGAGCAATATTCCAGCTATTCCAGGAAGTGTCAATACTGCTTCTATCAATGCAAAAACAAACAAAAACAATAATATGTATATATACAATGAAAACGTTGCTATAATTCCTGAAACCCTATATCGTGTAAGCATTATTAAAAATATAACTATAAAACCTATGATGCCAGCCTTTACCGTATTTGGTATCGCATCCAATCCAAGAGTTGGACCAACCTTGCTAACAGAAACTGTTTTTAAAGTAACTGGTAATGCTCCTGACTGTATTATATTCGCAATCCTATTTGCCTCTTCAAAACTTCTGCTTCCTTCTATTACTGCCTCACCTTGTGTTATCTCTGAATTAACAATCGGCTTTGTTAAAACCTGATCATCCATACTTATTTCTATTGTTTTATTAACATTGTTCCGAGTTGCTTCTGCAAACTTTACAGTTCCCTCATCAGTAAACTCTAACTGTATTATAGCCTTGCCTTCACTAGTTAATATTGCTGTGGCATTCTTAATATCATTACCTGTAAGGAGTACATTCCCATCTTCATCTTTAAAACTTAATTGACCAGTCGATGTTAAGGTTTTAACTATATCATCAGAAGAATCAAAAGCACCTGCAAGATCAATTCTTATACGATTACTTCCCTCTATAGCAACAACAGGTTCACTTAATCCAAATTTATTTACCCTTAAAGATAACAACTCTCTCGTTCTTTGCAATACATCATTGGTTACATTTTCATCAATTATTTCTTGTAAAACTGAAACTCCTCCCTGTAAATCCAATCCCTTCTTTATGGATTCATCAAAATTCATAAACCTATAACCCGATATCTCAAATCCATGAAATCCCCAAATTGAAAGGAACAAAACAAGAATTATTATAATTACAGAAATACCAATAGAATATCTTTTGGAAATAAATTCATTATTCTTCACATCGCAACCTCCTAAAAATTCATCTATACTGTGACCTTAGAATTCTCATATATTTTTAGTGCTATAGCCATTTCGATCCTCTTCTTCTGCAAAAAACATCCTATTTCATATGGTTTAAGTATCGAGTTATTAAACTCTTGATTATTAGCTTGACATCCCCCGCTACAATAAAATCTTGCCCAACATTTATTACAATCTTCCTTTCTGTATATGTTCGCTTCCTTAAATTCATCTATTAGATCTGGTCTGGTTATTTTATCATTTGATAAATAATTCAAATTACCTATTATAAATTCCTTTCTTCCAACGAATTGATGACAAGGATATATATCCCCACTAGGGGTTACTGCTATGTACTCAAATCCTGCTCCACATGCTGAAACTCTTTTATATACACACGGTCCGCCTTTAAGATTTATATTGTAATGATAAAAATTTACTTTCTTACCATCATCAATCATTTCTTTCAAATGTTTATATATTTTGTCATACTCCCCATAAATAGTTTCCAAATCCTCAAATCGTATCGCAATTTCATCATTATCCTTCACAACAACAGGTTCCAAAGATATTTCCTTAAATCCCTCATTTACTAAATGCATAAAGTCATTTGAAAAATCCAAATTAGCATGAGTGTACGTTCCTCTAACGTAATATTCTCGCCCCTCTTCTCTCCTATCCACCAATTTTTTAATTTTATCTATTATTATATCGTAAGAACCAGTTCCAATAGATGTCAATCGCATGTTATCATTTACTTCTTTCCTTCCATCTATTGACAATATTATGTTTCTCATGTTTTTATTCAAATATTCAATCATCTCATCATTTAGCAACATACCATTTGTAGTTATAGTAAATCTTATATTTTTATTAACATCCTTTTCTATGCTTCTCGCATACTCAACAAGTTCTTTTATCATATCAAATGCCATCAAAGGTTCTCCACCAAACAAATCAACTTCAATATTATAACGTGGACCACTTTGACTTATTAAAAAATCCAAAGCACGTTTTGCAATATCAAAAGTCATTATTTCTCTTTTACCTCTATATTCTCCCTCATCGGCAAAACAATACTTACACTTCAAGTTACAATCATGCACAACATTCAAGCACATCGCCTTCATGTACTCTTGCTGATTGTTGATTTTCACTTTTTCTTCATACATATCCTTCGTATATAAAATACCTTCATTTATTAATTCATTTAGCTCAAATAAGCCCTCTTCAATTTCCTCATTGGAATATTTGTTTGAAAATTTTTCTATTGCAGCATCAAGTGTTAAGATTTTGTCATTTTTAATCAAATCATATACTATCTTATCTATTTCCATTATTGATCCAGTGTTAACATCCAATACGTATCTTGAACCATCTATAGAAAACTTATGTACTAATTCCACTTCATTCACCTCATCATAAAAATAATAGACTGAACGAATCAGTCTATCACAATAACTTTACATATTCACAGTTAAAAAGTCAATTTAATATTACTACTTTTCACACACAATATTAGCTACAGTACAAGATGTTTTACAAGCAGACTGACAAGAGTTAGCACACTCTTTACAATTTGTATCCTTTATTGTATCCTTTATCGTATTCTTTATTAAAACTTTTATATGCTTCATTTTCATAGCCCCCAAATAATCAAAATAATACGAATTATAACATAAACTACGCCTCTTAGCCAACACTTACGAAAATTTAGAAACCAAACACAAATTTATTTATAACTTTTGCAACTCCATCATTATCATTCGTGTCCGTTACATAATCCGCTATATCCTTAATTTCATTTATGGCATTCCCCATTGCAACGCCAAGCCCAGCAAATTTTATCATTTCAAGATCATTTTGTTGATCTCCAATAGCAATGACCTTATCTCTAGAAATGTCAAACATATTTGCCAAATCTCTAACAGCATTCCCCTTATTACAATTTTTATCAAATATTTCAACAGCAAAAGGTAGACTTCTAACAACCACAAACTTCTCATACACAAAATCCGGTATCTTATTCTTAATTTCAGCTATCCTATTCTCATTACTTAGATACAAAACCTTAAATACTTTTTTATTTTCATCGATTTTGCTACAAAAGTTCGGGTCAACATACGTAGGCATACCGATACGCCTCTCAAATTGAGTGAATTCATTTTCTTCGAGAACTATGCAACTTTCTGTATCATAATCATAAATATGGAGCTTGGCTCCAAAGCTAAGACCGAGGTCACACAATCTTTTCAGATCTTCTCCTTCAATCAAATGTGATTTCAAACATTTTAAAGTCTTGGTGCTATACAAAGAAACTCCGTTATTAGTTATAGCGTACTCTTCCTTATCATTAAGCCCAAATTCATTTATAAATTTGGAAATAGCTTTTATTCCACGACCAGTAGTGAACACTACTTTAACATCATTGTCTATAGCCCTCTTTACAGCCTTAATATTTTCAGAAGAAAGATTACCATTAGTGTCCAAAAGCGTTCCATCCATATCAATAGCAATTAATTTATACACTACACATCTCTCCCATACTAAAATATAGAATTATTTTATCTTGTCTAAATCTAATTTAACCCTATCCGATATATTCCCATACAATTCAGAAATATCACTAATACTCTTAGAATTAATTTTATCTAGAGCTTCAATAAAACTATTCTTATTATTTTCCATATCTTCAACTAATGACTTAAAAATCTCTTTTACATAATCATTAGCTCCACATCTTATTGCCATGGCTTCTCCTTTAGCCAAATCAATTATGCTTTTAGCTTTAATATTTGCTTCTGATACTATTTCATGTTCTTCCACATCCTTCTCTAATCTAAGCTTAGCTTCTTTCAAACTGTCTTCGTTAATTTTTTTTGCCTCACCAATTATTCTATCTCTCTCACTTATTATCCATTTGGATCTTTTCAATTCGTCAGGAAGGATATGAAGAATTTTCTTTATCAATTCGAGTAAGTCCTTTTTATGTAAAATGATTTTCCCTGTTATAGGTATCTCAGTAGCATTTTCAACAACCTCGTTTAGGTAATCCAATAATTGTAAAACATCCATTTAAATAATCACCCCAAAATTTTACATATTATATCTTGCTCTATGTTGGAAGGCACCAATCCAGAAATCTTTCCACCAAATTTCACAATTTGTTTTATAGAAGATGAACTTATATAAGATAAGCTTTCAGCAGTCATTAAAAAAAAGGTTTCTATATTTGGAGCCATTTTATTATTTAAAAATGCCATTTGAATCTCATATTCAAAATCTGAGAAAGCCCTAAGACCTTTTATTATCAAATTTATTCCTTTTTGATTCATGTAATCTATCAAAAGGCCTTTATGGCTATCGACAATAACCTTATTGCTGTTATCTATAGTACTTATGGACTTTTTTATAAGAACCTCCCTCTCCTTTATAGAAAATAAAGTCTCCTTATCAGGGTTTACCAAAACACATACCGTTATTTCATCAAATATCTTAAGCGAACGCTCTACTATATCAAGATGACCTAAAGTTATTGGATCAAAGCTACCAGGTATTATCGCTCTATTCATTTATGATTCTCCTTATATTCATAGAAACATACTGTTGTTTTACCATACTTTCTATGATCAAACAAGCTTATACGCTCAGACTCAACAAACTTCTCTTCTGATGTAAGAATTTTTGTCACTATGATACCATCTTCTTTCAAAATGTCAAATTGATCAATAGCATTTATACTTTTTGATATATATCCCATTCCATATGGAGGATCTACAAAAATAATATCAAACTTCTCTCTTTCAGAAAGTCTTTTTATATTTTCATAAAAATCGCCCTTAATCGCAATGGATATTTCTTTAAATCCTAAATTCTCTATGTTCTTCCTCAAATATGTAAAAGTGTCACTATCCTTATCGCATAAATATGTAAGTTTTGCTCCCCTACTACAAGCCTCAAGACCTAAGCTTCCAGTTCCTGAAAATAGATCTAAAACTATAGAATCGCCATTCAATTTATTTTGGATTATATTAAAAATGGAATGCTTCACCCTACTCAAAGTAGGTCTAGTAACATCATACCCATTTGGCGAAATTAATTTTCTACCTTTGGCCGTTCCCGTAATTATCCTCATAGAAAAATCTCCTTAATTAAAACAGATAGTCTCATCAATATCACTTAATTTTTTTTCAACATTATTATAAAACTCGTAAATCTCCAAATCATCTAAACCATCCATATACTCAATATCCTTTTTTACATTAACCAAAATATCCATATCATTCATTATATCTGCAAAAACAAACCCATTATCGCCATGCTGTTTGAATCCAAATATCTCTCCACTTCCTCTTATCTTCAGATCTTGTTCGGATAAATAAAATCCGTCATTGCTTTCAACAAGAGTGGAAATTCTCTTTTTGGTCAAATCGTTACTCGAATTTGTAACTAATATACATAACCCTTCTTTATTTCCCCTTCCAATACGCCCTCTCAATTGATGAATTTGAGAAAGCCCAAATCTCTCGGCATTTTCTATAACCATAACAGTTGCAGTTGGAATATCTATACCAACCTCTATAACAGTTGTTGAAATCAAAATATCTATATCCCTACATTTAAAACTATTAATGGTACTATTTTTAGTTTTGTTATCCATGTTCCCATGTAAAACGCCTATATTATACGAATGCAAAATAGAAGACATTAATTTTTTATGTAAGAAATCTATTGAAATTAAATCTAGATTTTCACTATCTTCAATTAAGGGACAAATGATGTAACATTGCCCACCATTGTCTATTTCAGATTTCAAAATTTTATATATCGAATCATGCTGTTCCTGTTTCATATGTATGGTTTTAACTTTTTTACGATTTGACGGAAGTTGTCTTATTGTAGATATGTCCATATCACTGTATATGTACAAAAAAAGAGTCCTAGGTATAGGCGTAGCAGTCATAACCAATATACTACAATTTTCATTACCACTTTTATTAACCAGCTTAGAACGTTGACTTACACCAAATTTATGTTGCTCATCAAAAATTATATAACCTAATTTATGTATCTTCACATCTTCTTCTAAAACTGCGTGAGTTCCTATTAAAAAGACTGGATCGTCTCCTTTGAGTTCTTCTTTTATAATTCTCTTTTCACTTTCTTTCGTACTTCCAACCAATATTTTTACATTTACACCAAATTTACCAAACAGATTTATAGCTTCATAATAGTGTTGTGTAGCCAAAATTTCTGTTGGAACCATCATACAAACTTTGTAACCATTTAGAATAACATTAAATGCAGATATCAAAGCAACAATTGTTTTTCCGGATCCAACATCGCCCTGAAGAAGTCTATTCGTTAGAATTCCTAATTTTTGCTCTGTCAAAATCTGTTTTATAGCTTTGTTTTGATCATCGGTTAAAGAAAAATTTATGGATTCTTTAATTTGTATTAATTCATTGGTGAAAATTTTAAATTTAATACCATCCTTTTTTTTAGATAAATTTTTTTTCATGAATCTAGTCTTAAGGAAGAAATTCAATAACTCCTGATACTTAAATCTGTTTATAGCCCTTTCCAAATGCTCTCTATCTCTAGGAAAATGCACATTAATCACAGCATCATTTAAAGAAATTAACCCTTGCTTTCTTATAACCTTTTCAGGAAGATTTTCTCTAATATTCACCATGTTTAAAGCTGATTTAATTACATTAATTAAATATGTATTACTTATACCTTTAATCGAATTATATCTAGGAATTATATCATTTGTGAACTCCTTATATTTCTCGGCATTAAGTAGCTCTATGTAATTTTTGGTTTTTCTAAAACTTCCATAAACTTTGTGTTTTGATCCAAGCATAAAATTGTGTTTCATATAAGGCTTGTTGAAATAAATCAATTTTGCTACTTCACCATTACAACTTTCCATCTTTATCGTTGTTATAATCATATTCTTTCTAATAACAACATCTTTCAAAATTTGAACAACAGTTCCTTCAAAAACACATTTCTTAGAATCCATTGAAATAAAATCATAAGATTTTGGAAAATACATTATAAGGTCTTTTAGAGTCTTAATTCCATTTTGTAAAAATATATCTGAATATTTACTACCTACTCCTTTTATATTTCTAACACTACCGTTGAGCATAATCACCTTCTACAAAAATATGTATTCTATTTTTCAAACCCCACTCCTTTTACATTGACCGTTATAGAATTGATACTAACACCTACATAATTTTCAATATTATTTTTAATTTTTTGAATGATATTGTTAGCAATTGTAGAAATCTTTACACCATATTTTATAATTACAAATACGCATATATCTAATTTTTTATCATTTAGACTAATCTTTACACCATTTGCATTTCTATTTACCACACCTAAAACTCCATCACATTCCATCATAGACATAGCGACTATACCTTTTATCAACTCCTCACTATAACATATTTTCCCAGCTGATGTTTCAATCTGTAACATAAAAAGCTCTCCTTTACTATTTTTCTTATTTTATATGATTAATACTATTAATTCAATAATAATAGATATTGATTTTTTTATTATTTCATGTTAACATTGAGAATATTTGTAGGATGCGATAGCGCGTGAATGGAGGTGTTATTTTAGATGTCTAGAAGGTGTGAAATATGCGATAAGGGGCCCGTTTTTGGTAACCAGTACAGCCATTCTCATAGAAGATCGAATAGAAAGTGGCTTCCTAATCTTAAAAAAGTTAAAGCTGTGGTTAATAATTCGCCGAAGACTATAAAAGTTTGTACTAGGTGTTTGCGTTCAGGAAAAGTTCAAAGATCCGTTTAAAAATAAAGGTGTAACTAAATTTTAAAATTTAATTACACTTTTTTGTTTTTTATCAATCATATCTGAACTTCAAATCATTTCTCTCGCTTATCTGCATGTAAAGTTGTCTAATCTCTTTTCTCTTTCTTTCGCTTATATCCAATCTTACACCATTACTCATTATAACAGACTCATATCTTATTTGACGAATATGCTCATAGTTAATTATGTACGATTTATGTATAAACATAAAATCAAAATTTCTAGACATCTTATAAACCTCACTTAACTTACCATAAAATTCATATTCACCATTTACAGTACTAACAATAATTCTTCTCTTGGAACTTTTAAAATAAATTATGTCTTTAAATTTTACTCTTAAAGTTGATTTTCCAGATTTAAATTCATAGAAAGTATTGCAATCAAAAATATGCTTATATATGACAAATAATACGTATTCGAATTCGGAAAATTTTATGGGCTTTATCAAAAATCCAAATGGTTTTATATCAAATATCTCCACAAAGTATCGATCGCTAAGTGATATATATACTATTATTGTATCAAACATTTCTCTTATCTTTTTGCCAATCTCAATTCCACTTATATGTTTAATTTGAATGTCCATAAAAACTATATCAAATTTCTCCATATTATTTAAACACTTCATAAAATCTATTCCTGATAAAAATACATTGACCTTTATTTCAATATCTCTATTACTATTTTTAATTTCTTTGATATATCCCTCAAGTTTACGTACAAACTCATGATCATTATCACAAATAGCTATTTTAAGCATTAATAATCTCCAAAATTCAATAATTTTAATGAACTCCTTTTTTTATATTATTATGATTCTATAGTAAACACAGTTTTTTCTCAACGACTTTTATAATAAAATCTTAATCAAATTAAATTTTATCTTAGAAATATGTTAAAATATAAACTTTTTTTGTCTTATATATAAAACCCCAAAAAAGAAGAATGATCGTAAATCATTCTTTCCTCTCAATGTTATTACAAAAATATATAATTGCATTCGATAAATATTTTGGCATATCTTCACCATAATTTTTAACTAAAATTTGCGAAAAACTTGGGTTGAATTCATAAACTTCAGCCAATCCTTCGAACATTCCTAATGAACAGTCATAAAACTTGTTCATCCAATCAAAAAGCTTCTGAACCCCATTTTGTACATCATCACTACTAAAATCTTTATGACCTATATACTTGTATATATTTTTAAAAATATTATCTCTATCTTCTTGTTCTTTTATAAAATCTCTTTTACTAAAATTTTTCCAATCTATTTCATCCATAATAATTCTATCACCACCATAAATTGATCTATAAATTAATTATAGTTATTTGCAATATAAATTTCCATTTTTATAGGTTAATTTATTTTATTTTTTTGATTAAGCTATAAATTCCACTTAAAACAGTGATACATGCTGAAAATATTATAACAATTCCCCACTGTATTAAACTCATAGAAGTTGTCTTGAAGACTCCCTGTAAAAAAGGAATATATATTATTGCCAAAATCATAATAACAGATATCGCTACAGAAAATAATAAATACTTATTGGACAATAAATTTATTTCAAAAATACTTCTATTTTCAGATTTACATTCAAATACATGAATGAGTTGAGATAAAACAAGTGTAGCAAGTGTCATTGTTCTGCATGTGTTTAAACTAAATCCCATATAAAGCCCAATTATAAATGTAAATATTGTACTTATTCCAATTATTGCTCCTCTAAACAAGATTTTTTCCCAAAGTCCTCTTGAAAAAATACTTTCATTTCTAGGTCTTGGTGGTTGATTCATTATGCTATCATGTGAATTATCAACTCCAAGAGCAAGTGCTGGCAAACCATCAGTAGCTAAATTTACAAATAAAATTTGGATTGGGGTCAAAGGATTTGGTAAACTAAACATAGAAGCTAGGAACATAGTCAACACTTCACCTATATTACAAGAAAGAAGATATCTTATAAATTTTCTTATGTTTAAATAAATCTTTCTTCCTTCTTCAACCGCTGAAACTATAGTGCTGAAATTGTCATCGAGTAAAATCATTGAAGAAGCTTCTTTTGTTACATCTGTACCAGATATTCCCATAGATATCCCTATATCAGCCTCTTTTATAGCAGGAGCATCATTCACCCCATCTCCAGTCATAGCAACTACATGATTACTATTTTTAAAAGCTTGTACGATTCTCAGCTTATGCTTTGGTGTAACTCTAGCAAAAACTTTTGTATTTTTAATTGCATTTCCAAGCAACTTATCTGACATTTTATCTAGTTCATCTCCAGTTAGTACTTCACTCACAGAATTACATATTCTTAAATCCTTCGCTATTGCAAAAGCTGTATTTTTATGATCTCCTGTTATCATGATCGTTGATATTCCAGCTTCTTTACATTTAACAACGGCTTCCTTCGAATCCTTCCTAGGTGGATCTATTATTGCACAAAACCCTACAAAGATAAAATCTCTTTCCACATCACCAGTTCTATTTATTCCATCAACTTTATAAGCCGCACCTAGGCATCTAAGTCCCCTTAACGAAAGCATTTCAATCTCTTTTAAAATTTCTTGTTTCTTAGATGAAGTAAGTGAAATTACACTTCCTCTATGTAAGTAATATTTACTCCTTGAAATTATTTTCTCAGGAGCTCCTTTTGATAATAAGATACTTTGCCTACTTGAATTATCTCTAACAATTACCGTAGACATTTTTCTATCAGAATCAAATGGTATCTCACTAATTTTTGTATATGATTCACAATATTTTTTCAAAGACTCAGAATCACTAAAATAATATTCAATCAAAGCCTTTTCTGTAGGATCTGCTATGATTTGATCTCTAAATAATTTTCCACCTTTGTTTATATCGAAATCATTACATATGGTAAAGATCTTTTTAAGCATTTCGTTTTTGTTATTCTGACTATCATTATTTTCAAAAACCTTGCCATCAAAAAAAATCCCTTTAACAACCATTTTGTTTTCAGTAAGAGTTCCCGTTTTATCACTGCATATAACCGATGTGCATCCTAAGGTTTCTACAGATGGTAATTTCCTTATCAAAGCTTTTTTCTTTAGCATTTTTGAAACACCCAATGCTAGAGCCACGGTTACGATCGCAGGTAATCCTTCTGGAATGGCAGCGACTGCGAGACTAACTCCAATCAAAAACATATCCGTTATAGATTGTCCTCTAGCAATACCTATTACAGAAACTATTGCACAAATAGATAAACATATAACTACTAAAACCTTTCCTAGTCCCTCTAATCTTTCTTTAAGAGGAGATTTATCTTGTTCAATATTCTGAAGCATATTGGCTATTTTACCCATTTCGGTTTTCATTCCAATAGTTAAAATTTCTGCATATGCCTTTCCTTTTAAAACTGTTGTTCCCATAAAAATTCTATTTTCTTTGTTTCTTGCACTTTTATCAACACCAATCGATTCACCTGTCAAAAGAGATTCATCAATATTTAAATTTCCATTTATAATTTTTGCATCAGCAGGAATTCTATCTCCAGATTCAAGAACTATTAAATCCCCAACTGTTAAATCGGTCGCATCGATTATTTTCAAATTTCTATCTCGTATAACTTTTGTTGTTGGAGAAGAAAGTTTCTTTAATGATTCCAAAGATTTTTCCGTTCTGAACTCTTGAACAAATCCAAGTACCGCATTTATAATGATTATCGCAATTACGACAATAGCATCCGCAATATCTCCAAGAATCCCTGAAACAATAGTTGCAAATACCAAAATCCAAATCATAATATCATTAAACTGCGATAACAAAATAGAGATTGCCGAAGTTTTTTTCTTTTCTTTTATTGTATTCTTACCGTACTTTTTTATATTTTTCTCAACCTGAAATTGGGTCAGTCCACCTAATTTCGTCATATCTTTCACCGATTTTTCCTCCATGTATAAGTATTTGGTAAATATATATTTGCCTTTATAAAAAATAATTACCAAAATTTACTTTTTATAAAAAATAAAGAAGCAGACCCCTGCTTCTCTTCATTCACTATATATAATCTTACTTATCAACTCCAAGTATTTTCCTTATTTTATTTATATCTTCGTCTTGGACCATATACCCTAAAAGTCTTTCTTTCTTACTATTTTTTAGAACTAGCCACCTCACCTTATCCAATTTAACAAAACTAATAAACCTTCCTCCAAAACCTGGAGTATCTGGATTTATTAAGTAATTATTTCTTGAATCTAACTTATATTCCTTACCTTGTAACGTGGACATATCAGCAACAAGAACAGCTGTATGACCTGCACCATATTTGACGCTCCTCTCAACACTTATAACCAAATGTGGTCTTATCCCACCACCTTCTACCTCAATACCTTTATCAAATGTATTTCTGAGAATAGCTTCACCTGGAAGTATAGTTTCTGGACGAGCATATCTTCTCATTCTTACAGAAACTGATATAGCTTCTTGCTCTAATACACTAGATGAAGATGAAGTAGAAGATTCCTTACCACTCTTTTCGGATAAGTTTAAATTTGACAATCCTTCACTTAAAGAACCATTATTTAGATGCAAATCATTTTGTTTTACTCTAATACTCGAATAAGACGTTCCACTCTCTGACACCAACACACTTGATGCCGAGCTTTGCATCTTTTCTATTTTGGAAGATGACGATAACAAACTGGATGTTGACGGTAATTCACTATCAGTTTGTGAAGGATGAGATATTTTTGAATTTGATTTAACTCTTGATGTATCTCGCTGCACACTATTTGAAAACAGAAGTTGACTACTAACCGAAACTTTAGATGAAGAACCTTTCACTTTCTTTGGCATTGAGTTAACATCTTTAATTTGGATTATACAAGACACCCCTACTATCAATACACAATTTAATATTTTCATAATTATCCAAACAATAAGAAATCATTATGACAATAACCTTCAGTTAAATATTTCTATTCCTAATTCTAAATTTGTTAATTATGAATATTCTATCAAAAAAACGCAATAATCATTAACAAACTATTGCATTTCCTTAAATACCATTGACATATTCATCAAACATACTTTCATCTATCCTCTCTATCGCTTCCTCCGCATTCCCTACTCCTATCACATCTATTCCTCCTAGCCCTAACTCCCTGCTCCTCATGTTCCCCACACTCAATCCTATCATTTGCTCCCTATTCGCTCCTACTTGTAATCTTATACCTTCTTCTTCTACCTTAACTTCATTGCTGAAGGTAAACCCTCCACTCTTTCCTGTATCTATCTTTGAATCCAAGTCCTTTAAATTTAACGTTATTCCTCTTAACTCAAATGTCTCATCAGCTTTAGGAGTATCTAATGTGAAACTATCTAATAAATATTTCTTTCCTCCATTAAACTCTGAATTGTCAAATAATTCAATCGTTACTGCATCTCCTTGAGCAGCGTGTGTTAACTTGAATTCAAACGTCCCCTCCCCTAATTTCAATAACTCTTCTCCTGTACCTGCAAATATTGCTTTTAAATTATCATTAGTTATACCAGCAGTATTAGTATTAGTTCCTTGTTTTACCTCATACTCCTTCCCTGATATATTCCCATTCAATACCTTGTTAGTTGAAAGTTTGATGCTTGTCCTTCCACGTATCTTCCAAACACCTTCTACCATACATCTTCCATCATCCCATCACATCTATCGGGAATTGTGTCTGACCGTTGGATTATTTATAATAGTCCCTAGGTGTTTATGGCTTTTACTGGATTTGTTTTTGTACAATTACAATTGTAAAAATTCTAATGAATACAACTTCTAATATCACCAACCTTCAAAACGCAATACTTGTTTATCCCATTTTTTTATGATACAATCCAACCATCGTAGATAGTTAAGGGAGTGAATTATATTTATGAGTAAAATTGCTGTGCTCGGTGCTACTGGGAATTATGGTGGAAGGGCAATAGAGCATCTTTTGAACAAAGGTGTACAACCTAGTGATATCGTTGCTATTTATAGAAATGAAGAAAAAGCCTCATCCTTAAAAGGGAAAGGTTTAGAACTAAGTTACGGTGATTATCAATCAGATAACTTCGGACCTTCTGTTTTCAAAGATGCCGAAAAGCTTTTGTTTATCTCAGGTCTTGGTCAAGACAATTTTAAACGTATTCAAGATCATATTGTTGTGATAGATGCTGCACGAAGAGCAGGAATTAAACACATTGTCTACACAGGATTAGCGTTTCCGGAAAAATCAACATTTGGAATGGAAAATGTCCATCTTGCTACAGAGTACGTAATCAAATCTACTGGCATTACATATACAGTTTTGCGAAATACATTTTATACTGACTTCTTGTTCATACCACGTGATATGAAACGTGCAGTCAATGATGGGAAATTGTATTCTCTTTCAAAAGGAGTAAAAGTCAACTTTATTCCTCGTGACGATATGGCAAAAGCTGCTGCTGCTGTTTTAACTAGCGAAGGTCATGATAATAAAATTTATGAAATAACTTCGCCAAAAACATATTCTTTCAAAGATATCGCAGATATTTTGACTAAAGTATCTGGTAAAAAGGTAGAATATGTAGAAACTACAATTGAAGAATATACAAAACACTTAGATGGCTTAGGTATACCAAAGGAATCTCAGATGTGGGATCCTGTGATGTTTCAGCTTGGATTCGTAAATGGTTGGGCCGAAGTTGCTAGCTCAGCATTGTCTGATTTGATCGGTGTTGAAAATATCAAAACTCCAGAGCAACTTATTAGAGAAATGTTTTAAGAAAGTTCGTGTATCTTATATTTGATTTTGAATAACTCCACATAGAAAATCTCTACAATGAAAAGGTGAATTCCCAATTTAGGATTCACCTTTTTATCATTTTTGAAAATAATCTTCCAATATACATCTATACATCCTTAAAATGTCTCACTCGATTTTGAAATTACGATAAAGGGATGTCCTTTCCAAACCTGCCTCATTGCATAACTCACTAATAAAAATATCCTCTAAAGGATTTTCCCTTAGTAATGATACATGCGTTTATAATCTGTTCTATCACATACGTATCTCTTACTTTATTGATATATATTTTAATATTTGTTTCGTTTTATTTCTCCTAGTTGACATCAATTGGTTTTAAAAATACAATCTTATAAAAACGTTTCAACTCGCTATATAAAAAATTTAAAATTAATCAAACTGATAGAAAAGATTGAAAAAATAATGATATCACTTTCACAAAAACGTATAATTACGTTATTCATAATTGTCATCATAGCATTTATTTTGGGAAGGCTTACAGTGAGAGCTTTTATGAATGCCCTTTTAGGTGGAACACTTTTCGGTGGTGACTTTTTGTGATAAAAGGAAAAAGCTTTATGTGGATATTTATTTATATTTTTGCATTCATCGTATCTTTTATAACATCTATTGTTCTCAAATTAAATTATAATCCCCTAAGTAAAGAATTTTCAGTTGATTGGAGCGATAAAATTGGTACCGTACATGAAGATCTTACCTATGGAGAAGGTATATTTAATAAATTTGATCTTTACGTACCAGCAGATAATTCAAGAGATACTTACGGTTTAATTGTATATCTTCATGCGGGAGGTTTTACAAGTGGAGATAAATCGGATGACTCAGAAATATTAAAATGGATATACTCGAAAGGCTATGTGGCAGCTGGCATAAATTATACTTTACGCAGTGAAAAATATCCAAATGCGAATGTTTATTCTCAGTCGATAGAAATCAAAGAAAGCATACCTCACGTTATATCGGCTGCCAAAAACCTCGGATACCATATTGATGAAATGGCAATATCAGGAGGATCAACTGGTGGATGTCTCGCTTTACTATATGCCTATAGAGATGCTCAGACTTCTCCTGTTCCCATAAAGATGGTTTTTGAAGCGGTTGGACCATCATCATTTTATCCAGAAGACTGGAAATATTATGGACTTGATAAAAATTATGAAAGTGCAAAAACTCTGTTTAGTACAATGGCGGGAAAGAAAATTGAATCAGAGTTCGGAACACCTGAATACGACGAAGAAATAAAAGATATTTCTGCACTACTTTGGATTGATGAAAATACTATTCCTACTCTTATGATATATGGAAAACATGATAAAATCCAACCTTACGAATCATCTTAAAGACTTCTCAAAGCACTTCAAGATAATAACGTTCCACATGATTATTATTTATGTGAACACTCAGGACATGGATTGCAAAATGACAGTAAGGTTTTTGCTAAATACGCACACAAAATACTGGAATATCTTGGTACGTATATTCCAGTAAAATAATTTGAAACATTAAAATCACTCCAACTCGAAAGCACCTGTATAAAGTTTGTAGTATGTTCCTTTTTGAGCTATAAGCTTATCATGGTTTCCTCGTTCAATGATTTTTCCACGATCAAGTACCATAATTACATCAGAGTTCTTAACGGTTGAAAGCCTATGTGCAATTACAAAAACAGTTCTGCCTTTCATCAATTTATCCATACCATCTTGTACTAATGATTCAGTACGAGTGTCTATAGAAGAAGTTGCTTCGTCTAAAATCATAACAGGTGGATTTGATACAGCGGCACGTGCAATAGAGATAAGCTGCCTTTGTCCTTGCGATAATCCACTTCCATCACCTTTCAATACGGTATTATATCCTTTTGGAAGCATACGAATAAATCCATCAGCGTTTGCAAGCTTTGCAGCAGCAATACAATCTTCATCAGTTGCATCAGGATTTCCATATCTTAAATTCTCCATAACAGTTCCTGTAAATAGATTTACCTCTTGTAAAACTATGCCAAGAGAACGCCGAAGATCGGCTTTTTTAATTTTATAAATATTTATACCATCGTATCGTATTTTCCCATCAGAGATATCATAAAAACGGTTAATGAGATTTGTAATTGTAGTTTTTCCTGCTCCCGTTGCTCCAACAAAAGCAATCTTTTGTCCAGGCTCAGCATATAAAGAAACATCATACAATACTTGCTTCTCTGGAACATATCCAAAATCCACATTTTCAAAAACTACATTTCCCTCAAGCTTTGTATAAGTAACTGTTCCATCATGATGTGGATGTTTCCATGCAAACATTCCCGTTCTTTCTTTAACCTCATGTATAACGCCATTTTCCTCTCTAGCATTAACAAGTGTTACATATCCCTCATCTACCTCAGACGATTCGTCCATAAACGCAAATATACGAGAAGCTCCTGCAAGTGCCGTAACGATGGCATTGAACTGATTTGATATTTGAGAAATAGGATTTGTAAAGTTTCTAGAAAGAGTAAGAAATGAAGCTATCATACCAAGTGTTATTGTTCCAGTTCCTGCAAGTCCAATATTTGTCACTTCTGAAATTGCCATAAATGCTCCAACAACAGCTATAACAATATACTGTAAGTACCCAAACCCATTCATTAATGGCATTATAGAATTGGCATATCCATTTGCATTTGACGCACTTTTCGCCCAGGCTTTATTCTTTTCACGCAATTGCTCCTTTGTCTTTTCTTCATGACAAAAAACCTTTATGACTCTTTGTCCATTTACCATTTCCTCAACATATCCATTTACATCAGCAAGATTCTTTTGCTGCATTACAAAGAATACACCAATTTTACTTGCTATCATTTTCACAATTTTCAAAATTAAATACATGGAAATAACAACAACCACTGTTAGCCAAATACTTATATATAACATGCTAATAAAAACTGCAATAATAGTAAATAATGAAGATACAAGCTGTGCCATTGATTGAGCAATCATCTGACGCAAGGTATCCGTATCATTGGTATAAAGACTCATAATATCTCCGTGTGTCCGTGTATCAAATGTTCTAATAGGAAGACCTTGCATTCTTTCAAACATATCATCACGAATCTTTTTCAGTGTACCCTGAGCTATCGTAACCATTGCATGGTTATAGAATAAAGTCGAAAGCACCCCTATCAAATAAACAACGCCCACTATGCTTAATGCTTTTAGCAGTTTTGTAAATGAAGGACTAACCACTCCAATTAACGGTACGATGTAATCATCAATTAACAATTGCAAGAATAAAGCAGAAACAGCAGAGGCAATAGCACTCAACAATATACAAACTACAACCAAAACTAACTGTATTTTATAAACTCTCATATAAGACATTAGCCTTTTAAGAGATTTCATATCGAAACGAGCTACAGGTGGCATACCTTTAAGGGATTCTTTGGAATTCATTTTTTCTCTATTACTCATCGTCTGAATCTCCTTTCCTCTGCGATTCATATATTTCTTGATAGATACTACAATTCTCCAAAAGCTTTTCATGATTACCGACAGAAACCACTTTGCCATCATCTAATACCATAATTTGATCTGCATGTTGAACAGAACTTACACGTTGAGCAATAATAATTTTTGTAATATCCGGAATGTATTCAGCAAAAGATTTTTGAATAGAAGCATCAGTCTTTGTATCTACAGCACTTGTAGAATCATCTAATATCAAAACCTTTGGTTTCTTTAATAAAGCACGAGCAATACAAAGTCTCTGTTTCTGACCTCCAGAAACATTGGTTCCACCTTGTTCAATATAAGTATCATACTTGTCAGGAAAACTTTGTATAAATTCATCTGCACAAGCAAGTTTACAAACATGAGTTATCTCTTCATCAGTAGCATCTTCATTTCCCCAACGTAAGTTCTCTTTAATTGTTCCAGAGAATAATTCATTCTTCTGCAATACCATCGCAACAGAATTTCTAAGAGTATCAAGATCATATTGTCTAACATCAATTCCTCCAAGCATAAGTCGCCCCGAAGTCACATCATAAAGACGTGGAATCAATTGAACAAGACTTGATTTTGAAGATCCCGTTCCTCCTATGATACCAATAGTTTCACCTGAAGATATAGAAATATTAATATTATCCAGTACTTTTTTATCAGCTTTAGAAGCATAAACAAAATCTACATTTTCAAAATGAATTGAGCCATCTTTTACTTTCATTTCAGGATTAGAAGGATTTGCAATATCAGTCTGCTCTTCCAATATCTCAGCAATACGTCGTGCAGAAGCAATTGAGATTGTTATCATGGCAAAAACCATTGCTAGCATCATTAAACTTGTAAGAATTTGAGTTGCATATGTAAACAAAGCTGTTAAATCTCCCGTCGTCATTCCGAAAACAGAGCTATTTCCACTTGCTACAATTGCTTTTGCTCCAATCCAAGAAATGAGTATCATACAAGCATACATAAAGAATTGCATAATAGGTGAGTTAAAAGAAATTAGTCTTTCTGCCGTTGTAAAATCATTGTAGATACCTTTTGATATTTCTTTAAATTTATTAATTTCATAATCTTCACGATTGAAGGATTTTACAACTCTTATCCCCCTAACATTTTCTTGTACAACATTATTCAAATCGTCATAAGTGCGGAAAACTCTTTTAAAAATCGGAAGTACTTTCTTAATAATTAGGAAAAGTACTAATGCTATGATAGGAATAACGATTAAGAAAATTAGAGAAACTTCTTTACTTATATGAAACGATACTATCATTGAAAATATGAGCATAAAAGGAAACCGAGTCGCCATACGAAGTAACATTTGGTATGAATTTTGAATATTCGTTATGTCAGTTGTCAAACGTGTTACAATGGAAGCTGTTGAAAATTTATCTATGTTTGAAAAAGCAAATGTTTGAATATTATCGTACATATCTTGTCTTAAGTTAGCAGAAAGCCCTACAGCTGCTCTAGCAGCAACATGTGCCGAAAGTACGCCAGTAATAAGTTGGAACGCCGCAAATATTAAAATCATAACTCCATATTTCCATACAATATTCATATTACCGAAGTAAATACCTTTATCAATTAAATCTGCCATAAGAAGAGGTATTATAATTTCAAAAACAACCTCAAGTATAGACAAAGTAATGGTAAAAATCGAACCTCTTTTGTTTTCTCGCAAGCTCCGACCAATTGTCTTTAACATGTAATTCCTCCTTTATTTATAGCATGCTACACTTTACAAATAAACAAACCATCATGTCACCAATTGACTCATTCAAGATTTTTAGAAATCACAAACAGCATTTCTCTCAATCTATTTACGTCCTCATCAGACAACGACTTTAACATTCTTTGTTCATTGGATATTATACTTTGCTCCATATCCTTTTTTAAAATTTCAGCTTGTTTAGTGAGTTTAACATTTTTATTTCGTTTATCATTTCCATCTATCCAACTTGTAACATATCCTTTCTGCTCCATCCTCGATATTATCCCTACTATAGTCGGATGAGATACCTCTAGAAATACTTCAATTTCCTTTTGCGTAGCTTGACCACACTTTTTATTTAAAAAAGCCAATACACGACATTGCGTTAAAGTTAAATTATATCGTTTCAAATCCACATCTGCTTTAACTTTAAGTTTGATATTTATGCTCTTGATAAGATAACCTATATGTTTTTTACACAAAGAAAACATCTCCATTCCAAAGTATAGCATACTACATATTCTAACAAACCTCTTAGTGGTCGTCAAGTTATTCAAAAATTTTCTATCAAAATACTTTAACGAAAAATCACAAATTCCAAAATCATATAATCATTCATTGATACAATGCTTCTCTGACTCTAGCTATAATTAAATCTGTATCTGCCAAAGCTCCTTTTCCTAAATCTCCACAGGCGAGCTTAGATACACGAGGTTCTATAAATTGAAAACCAAATTCTGATAATGTATTTATGTTTCTTTGTGTAATGGGATTATTATACATGGCAGTATTCATAGCAGGAGCTACAAGAATTGGAATATTTCGAACTGCAAGTAAGACTGTGGTTAACATATCATCTGATATTCCCATAGCAGCTTTAGCAATAAAATTTGCTGTCGCAGGAGCTATAAGAATAAGATGTGCCCTCTGTGCTAGGGATATATGTTCTACTTTAGATGTAGTATATTGCTCGAACATATCGGTATAAACTTTATTCTTAGTTAAGGTCTGAAGTGTGAGAGGAGTTATAAATTCTTCTGCCGACTTTGTCATGATGACATGAACACTATTACCATCCTTGGTTAACATATTTGCAATATCTCCTGCCTTATAAGCAGCTACACTTCCTGTAATACCAAGTATTATATTTTTCATTACTCCGTTTCTCCTTTTAATATCTTTGTCACAATTCCATTTGCTATCTCATATTTAGTTTGAAATTTTTGGACATTCCTTTTTGAATCAATTAAATATCCACGATGATTATCACCATCAATCTCCGAAGAATCGTTTGCAATTACGAAATCGCATCTATTTTTAATAAGTAAACGATGTGCAGTATTAAACAATTCATCTTTGCACACATGACTTAATAATTTAAATCCAACGATAACAGCCTCTGGAAGTACCTCTCTAAACAATGGAAGTATCTTAGGTGCTGATTTTAATAGAATTAAAGGTGAATCCATTTGAGAAGATAATTTTCTTGATCCATTTCTCAAATTAGTTTCATTCATCCCACATTCTATAACCTCTTTTAAATTATTAATACCAGTAGCATGACTTTCTAAGAAAGATGCTAATCCTTCAATAGTAGATATCGATTTAACTATATAATCGCTGACAGCCATACTGTGTATAACTACATGTATGGAATACTCTTTTACAATTTTGATTATCTTGTCATAAAGCTCAGCAACACTTTCTATTTCAATACATGTAATCTTTTTAGATAATGGATGGACAGAACCCTTTGCACAAATATACAAAATCCGATTGACTCGAGATACCATAGAAAACTCATCAGCAATTAAACTTCCGAGTTTTCCAGTTCCTATATTTGTAATTTTTCTAACATCATCAATGAGTTCACTAGTACCACCAGCAGTAATCAAAACATTTAAATATGTACCTATTATAAAATCCCTCCTAATCCAATGTTAATCTTTCAAAATTTGAAATTCAAATTCTAAACTCGTCATAATCTATTTTTTCATTTTCACTTTTTGTATTTTATCTGATTCATTTTTCCATTGCTTCTAGAATTAATTTTTCCATTACCTCTCTGCTACACCCTGAGGAAATTCCAATTGAATAGAAATATTTACCATCAAACCAATATGCTAAGAAAATCAAATCCTCATAGCCTTTTTGTGTTATTGTGATATTGTCAATTTGCACATCTTCTACCATAGAATAATAATTATAATCTCCAGAATTTTCCTCTAGCCCAATTGATTTACGAAATATCAACACATCCTGATCTTTATCTCCAATGTATCTTATTTCTGCAAGGTCTTTACCAATTATAGCATATAATGTATCCAAAATTTTAAATGGAACAGATCTTAATTCTGGTACATAAAATCCTGCTGCCTCTTCTAATTGAAAATGAGATTCATATTCCCGCCTGCCATATATACTTTCAACCCTATCCGAAATATCATCATTGGGAATAATTATACCATTTTGACTATTTCGCAAACCCACTACACAAATAACCATTACTGTCGCAGCTAATATTACAAATTTGGGAAATCGCCTATATTTACTACATGTTTTATGTTTTTTTGAAAAGTGAGAATCAATACTAGAGATAATTCGATTTTGCATTTCATCTGTAAGGTTTACACGATCCA
Source organism: Anisomitus miae (SeqCode) (assembly GCF_054906395.1). NCBI lineage: Bacteria > Bacillati > Bacillota > Clostridia > Eubacteriales > Clostridiaceae > Anisomitus (SeqCode) > Anisomitus miae (SeqCode). The sequence continues at coordinate 388,127 of NZ_JBRACL010000006.1, forward strand.
TAATTTTATCATATTTACTCAAAATCGTATTCCTCCTTCAACAAAACCTTTAAACGTTCCCTTGCTCGCTTCAAATCCGATCTAATTGTTGATTCTTTTCGGCAAAGGATTTTTGAAATATCAGAAACTTTATATCCCTCATAATAAAATAAATGAATTACATCCCTATATGTAATAGGAAGACTTTTAACAGCCTCCCAAGTATAAGAAAGATCTTTATATCCTTCTGCAATAAGCTCATTATTAAGCTCATCCGTTTCTCTACGTTTGTTATAATCAATTCGATTTTTGGATATGTTAGAAGCTGTTCTTAAAACATACACCTTTTCATGAATATTATTTGCAAATTTAGGATTAGCCTCAAGTACACGAATCAATGTTTCTTGCAAAATATCTTCAGCATCTTCCATATTGTAAATATAGGAATAAGCGAGTCTCAATATTGCATTACCATAAACAGCCATATATCTCTCAGCCCTTTGGTTTAAAACCGATCTATCCCTAACTGATTTTAAAAACGGAAAGCTCACTGCTAATTTGAACGAATATATCCATTTTTGAGCAAATATCTCGATCTTCATATAAACATTGTTTAACGACACATGTCTTAAGAAGAATTCCACTAGCAACTATCCCTCCCTATTTAACTACTTAACTTGCTTAATCAAAGTACTCATAAACTCCTTGGAGACACCCATGTTCGTCTTAACAAAATTTGTATCAATCTCAGATACCATTATAGAATAAGAGTAATCTCTATCTGACCAAATTGCAAGACCCACCATGCCATCATTACCCTTGAAAGTAACAGTTTTCCCATCTATGATCTCTGTATTTTGCTCCTTATAGATGTTATAATCTCCGCTAATATCTTCGTTTCCCACTCCTTTTCGAACACAAATGTAACGATTCTCATCTGCACTGTAAGTTACTTGAATTAATTTGTCTATCATCACAGCATAGCTAACATTTTCATATCCTTCAATTTCGTTTGGTAGAAAAATATCAAAACCTGCTATCGCCTTGACACTATCTAATGTATCAAGATCAACAAATGGACTCCATGTAGAACTGTCTCCTCCACAAATCCCATACTCATACCCAACTTTCACCATAGATTTAGTTACTCCAGCTAGTAATGCACTATTATTATGAGAATTAGAAAATGCTGTTATCCCTATTGACCCCGTAATACACAATCCTAACATTAATGCAACCATACTTTTTTTATTCATACAAAATTACCTCCGTATATTCAATTGAGCTTCCATATCGCTCTATCTTATATACAGATAAAAATACAAAAATGTTGCAAATCTATATATATTTTTTAAAAATAATCTTTTAAATATATTTTTTCTCGTTATTGAAATTATACAAACTATAAACAGTTAAATCGCAAAATTACAAATTATGTAAATGAAAAATCCAAAAGAAAAATTATGATATTTTAAAAACAAATAAATTAAGTCTATCTTCAAAATTTAGTGTGAAAATGCCAGATACATGGAACTCCATATTTAATTTGAGCAATAATGTACCCTGAATTGAAAATGCTATTTGTGGTTTTAATTATGATAACAGTATCATTATTTATAAGTCCTATTTTACTATTATTATATTTTAATACTTTATAACTCAAGTACCAAATATAAAGATATTAGAATTCCAAGAAGTTAAAAAATTAAGGATAAAAAAAGAATAATTCAATGGTAATCAATGAAAAGAATTATTCTTATAAATCTATGTTTTTTAATTTTATTACAAGTTTTTTCGATCCTGAAGAAATAAGGTCATTTTGGATAATTCTTATTATTCCAAGTAAATTATATCTCTCTTCAATGTACCTATCACCTTTCTTATTATGGAATCGATTTCAATACCATAAACTTTAGAGTTTTTCATAGATTTTTGGATATTTAAAATAAATTTTTCAATGTTTACCGTTTACTATCAGAACTGATATTTTTCATTATTTTGTGAAGAATGCGATAGAGATCTACCGCATCCTTCTCATCTATTGAAATACAATCTTGCATTTTAAATGGTACTTCAACGACTTGCTCCCTCAGTTCTTTGCCACTCTCAGAAAGTGTTATTACAAGAATTCTTTCGTCCTTTGACGAACGTTTTCGAAAGGGAAATCCTTTTTTCTCTAATGTTTTTAGAACCGGTGTCAATGTACCTGAATCAAGAAATAAGTATTCTCCTAATTCCTTTACCGACAATTCCTCATGCTCCCACATCGCTATCATAGTAATGTATTGAGTATTGAGTATATGTTAAGCCAATATCATCCAAAAATGGCTTATATTTTTTTATAATTTCCTTTGAACATACATATATAGGAAAACACAATTGATTCCCAAGTTTTAATACATTAAATTTCTGATCCATAGTATCCTCCGTTTTTAATTTTGCACAATTAAATATACCAAAATCAGTAAAGAGTAAATCCAATGCAATTCGGTTTTCATCAATAGTGAAAGTATAATTGGGATCCGAAGATACATCATAAGGCTACACGAACAACATTAACAAAATAATTTAAACAATATATCAGGCGTTTTTCGTAGAGAACACTACTCAGTTTTTCCTAAATTCAAACTAATACTATTTGAAAAAGTATTGATTGTTAAATAACCATAGTTAAACATATTACAAGATTTCCTTAATTTTTTCTCTAATAACATCAATTTTTTCTGTCGGTTCATAACGAGCAACAATTTTACCATCTCTGCCTATTAGAAATTTTGTAAAATTCCATTTAATATTCCCATTATTTTTGTAGTTTGAATCCATCCTCTTTACAATTGGTATGAGTAATAACTTTCCCGGACCATTAAAGCCTTCAAATTTTGTATTAGTAGTCAACCATTTATACAGTGGTATAGCATTTTCACCATTGACATCAATCTTATGATATTGTGGAAAGGTAATGCCATAACGACCTGTACAAAAATTGTGGATTTCCTGATCTTCTCCCGGTGCCTGATTTGCAAACTGGTTACATGGGAAATCAAGAATTTCCAATCCTTGTTCTCTAAATTCTTCATACGTTTTCTGAAGTGCTGCATACTGTGGAGTAAATCCACACTTAGTAGCTGTATTGACAATCAAAATCACCTTTCCACGAAAAGCTTCAAGTGTGATTTCCTCACCATTTTGTTTTTTTATTTCAAAATTATATATAGTCATAATAAATCCTCCTTTTGTGTTAAATTAAATTTAACACAATTAAATTGTATCTTTCAAGAAATTCTTGAAATTTCTTTATTGCAAAAAATTTCTGCATGGTGACTAATCCCAAGTACGTGATGACACCATTTTTCCTATAAACACGTAACTCTTAACTCCATCTAATAAATTTCCTTTGATCTTTAATCTCTCTTCTTCTATTTTGATAATATTTTTACATCGTTGGTTAACAACATCAAAACGTATCTTTCATGAAGATGTGGTGTGGATTCGTCAATATTCAAAGCCCAATCCAAGATATGGACAGTTGTTTCATTTCAAATCTCCTTTTCTTTTACCACAAAAAAGACCAAGTAAATTTCTCTACTCGGTCTGTTAATAATAACAATATCTAGTTTTCCCCCAAAAGGATTTACAATGAAGTTACTTAATCTTGTGAAACTCTTCTATAAGCACTACCCAGTACTTGGTGACGAAACGCAACTAACTAGATAATGGTTGCACCCTTGAACGACCAAGGCACTTCGTCCTTAACACGATCGAAGTTTCTCTCCTTCACCTTGCGTAAGACTCTATCTTTACAATCCGACAAACTGAAATTTGTAAAAGGCTGTGGTGACTTGTGCCTAACTCTGATTCTAAAAATTTTTTTCATTACAATATGATTCAGCCCATTCTCTCATCGTAGTACCTTTATGACCAGTTACAGTAAAGACATCATCTGCTACTGCCGTCTGTGCTTTAACTTTCCCCTCTCTTGTAAGTTGCATCACAATTACGGCGGATGTCATATAATTCCTCACTGCGATAGAAGAGATTTGTTTGAACATTTCCTCCTGTTGTTCTTTACTTACATCACTATACTTTATTTCCTTGCCTGATCCGATGACAGATAACTGGTTCCGGTATAAGTGATCACATTTTGTAAAAACACTACAGAGCATGACGTGACATTCATTATGATCAGAAACATCAATCCGATCAGAACTGCTACACTGATATACACCTTCCGGTTTTCTTTAAAGAAGTTGGTGACTTTGCCGCCAATCTTCTTGATATAATCAATCGTACCTTTTGTAGCTGTTCCTACTGTCTGTTCACTTCGCTTCGCTTTGGCATAATCCCGTTTGATCTGTTGCTTCTGAATCTGTTTTTTCAGTTTCTTCTGCTCCTGACGGGTTGCCGCCTGTGTCTGTTTCTCTTCCTGTCTTTCAAGTCTGCTTCTTTTTCTGGATGCCCTCTGTTTCCTGCGTCTGGCACTTCTCTGTTCCAGCCGGTAAACACCTTCGCCGCTTTCTTCTAACTTATGGACACCTTCTACCGCCGCATTATCGTCTTCATTTTTGCTGATCTCACGGTGCAATGCTACGGAAGTTGCACTTCCTGCTTTCTTGACAACAGAAGCTTTTTCTGTTTTCACAGATTCCCCTTCACCAAACTTCAAACGGGATTTTTTCTTTCCAGGAGATTCTCCTTCGTGAAACTCTTCTATAAGCACTACCCAGTACTTGGTGACGAAACGCAACTAACTAGATAATGGTTGCACCCTTGA